>RGZA01000073.1 GCA_010031785.1 Alphaproteobacteria bacterium
CGCCACTTATTTCGATCCAAAAAAATTACCGATGTATGATCGCTTCTCGCAATTCATCATGGTTGCAGGGCGCGAAGCAATTGCCGATAGCGGCCTGAAATTTGAAGGCGAGTTGGCGGAACAAACCGCATGCATTATGGGCACCGGCGTTGGCGGACAAAACACGCTTGAAGAATCCTACACAAAACTTATCAATAATGGCGGCCCCCTTGGCGCACAACTTGGCGCAAATATTCGTGTGCACCCTTTCACCGTTCCACGCCTGATGGCCAATGCGGGCGGGTGCCAGGTGAGCATGGAACATAATATTCTTGGGCCCGGCTATACCATTGCCAGCGCATGCGCATCGGCAACGCATGCAATTGGTACCGCATTTCACATGATCCGCAGCGGCATGATGGTTGCCGCCGTAACGGGCGGTTCGGAAGCATGCCTGACCTATGGCACCCTCAAAGGCTGGGAAGCCCTGCGCGTTGTTGCGCCTGACACATGCCGTCCTTTCTCGCTCGGTCGTGGCGGCATGGTGCTGGGCGAAGGCGCAGGATGTCTTGTGCTTGAAGAATGGGATCACGCGGCCAAGCGCGGCGCACATATTTATGCTGAACTTGCCGGCTTTGGCATGAGCAGCGATGCAAAAGATATTACCACACCCGATGCAGGTGGCATGGCACGTGCCATGAAAGGTGCCTTGCGCGATGCAGCGCTTAACGCCACTGACGTCCATTACATTAATGCGCATGGCACCGGCACACGCAGCAATGATGCAACGGAAACCAAAGCAATCAAGCTTACCTTTGGCGATACACCACCGCCTGTTTCATCAAGCAAATCCATGTTCGGTCATGCGCTTGGCGCTGCTGGCGCTCTGGAAATGGTCGCAACTGCACTGGCTGTGCAAAATCAGATTGCTCCCCCCACCCTCAATTTTGTTGAGAAAGACCCGGAATGCGATCTGGATGTTATTCCCAATACCGCACGGCAAATGCCGATTAGCGCAGCGCTTAGCAATTCCTTTGCCTTTGGCGGGTTAAATGCAGTGCTGGCTGTTAAGAAAGTTTAAAGCGCCTCTCAAAACAGATACTTGCATTCTGCTTAAAGCAGCCAAAGCACGTGGTTCGGCAGCACAAATACCAGAGCGTCCAGCAAATCCTTTTAATCTTGGCCAGAGAGTGCTGCGGTTATGGTAAGAGCCCTCCATAAAACGAGATGGACAATTTGATCATTTCACAAAAATTATAAAAACAAACTTCTCATTTGTAAAAATGCGAAACACATTTTTTCAGTATGTTCGCTGTCAAATTTTTTCTTGATTATAATTCTTTTCAACCTGTGCGTGTGTTTCACGTGAAACATTTTGGCTAACGATTTGTTCTACAAATTTAATTTCTGAAATACCCGTTTTGTCCATTTATGCGTGCTTTTGCTTCAGCAGCAGAAACACATTCGCCATTACTACCATCGCGCCACCAATATAAATCCAGATCGTGGGCACTTCGCCAAACACAAGATATCCGGCAATCGCGCCATAAATCAGTTGCAGGAATTGCGGGATACTCGCAAGGCTTGCGGGCGCAAGACGAAAAGCATGCGTGATCGCTATTTGCCCGCCTGCAAAAAACGCCCCGCCAAGCAGCATCCAGCCAAAGGCAGGCCACTGCATGTTTTGATACACAAATACGGTGGGAATAAGGGAGCCAATCGCAAGGATGGCGGAAGTAATGACCGTAGTCACCGCTACGCTTTCCGTCTCCATCATCTTGCGCAAAATAACAATCGACACCGCCAGCACCAAAGCCCCTGCAAATACCGCCAGCGTCCAGAGATTGATGCTTTCATCCGGGCGCAACGCAATCACGATCCCGGCAAAGCTGACAAACAATGCAAGCCAGACATAAAGCGGCGGCTTTTCCTTGAGCGCATAGAGTGAAATCACCGCCACCATGATCGGTGCGCAGAAATCAACGACATAAAATTGCGCAAGCGGCAAATGCGGCAACGCGATAAACACCAACACCTGCCCAATCAGTTGGGTAAGACCACGTGCAAGCTGCATGGGTTTGGAATGAATGCGCCAGGCATTGTGAAGCGCATGACGCTCATTCCATAGATTATACAGCGCTAAAAGCAGCGTTGCGCACAAAAATTCCACGGCCATAATCTGGAAAATCGAATAATCGTGCGAGAGATATTTGCTGACCGTATCAAAGCCAGTGAATAACAGAAACCCCAGCGATGACAGCAGCAAGCCAACGATAATCATAAGGCTTCCTGCTTTTGCTCGTTATGCTTTTGGCGTAGCTGCAACCCGATAATAAAAAGATTACTTAGAATAATCAGCATCGCGCCAATCGCCACGCTGCGTTCGGGCAGTGCATTATTCATCACCGCATGGGCAATGCTTCCCCAGAAAAATTGTAAAAACTGGCATGGCACAATCAGATAGATGGGTGCCATTTTATAAGCGTGTGATGTAAGAAAAAATGCGATGGTCGTAAACCCGCCCGTAATCATTACCTGCGGCAGATGCACAAGCGCAATGGATTTAAATCCGATGATAACGGGCACAGTAAAAAAGATCACAGCCATTAACACCGGATAGAACATCAAGGATAACGCTGTATCCTTACGGCTCAGAAAGCGCCCCATTAATGCGGATGATCCAAAAAAACATGCTGCAATCACCACATAGATGCTGTGCATGTTAAAGCCTTCCGAACCCGGGTTCAGTGAAATCAACAGGCCCGCAAACCCGATCAGCAAGACTACGATTTTCAAGAACGTCACATGCTCTTTTAAAAATACGCTGGATAGGCTTACTGCCAAAATCGGCCCGATAAAAATGATCGCGTAGAAATTTGGCAACGGCACATCGCGGATCGCAATAAACACAAGACCCGTTCCAATCGCAACCATCGCACCGCGTAGCAAATGTGTTTTGAGATGATCCGTATGCAGCACCACCTTCAATCCGCGCCAGCCTTTGCGAGCGATCAATACCACTACCAGCGTTGTAAGCACCGTCAAACAATTGATCCATGTTAATTGCAGCGCGGAGTAGAACTGCGTATTAATAGCCATCAGCACATCCTGACAGCTAAAGAAAATATAGCCAAAAAAGGCAAGCAGCATCCCGCGCAGGGCAAGCTGATGGCTGTTTAGCACAGGATTGGCTTTTTCAATAGATGTTGCTGGAATTGACATAAATGAGTGTTTTCTTTTTGGATGGATTTTCGCTAGTATCACCCATCCAGTCATTTTTACAATTCGTTAATTAAGAAACCATGAACCGGCGCGCGGCACTTTCCCTTGGTATTTTTACTGCTTTATTCATCGCCTATATTTTCTATTGGTTCGATGTAAAGGCTGATGCGCTTGCGCATTACAAAAACTGGCAACGTGAACAGATCGCAGCAGGCGCGACCATCAGCGGCGATATGGAGGTTGGCGGTTTTCCGTTTGCCATTACCTTGCGCAGTGATGATTTTAAGTATGAACGCCCTGATGTGTTCCGTTTTCATGTACCCGATTTAAAACTGACGATCAATCCACTCACACCGTTCCGTGTTACGGCATCGTCTGATAGCAGCAGCAAATTCTATTTCTATAAGCCCAATTATACCTTCACGGCGCAAAGCCTGATGCTCAGTGTTGCCCACCCGCTTTTCAAGGCGCATAGCAAAAAAGATAATGGCCTGTTTGTACAAGTGCGCCTGACCGCATTGGGACTTGATGAAAATCATAAGGTGGCGCTTGGTAATCTTGTTCAGGAGCTTAGCTTTAAAGCAAAATTGAAGGGCGTTGCACCGCGCCTTGATGACAAACAATCCATTGAAAACTGGCGTGACAATGAAGGCAGCGTTGAGCTTGACCGTGTCTTTTTAAGCTGGGGCTCGCTGGTTGTAAATGCCAAAGGCACTGTTACGCTTGATAAACAGGATCAACCTGTTGCAAGCCTTAGCAGCATCATCAGCGGTTATGAACAGGCGATTGACGTATTGCGCGATCAAAATCAGGTGCAACCGATTGTTGCAAGCGTGATTAAAGCCGCGCTTAAATTGCTGGAAGATCCTAACACGCCTGCCAATGAAGCAAAGACCATTCGCGTACCCATCCAGATCAAGGATAGCAAGCTATCGATCGTTGGCGTGGATATTACCAGCTGGGACCCTTATCCGGTTCCCTAAGCTATCACGCGGCCGATAATTTTTTAACGGCATCTTCAATCGTTGTAATCGCCTGCGGCATTTTGCTCGGATCATTACCACCCGCTTGCGCCATATCCGGGCGACCACCGCCGCCCTTCCCGCCAAGTGCTTCTGCGCCGATTTTAACAAGATCCACCGCGCTTACTTTTGCAGAAAGATCTGCTGTGACACCAACCAGCAACGACACTTTTCCTTCGCTGGATGACAACAACACAATCACGCCTTTTTCTTTTTGCGATTGTTTCATGGCATCGACAATCGGTTTTAGTTCCTTTGCATCCACATCATTCATGATGCGCGAGATGAAGGTGACATTGCCGATTTTCTTGCCGCTATCCTGCTGCGCCCCCGTAGCACCTGTTGCGCTTTCAATGAGCGCTTTGCGCTTAAGGCCAGCTAATTCGCTTTCCAGTTTTTTATGTTCTTCAACTAACGCGGCAATACGGTTGGATACTTCGGATGGTACAACGCGCAGGCTTTCTGCAGCCTGCTGTACCCATTTTTCCTGCTCGTTGAAATAAGCAAGCGCGCCCTGCCCTGTTACCGCTTCAATACGGCGAATGCCTGCTGCAACTGCACTTTCACTGACGATTTTGAACAGACCAATATCGCCAGTGCGCTTTACGTGCGTGCCGCCACAGAGCTCCATCGAGAAATGCTTGCTCTTGCCTTCCTCAACGCCGCCCATGCTGAGCACGCGCACTTCATCATCATATTTTTCGCCAAACAGCGCCATCGCGCCTTCTTTCATCGCTTCATCGGGCGTGAGAATACGCGTAACCACTTCTTCATTGGCGCGGATGCGATCATTGACCATATCCTCAACCGCCTTGCGTTGCTCAGCAGTCATTGAAACGGAATGGCTGAAGTCAAAGCGCAAACGGTCAGGGGTGACTTGCGAGCCTTTCTGGCTTACATGCTCACCCAGCACGCGGCGCAGCGCTTCATGCATCAAATGGGTTGCGGAGTGATTTGCACGAATGGATGAGCGGCGGATATTCTGAACAAGCAGATTTAATCCATCACCCAGCTTCACAGTGCCCTTTTCAACAACGCCATGATGCACAATCACATCGCCTGCTTCTTTTTTGGTATCATCAATGCGAATTACAAGATCAGCACCCAGTGTCATGAGGCCCGTATCGCCCACCTGCCCACCGGACTCGCCATAAAACGGTGTTTGATTAATAACCACGGCAACTTTCTGGCCTTGCGTTGCAGTTGGAACCTTCTTGCCATCTACCACAAGTGCCTTTACCTGGCCTTCGGCTTTTTCGGTTGAATAGCCAAGGAATTCGCTCGCGCCAATTTCTTCGCGTAGCTCTAGCCAGATGCGTGATGTGGCAGCATCACCCGAACCCGCCCAGTTTTTGCGCGCCTCGGCTTTTTGTTTTTCCATCGCGGCGTTAAAGCCATCGGTATCCACGGTCAGATTTTTTCCGCGCAATACATCCTGCGTAAGATCAAGCGGGAAACCAAAGGTGTCATAAAGCTTAAACGCAACCTCACCCGCCAATGGCTTGCCGGAAAGTTTTGCTGTTTCTTCATCCAGCAGTTTCAAACCACGATCAAGCGTTTGCTTAAAACGTGTTTCTTCAAGCTTAAGCGTTTCAGAAATCAGTGGCTGTGCGCGGATCAGTTCTGGATAGGCAGCACCCATCAGCTTCACCAGTTCAGGCAGCAAGCGGTGCATCAATGGTTCTTTGGCGCCAAGAATATGCGCATGGCGCATGGCGCGGCGCATGATACGGCGCAGCACATAACCTCGCCCCTCATTACCCGGCATCACGCCATCGGCAATCAGGAAGGATGATGCGCGCAGATGATCAGCAATCACGCGGTGCGATGCAAGCGCAGGGCCTTGCGCCTTCACCTTCGTCAAATCAACCGAGAGGTTGATAAGCGCCATGAATAAATCGGTTTCATAATTGGAATGCACGCCCTGCAGCACTGCTGCCAAACGCTCCAGCCCCATGCCCGTATCAATCGAAGGCTTGGGCAATGGAATACGTTTGCCGGGTTCCAGTTGCTCATATTGCATGAAGACCAGATTCCAGATTTCGATAAAGCGATCACCATCTTGCTCTGCACTACCCGGTGGGCCGCCAGCAACATTTGGGCCATGATCATAAAAAATTTCCGAGCATGGACCGCACGGACCCGTATCGCCCATTTGCCAGAAATTATCCGATGTTGGAATGCGGATGATTTTATCATCCGAAAAACCAGCAATTTTTTTCCAGTAATTTGCTGCTTCCTCATCATCGGCATAAACGGTGACGCATAATTTTTCTTTAGGAAGACCATATTCCTTAGTGATCAAATTCCATGCGAGCTCAATCGCCGTATCTTTAAAATAATCGCCGAATGAAAAATTGCCGAGCATTTCAAAAAACGTATGATGGCGCGCGGTATAGCCGACATTTTCCAGATCATTATGCTTACCGCCTGCGCGTACTGATTTTTGCGCAGTTGTTGCGCGCGTATAGGGGCGTGTTTCCGCGCCCGTAAAAATATTTTTAAATTGCACCATGCCGGAATTGGTGAACATCAGCGTGGGATCATTACGTGGCACCAGCGGACTCGACTCCACAATCGTGTGGCCAGCATTTTTAAAGCTTTCAAGAAAGGTAGTGCGGATATCAGTTAAGGTTTTCATGGGGATATGTCTGGTGAGGTTAAAAAGGACGGTAAAAAAGGACGGGGAATTCGAAGGCATCATTCTATTGCTAAATTTCCATTGCGCTATAGGTATTTAAGGGACGAAGTCGCTCATACAAAGCCACCCCTGGCCCACCCTGTTTCTTAAATTCTCTTAACCATACTGTTAATAATTGTCCCTATAATGCAACTATATGGAATTACTTTCAAAACTTGCGTGGTATGATTGCCCTATGAAAAGCCTCGTTAACGGATCCATGCTGAAGCTTCTCCCGCTCCTTTTCGTGGCGTTCTTTGCCCTTTCGCCGATGCAAGCGCAGGCGGCGGCCCCAGGCGATGGCACCTTTGATTGCCTGCCAGGTACATTTGATTGGGGCTGTCGCATTCTCAGCTTCCTGTTTGAAACCACAAATAATGATGTCACCTATGTAAAAGATGGCGGCAATATACCAGAACAAGGATCAAATGTTTCCAGCCTTGCTGCGCTTCGTGAGATGATGCGCTTTTTCAGCAATGCTTTGCTGATTTTTGCATCCATTAAACTTCTCTATGAATTAATTCAAATGGTTGCCGAAACCGCTCATACTGGGCAGGTTGGCGGCAAACAAGCAAATAAATTATGGGCCCCTATCCGTCTTGTTATTGCAATTGGGTTACTCGTACCACTCGCTAGCGGACTCAATTCGGGACAATATATTGTCTTGCAAATTGCCAAATGGGGCTCAGGCATGGCAAGTCAGGCATGGAAAACTTTTGCAGAAAAGCTCGCTGAAAATCAAACCTTTGCGGTGGCCGCCCCCCCCAATACTTATCCTTTATCTATCAATGCATTTAAATCATATGCATGCGTTAATATTGTAGACCATTTCGCAAATGGCAAACTTCCAGCCGAACAAATGAAGGCGGTACCCGTTACAAAAACCGGTTTTTCGCGCTTAGTATTTGGTAACAGTGTGTACGCAGATCTATGTGGATATATTGAGTACAGTTCGCCCATTGGGCTGTTCACCGACTCAGCGGAAGCAAAGTTGTCACTTGAGTTAAGCAATTATAATAAACAACAATTTGAAACGGTGGCAGGGCAATTGCAAAATAAAGCCTTTGAATTAAGTGATCTTATTTTACCGGGCGCCACTACGACAGCAACAGCAGAAAGTGGTGACACTCTAAAAAAGATTCTCCTGGATTATCAAACCGATATTAAAAACAACCTCATCAATAAAACAAAAACCAATCAAAACACAATGAATGAGATTGTGTTAAAAGTTCAGGATGCATCCAGAAGCGAAGGATGGACATCTGCCGGCAGTTGGTTTCTTGCCATCACGCGCGCGCAAGGCGCTATCATTAATGGAGCGCAAACCATCCCTACAGCAACGGGGCCTAATCTTGCAGTTTTGTCAGACAAATATCCTGATGTTTATGCATATTATAAACGCTTCTCTGACTTCATTGATAATCAGTTGCTAAAATCGAATATCTATAGCCCAGCAAGTGGGGTTGCTCCTGATCCTGATGTTGATTCAACAGGCGTTGGGCTAACCCCGGGAGATGGTGCAAGCAGCGCAGCAGATGGTTTATTTATTCTAATGGACAAAATGGCCATAATCGCAGGATTATGGGCACCGGACGAGCGTAAAGCGTTTGGTGATTTGGGTGGCACGACCAATCCTTTTGCCGAGATCGCATCACTGGGATATAAAAAAATTCGCCTTGCTCTTGATTTTATATCATTGTCTGCCACCACGGGGATTATCAGTCTGGTTTCTGGCATAGTTGGTGGATTTTTCAAACCTGGTATAGCAAGTGCGGGGCTCAATGCTGTTAGTGCACTTACCGGCGGCTTAATGGCACTTCTTATGATGGTTGTAACATTATTTATGTTAGCAGGGGTAACGCTTGCTTTTATTGTTCCCATGTTACCCTTTACACGCTTTTTCTTTTCCATTCTCACATGGCTGGGAAGCGTTATTGAAGGTATGATCCTTGTACCCTTTTGGGCTTTGGCTTTCCTGACACCAAATGGCGAAGGGTTTTCAGGACAAAATACGCGCAATGGATTTTTTCTAATTTTACAGATTTTTATCCGGCCTATTCTTTGTATTTTTGGTTTAATTGCCGCGATGCTGCTGTTTTACATAGCTGCAAAATTCCTCAATGCATCTTTTTATGCCGCAACGCGCGGTGTAGGAATATATGTAGGAAGCGCCATGGGATTCATGGCCAAGCTGGTTTATAGCGTTATGTACGCGGCGCTCATCTATTCATCTGCGAATATATCGTTCAAAATGATTGAACATCTTCCCAAACATGCTTTGAAATGGATGGGCGGCAGCGCACAAGAAGAAAGCTATGACGATCATAATACGGTTGCAGGCATTGTGGGCGGCCAACTTGGCAGTCAATTACTGCAGAATTTCCAAAGCCTGCCAGATAAGATTATGGGACCAGCCAACAAAGCCATCGAACCATTCCAGAAGATGCGCACCGATGCCAGAAATTCGCAGAGTGCTGGTAATACTCATGCGCAAAGTCTTGCCGCACAAGGTTACGCACCTGACCCAAATAATCCTACTGGAGTTATTCCCTTGCCCGGAGGAAGACCTGGAGCAGGCGGCGGCGGAGGTGGTGGTACGCCCAGTTACGGCAATGATGCTGACTCCAGCAATGTAGCAGTAGCAGAAGATAGCCAAGCTCCAGCCATTACATCCTCTGGTGGCAGTACTGGCGGCGGCGCTGGTGGTGGTACTAGTGGTGGCACATCCCCAATGGCAATCACTCAAGCAATGACACCAGTCCAACAACAAAGAGCGAATACTTTGGAAAGTGAAATTCAGGCAGAGGTCTCGGCATACCAACAAGCTGCACACAATCCTTCAGCACAGGCCGCTATTGCTTCTCGGATTCAAATAAAAGCATTGGAATATCAGGCTATCACCGGCAGACAAAGCGTAGCAGCAAGCCAACTCATTCCATCCAGCCCTGCTAAACCATTAATTGCTATGCAACCCAGAGCAATCCCAGCGGAGCCGCCCAAAGGCAGCCCTGACGATATACAGACATAAATATCTTATTGATCTATACCGCTGGTCTTCCCCCGGTTCACTAGACAAAAGTTAAGGTCTATAAATGAACTGGGAGGAAGCTATGAGAGGAACAAGATATACAGCGGAGTTTAAGGCTGA
>RGZA01000074.1 GCA_010031785.1 Alphaproteobacteria bacterium
CGGCATTGGCGAATCTCTGGCCCGCGCCTATGCCGCGCCCGGCATCCGCATTGGCCTGCTGGGCCGCCGTCAGGACAAGCTTGAGGCTATCGCCAAATCCCTGAGCCATATGGGCGCGGAGATATGGGTTGGCGTTGTCGATGTGACACAGCGTGAAATGCTTGCCGAAATTCTGATCAATGCCGATACGCTCAAACCGATTGACCTACTCATTGCCAATGCCGGAATTTCTGCAGGAACCTTTGGCGCGGGGGAAAGCGAAACCCAAGCGCGCGCGATTTTTGCAACCAATCTTGATGGTGTTCTCAACACCATTCATCCCATTTTGCCGCGCATGCAAAATCGCCGTTCAGGGCAAGTAGTACTGATGGCATCGCTTGCTGGATTTCGCGGTTTTCCAAGCGCGCCTGCTTATTGCGCAAGCAAAGCAGCGGTGCGTTTATATGGCGAAGCCCTGCGCGGTGAATATGCAAAATGGGGCATCAAGATCAATGTGATTTGCCCGGGCTATATCGCAACGCCGATGACTGCCGTCAATGATTTCCCCATGCCCTTTATGATGAGCGCAGACGAAGCTGCAACAATTATGGTGAAGGGGCTTGTACGCAATGAAGCGCGCATCGCGTTTCCATGGCCAACCGCCTTTGCTGCATGGCTATTGGGCGTGCTGCCACCAAGCTGGACCGATCCGCTGCTTAAAAAACTGCCGAAAAAGCCTGCCTTTAAGGAGTAGTTGCGCATTCCGCCGCGCCGCTTTATAAAGCACGCAAAAGACTAATCTTTATCGGAGTTTCGAATGGCTATTCAACGTACCTTTTCCATCATCAAACCAGATGCAACCAAGCGCAACCTGACCGGCAAAATTGCCGCCAAGTTTGAAGATGCTGGCCTGCGCATCATCGCAAGCAAGCGCATCCACATGACCAAAGCGCAAGCCGAAGCATTTTACGGCGTTCACAAGGCACGGCCTTTCTTTAACGATCTGTGCAGCTTCATGATCTCTGGCCCGGTTGTGGTTCAAGTTCTAGAAGGCGAAAACGCTGTTGCGAAAAACCGCGACATTATGGGCGCAACCAATCCTGCGAACGCAGAGCCCGGCACCATCCGCAAGGAATTTGCTGAATCCATCGAAGCAAACTCGGTCCATGGTTCTGACTCTGAAGAAAATGCGGCGATTGAAATCGCCTACTTCTTCAGCGGCACTGAACTGGTTGGTTAATCCAGCTAACAATGATCTCTGACTCAGTCGCATCGGTTGTTGACCTCTCGCGCCGCAAGGCGTGGGTGGTTGTTTTGTTTTATCTATTGCTGATTATTGGCGCAGCCTTTTACGTCAGCGATCATTTCAAAATGAACACCGATGTGACGAGTTTGCTGGATAGCAACGTTGCATGGCGTCAGCGCGAAATCGCTTTTTCAAAAGCATTTCCGCAACGCGATGACATTCTGGTGGTGGTGATTGATGGCAAGGATGCCATTGGTACACAAATCGCCGGTGAAAAAATTGGCGCAGCATTACACGCAAAATCTGATTTGTTTAAAACGGTGCGCGGGCTTGATGCCAATGCGTTTTTTGAACAAAACGGCCTGCTGTTTTTATCCGACACTGAACTTGCCCAAACAACAGAAGGCATCATAAAGGCGCAGCCGCTGCTTGGCTCGCTCGCTGCCGATCCATCCTTACGCGGGCTGTTTGGCATGGTAGATTTATCGCTGCTAGGCGTTGATGCCGGGCAAGCCAAAAAAGAAGAACTCACTCCGCTTTTTAATCGCATTCATACCGCCCTTTCAAAATCACTCGCCAATCCGCAGGATGAAAACGCATGGCGTTATCTCATGGCGCCCGAAACACCGAACAAATTTGAACTGCGCCGTTTTATCGTAACCCAACCTGTGCTCGATTACAGCGCGCTTGCGCCCGGGCAAACCGCAACCGATTTCATCCGCAATTTTATCGCGCAGGAAAACCTAGAACAAAAATATGATTTAAACATCCGCCTGACCGGTCCTGTGCCGCTATCCGATGAAGAATTTTCTAGCATTTCTGAAGGCATGGGCTGGGCGCTTGTTGCCTCCTTTGCGCTGATTTGCCTGTTGCTGTTTATGGCCCTGCGCTCATGGCAATTGATTGTGCCGATTTTTATTGTGCTGATGGCAGGCCTTGTCATCACCACCGCTTTTGCGCTGCTTACCGTTGGTTCGCTCAATCTTATCTCGGTTGCGTTTGCCGTGATGTTCACTGGCATTGCTGTTGATTTTGGCATTCAGTTTGGTGTGCGTTACCGCGATGTGCGTTTTCATATTGAAGATCTTGGCGCAGCCATGCGTCGCACCGGCTGGGTTGTGGCGGTACCGTTACTACTTGCTGCGCTTAGCACAGCTGCAGGATTTTTATCCTTTACCCCCACATCCTATCGCGGCGTTGCTGAGCTTGGCCTGATTGCAGGCAGCGGCATGCTGATCGCTTTCTCGCTCAACATTACCCTGCTCCCTGCCCTGCTGCATTTTGTAAAACCGGGCGCGGAAGCTGAAAGCATCGGCTATAAATGGGCAGCGCCAAGCGATGCGTTTTTGGAACGCCACCGCCGCGAAATCCTGCTCGCCTTTGCCGTGTTGTTTGTTGGCGCATTAACGGCATGCACATTCCTGCGTTTTGATTTTGATCCACTAAACCTGAAAAATCCTAATACGGAATCTGTTTCCACGGCGCTGGATCTGCTCAAAGATAGCGACACCAGTTCCTATACCATCGATATTCTGGCCAAGGACGCAGCAAGCGCCGATGCCCTTGCCAAAACCATCAGTGCACTGCCTGAAGTTGAAGCAGCGATGACGCTGTCATCCTTTATCCCTGAGCGGCAGGATGAAAAAATCGCGGTTATTCAGGACACTGCCAATTTATTATCTGTTCTACTCCATCCAACGCAAGTTAAACCAGCGCCCAGCATCGCAGCATTAAAACAGGCGGCAATTGCAACAGCAGAAAAACTGAAAAATGTTGATGCAGCACTCGCTGCGGATCTTGGGCAATTCGCTGCGCTCGATGATGCGCAGATCACAGCCATCACCATGATCTTCCAAGGCACAGTGCAAAAAACATTAGTCGAACTTAATGCACGCCTTGCACAAAAGCAAATCACGCGCGCAGATATCCCCGATACGATCAAACAGGAATGGGTAACCAAGGATGGTCAGGAACGCATCGAAGTAAAACCAAAACCAAAGCCCGGGGGCGATGTGCGCGATACGGATACGATCATCCGTTTTTATGATGCGATCAAAAAAATTGCCCCGGAAGCCACCGGCGCACCCATCTCTATTCAGGAATCGGCCAACACCATCAAGCGCGCATTCGTTGAGGCGGCCATTTATTCCGTGATCATTATTTTTCTTTTATTGTGGATCGTTTTACGAAAAATCCGGGATACCCTTTTTGTTCTCGCCCCATTGATCCTGGCCTGCGTATTAACCCTTGGCACTGCCGCCATGATCCATTTGCCTATTAATTTTGCAAATATCATTGCCCTGCCTTTGTTATTGGGCTTAGGGGTTTCATATTCCATCTATTTTGTCGTTTATTGGCGGCAAGGCCATGACCAGCCCTTGCAATCGAGCATGGCCAAAGCAGTGCTATTTAGCGCCGCAACAGCGCTTGTGGCTTTTGGGTCACTGTCACTTTCAAATCACCCAGGCACCGCATCAATGGGGCTATTATTAACGCTATCACTGTTTTACGTATTATTTACGACTATGTTTTTTCTGCCTGTGCTATTGGGTAAACCCGTAAAACAGGCTACAAAAGCGAGCTTGCCATAATTAAGTCATCGGTAATATACCTGTGACACGTTTGCCTGAAACAGAATGCGCCCGCAACTTCTCTAATGTAACTTTTCTAAACTTAATTCTTCAAGGTTTTCAAATGGCTTCCAAATTTCTTTCATCCTTCGCTGCGCTCCTTTTACTTGCCGGATTATCTGCATGTGCAACCGCACCAAAAGATCCTGCTGAACGCGCAGAGTTTGAGCGCAATAACGATCCGCTGGAGTCAACCAACCGCGCAATTTTTGAATTCAATCAGGTTGTTGATCGCATCCTACTCAAGCCTGCTGCAAAAACTTATCGCACCATTGTGCCTGAATTTGCACAAAGCATTGTTGGCAACATTATTTATAATGCTGCGGAACCGGTGCGCATGACCAATGCGTTGCTGCAAGGTCGTACAACCGATGCCTATAGCATTTTCAACCGCTTCCTTGTGAACTCAACCATCGGTCTTGGCGGTATGATTGACATGGGTTCGGAAAGCGATCTCAAGCGTGTATCGGCTGACTTTGGTCAAACGCTTCATGTATGGGGCGCACCAGAAGGTCCATACCTTGTGCTTCCAATTCTTGGCCCATCTAACCCGCGTGATGCTGTTGGCTTTGCAATTGATTCCGCTGCACAGCCTTGGGGTTACGTTACGAATAATTACGGCGGTACCGCTACATCGAACCGTTATTTGATTGCCGCTGTTGGCGCAGACGCGCTTGATAAACGCTCACGCTATCTTGATGCGCTGGATGCATTGGAAAAAGGTTCACTTGATTTCTATGCGCAATTGCGCAGTGTAAGCCGTCAGCACCGCGCGGCAGAACTGGGTATTAAGCCAGAGATGAATGAATCGGATTATGGCGATGCACCAGCAGCCGTAGCGCCTAAGAAACGCAAACGTGCGGCTAAGAAAGTTTCTGCAACGCCTAGCCTTGTAGTACCAGCACCCGCTGCTGCACCTGCAGAAAAACACTGATTAGCCAATTAATTCGAACCATCGTTCAACGGCTTTGAGCTCCTGCTCAATGCCGTTGCGGCGTTTAACAAGCTCGATATCCGTGCCCCATTTTTCAATCTGATAAGTGGTTTCCACTTCTGCAGCATCGAATACTTCGGTTGCAGTAAAGGCTTTCTCACATAGCCCAAGCGCAAGCACGATTGAACCTGACGCAATCGCTGCTGTCTGCACGCCCATCAACGCCCAATTGCTGAGCGCACCAAGTGCGCGCGTAAAGCGTTCATGAACCAGCTCTGGCTGCTCAACCGCCATCAATTCGGTCGTGGTGTGCAAATCAATATCATAGCGGCGATGCACCCATGCAAGCGCCGGAGTAAACAGCCGTTCCTGCAATTCACGCAGGCGCTTTGGCTCCTCAACAAAATGGCACAATAAATCGGTGCCTGAATAAGACAAAAGCCGCTCGAGCATTGCAACGCGGTCTTTGGATACATGATCAAGCGTCGTCGCGGCGAGCTGCATTAAAGGCATGTTGCTCACGACAATGGTTTCACCCTGCGCCTGCCATTCAGCAGTAATCGCATCAGCAAGTTTTTGTGTGGGTAGCGACAGGATATGCCCGGCAGGTGTCTTGATCGGCTTGCCATCAAGCGCAACGGCAAAACCGCTATCCTGCGCTGCAACGGATGCTTGTTTATAAAAACGTTTCATGCCTAGCGCCCGAACAAGCCCTTGAGCTTATTGATTGCCTCTTCTGGCTTGCCGATATTCTTGATCACATCCTTGGCCTGATTGATCGTGGCTTTTACCGCATCCTGCGTTTTCATTTGATCAAGCATCACAGGATGCGGATCATTGATTGTTGCTAGGCACGCATTGCCTTTGGCGTTCGGATCAACGCGCGGCACACCACTGGAGGTTGAGCCGTTGCCATTAAGTGCACTCATCGCTTTTTGCAACACAGCGCCTTCTTCGGGCCTGAAAGTCAGATGTGCAAGCGGCCCGGTTGCCTTGATTGGAACATTCAAAAACGACCCCGCCTGCGTATCCTTCACCGCATGACGGAATACAAGGTTTGCATTATCCTGTGCAAGATCGACGCTGCCTTCGCCAACAACGGCTGCAAGAGGGCTATCGAACAAAATACCGTTGGAACGCAACATGCCATTATCAGCATTAAAGCGCACAACGCCGCAATTGATATTCTGCTTTTCCGAAGCCTGCGTTTTTGGATAAAGCATTTTGATCAGATTAATTCCGGTAGCGCCACTGCTGCCTAGATCAATTGCGCCCTTGCCTGCGGTCATTTGAATTTTGCCCGACAGCGAGTTTTTGAACGCCCCTGGCGTTGTGCCCTGCCCGGTAATATCAAGATCAAGATCTCCATTGGCAGCAAGCGGGGATTTGCTGTTAAAGGCAGCAGCCAACGCAGCAAAATCGATATTATCGCCCGCAAGCACAAGACGCGTTACAGGCACTTCTCCACTTGCATTGAAATCAAGCGAGCCCTTATAGGCAACATTCAAAAAGGTCACAGTAAAAGGTTGTAATTGCAAACGGCCATTATTGAGTAACAGGGTTGTTTTTACATTTTCAAACGGCTTGCCTTCAACTACCACCAACTTGGTAATGGTTAGTGCAACATTTGCGTTCACTGCCTTGAGCGCCCTGAAATCAGGTGCAGCACTTGCCGCAACGATCATATTCGCCGCCTGCGTATCCATCATTACAAGGGACTGCACAACAGCGCGCGATTTTACCTGCGCGGTTTTTTTGCCAAGCGATAACAAATTAATTTCCAATGCAGACAGCGCACCGCTGATCATCGGCACATCACCATCGCTGCGCACCGTAAGATTACCGTTAAATTCTATGCCCAGCGCTTTGGCCTGCAGGTTTTTCAGATCATGGGTCTTTTCACCATGCGTATAGGTCGCCTTGATCGCATAGCTTTGGCCAGCATAATCGGCCTTCACGTCAATGAGCGATGGCTTGCCTGCATTTAAATCCTGCAAGCCGCCAGGCGCCGTCAGTTCAAATGTAAACGGTGTTTTATTGTAAGAGCCTTGCGCACCAATATTTAATGCGCCGCCAAAGGGTGCCTTGATGCTGGCCTTTTCAACCACCAGTTCCTGCACTGTGTTTTTACGTTCATCGCGTTGCCGCACGGTTGTTTTGACAATATCAATGGCGCTTAAATCCACGCGCTCAATTTTAAAATCGTTTTTTGCTTCTGTTGTGGCAGGTGTTTTGGCGGGCGCAGGATCGGTTGATTTAGGAAGCTTGATATCCCAGTTATTTTCACTTGCAGCATTGGTAATCATATTGATCGTTGCATCATGCACGGTCACTTGCTGGATATCCACGCGGTGTTGCGCCAACGCCTGCCAGTTCAATGCAACGCTGATTTTTTCGGCCTTGATAAAATCTTTTTCTTTGTAATTCGCTGGATTGCCAATGCGCACATCACTCGCGCTCAGCGCAATACCATGATCAAAACTAATGCCAATGGGGCCATTAAGTACAATATCGCGGCCCAGCGTTGCGCTGACCTGCTGCGTGATGTCTTTCTTAAGGCTGTTAAAATCAACGGTAACGTACAAAGCGCCAAGCAGCAGCAATGGTAAAATGATGATAATGGCAACAATACCAATAACAACACGCACGACTTTTCCCATGGGAACCTCCGTTAAATTTTGAACACATCACTTACTTAGATATCGTCTCCAAAAGAAGCAAAGGGATCACCATCTTCTTCTGGAAATTCGAAATAGGACCAGCTTTTTTTCAACAGTTCCGGCAACGGTGCAGTGATATCAATGACGCCTTTGCGCGGATGCGGAATGACCAGACGTCTCGCATGTAAATGCAGTTTTTTAATGGCAATGCCGCCATCAATCACCGGCGTTTTTTCATCGTAATATAAATCATCGCCAACAATCGGCGTGTCGATTTCATCCATATGCACGCGCAGTTGATGCGTACGGCCCGTGAGCGGCCATAGCGCAACAAACGATACTTTAAGCGCCGTCTGCACAACCTGATACAACGTTACGGCATTTTTGCCTTCGGCTTTATCGGGATGCACACGCCCATCCTTGCCTTTGCTCAGCGGCATGATGATTTTGCCCTGCTTGGGCTTGGGCACACCATGGACAAGTGCCCAATAATATTTACGCGTCGTGCGCTCACGGAAACTTTCGGAAAGATGACTTGCCGCATGGTCATTCTTGGCTAGCACAAACACGCCCGATGTTTCTTTATCAAGGCGATGTACCAGTTTTGGGCGCGTTTCATTTTCATAAATGGCGGTAAGGAACCCATCCAGATGGCGGGAGATACCTGTGCCACCCTGTACTGCAAGCCCTGCAGGCTTATTGATCACCAACACATCCTTATCTTCAAATAAAATGCTGTCGCGCAGATTTTTTTCTTCGCGCGCTGTTGGACGCACCTTATTTGGCTCCTGCTGAACAAGCATTTCATCACTCATGGGCGGTACACGAATTTTCTGCCCAGCTTCCAGCCGCGCATTAGCTTTCACGCGTTTGCCATCCACGCGCACCTGACCCGTACGCAACAATTTTTCGAGCTTGCCATGGGTAAGCCCCGGATAGTGTCGGCGGAACCAGCGATCAAGCCGTAATTCGGCTTCATCGGCTTCAACTTCACGATTTTGTACAGGCATTTGAGCGATAAGAGATGAGCGTTGAGAGTTGAGTAAATTATGCCCCTTGATATATACTATCTCTACTTATTTCTCTATACTTTCCTCAGGCCTCAACACTCATCACTTAACACTTATTCATGAAACCTAAAGCCCTGCAAAAAGGTAGCCGAATAGGCATTGTCTCCCCTGCCCGCTTCCCGCGCGAGGAATGGCTTGTGCAAGGCAAGGCAGCGCTGGAAGCTGCTGGGTATGAAGTCTTGATCCATGCGCAAAATCACCTGCAGGATCATCAGCTGGCCGGAAGTGATGAACAGCGCGCCGCAGCGATTATGGATTATTTCAAGGATAGCAGCATTGATGCCATTCTGGTGGCGCGAGGCGGCATTGGCAGCTACCGCGTGGTGCCACACCTTGATTTTGATGTGATCCGCGCCAATCCCAAAGTGTTTTGTGGATTCAGTGATATCACAACGCTGATTAATGTCATTCACAGCCGCACAGGGCTTGTGACCTTTCATGGCCCCATGCTGCTGAGTTTTTTCAAGGATCATGATCCCGATAACATCACGCACTTCATAAATTTCTTCAGTGGCGCAGAACCATCAGAACCTATTCATTACCCAACATCGCAAGCATTTACGGCGGGTGCTGGTGAAGGACGATTGGTAGGTGGCAATCTGACACTGCTGCAAAATCTGATCGGCACGAAGGATGACATCGATACCAATGGCGCGATTTTATATCTGGAAGATGATGATGGTGAAAAATTATCCGATATTGATCGCGCGCTGTGGCATTTTAAAAATGCTGGCAAGTTTAAAAAAATCAACGGCCTAATCATCGGCGAATTCTGTGGCTTTCGCGAAGACAGTGCTGGCCTTTGGAAACATTCCATCCCCGATTTGCTGCGCGAATTAATTCCTGCGCACATTCCTATCGCAACGCACTTTCCCTGCGGCCATGGTAAATCAATCGTGCCCTTGCCCATTGGCATCCGCGCCCGTCTTGAAACCACCGATAAACAGGTGGTTTTAACCTGCCTGCAAAGTCCATTTGCATGAAAGTAATGTGTCTGATACAACATCGCGTTAGCTAAAATCTTGATCTAAACCGCTTCGGGGGCATCACACCCTTGGGCTTAACTTGGGTTGCGCAATGCTGCTAAACCAACGTCACTTACTGGGTATCGCCGAGCTCTCGGCTGAGGAAATCACCACTATTCTGGATCTGGCCGACAAATTCGTGGATATCAACCGCGAAACGGAACGCAAGGTTATCCGCCTGAAAGGCCGCACGGTCGTCAATTTATTCTTCGAAGTTTCCACGCGTACGCGCGGATCATTTGAACTCGCAACCCAGCGCCTTGGTGCGGATTGCATCAATATGAATGCTGAAGGATCATCAACGCGTAAAGGCGAAACGCTGATTGATACCGCGATGACGCTAAACGCGATGCATATTGATGTGCTGGTAGTACGGCACTCCGCATCGGGCGCAGTCAAGCTGCTTGCTGATAAAG
>RGZA01000075.1 GCA_010031785.1 Alphaproteobacteria bacterium
TACATCAATTGCGTGACAGGCTCTCAGCGTTAAAGCAGGAGCATCGTGACCTTGACGATATTCTTACCCGTCTTGAAGAAAGCTATCCCTGCGATGAATTGCAAATGCGCCGCCTGAAAAAGCGCAAGCTGCAGTTGAAGGATGATATTGTGAAGATCGAGGGAATGTTGATCCCCGATATTATCGCGTAACTTTTTTACGCATCTTTTTTTATGGCATCGCGGCTGTTTAAAATACTCACCATGTAAGTGAGCGCAATCGCGGCTTTACCATCCAGCAGCGGATTAAGTTTTTCTTTTAAATGTCCAACAAGGCTTTCGGCTTTTTTCTCGGCATCGGGCAATTTGCAGCGCGTAAGCATCACCGCAAAATCATTACTGCCCGTCCGGCCTACAATGTCGCATGCACGCACACCGCTTACCACGCATTCGGCAATGGTTTGAATAATGCGATCATAGGTTGCTGTGCCCAGTTTTGGTTTATGTTCAAGCAATCCATCAAAACTCAGAACCACAAGGCTCGATGTACCGCCATAGCGTTCATCATGTGCAACCATGCGCGCAATCTCGCGCACAAATTCCGGGCGGGTGAGGATTGTGCTGGTGGATGCCGCTGCTTCCAGCGCCTGCACTTTTTCACGCAAGACCTGATTTTCAAACAGCAGTTTCTGCCATTGCTGCAGTTGTTCTGGCGATAGATTATCCAGCTTCATTTACAAATATTACCGTTGCGGGCTATATAAATCCACTCGCCGCGTCATTGCGAGGAGGCCATTTATGGCCGACGTGGCAATCCATTTTATCGATTAGAAAAAATGGATTGCTTCGGAAACTAAAGTTTCCTCGCAATGACGCGGGTAATGTAGCCTTTAAATTGCTAGCAGAAATAGGTTAAACATGGATTTAGAAGACTTCGAACCGCGTAAACAAAAGCCAAAACCCAAGGATTTATCGTCAATTTCGGTCGGTGACCTCCAGGAATACATCGCCATGCTGGAAGGCGAGATCGCCCGCGTGCGCGAGGAAATCACCCGCAAGCAGTCCCATAAAAATGCCGCGAGCGCATTTTTTAAGTCGTAAGTACGTTAAGCTGAAAACCCGTCAATCTTTCTCACAATAACAAATAATTTTGTTAAAAAATGTGCGAAACCAAGCACTTATGCGAAATGTTTCACGTGAAACACATAACCACGTATGCAGCGCTATTAATCTTTGAGTGCATTTTCCAAAACATAAACCCGGATCGCGCTCGACAGATTCCCTCTGCGGGTTTTATCAATCGCTTCAATTAATTCCTGAAGCGATTGATGTTGCTGCCCCGCGATAAGCTGCAATTGCTGCCAGAAAATTTCTTCCAAGCTGATGCTGGTGCGATGCCCACGCAGCGTAAGGGAATGTTTTTTAAGGCGCATTGCGGTGCTTACTTTTCACCCACCATTTGCTCGGGCCGTACAACCTCATCAAATTTCTCAGAGGTGAGAAGGCCGAGTTCGAGTGTGACTTCTTTCAACGTCTTGCCTTCGGCATGCGCCTTCTTGGCGATCTTGGCAGCGTTGTCGTAACCAATATGCGGGTTAAGCGCGGTGACGAGCATCAGGCTTTCGTTCACAATCTTTTTGATGCGATCTTCATTCGCGGTAATACCCACAACGCAATTATCGGTGAAGCTGTTCGCGCTATCCGCCAATAAACGAATGGATTGCAGCAAATTATGAATAATTACGGGCTTAAACACATTCAATTCAAAATGCCCGTTGGAGCCGCCGATGCTGACCGCAACATGGTTGCCCATGACTTGCGCACAAACCATCGTCATCGCTTCGGATTGCGTTGGGTTGACTTTACCCGGCATAATCGATGAGCCCGGTTCATTTTCCGGCAGAGAAATTTCACCAATACCGCAACGCGGGCCTGAACCCAGCAGGCGAATATCATTGGCAATTTTCATAAACGAAACCGCAATCGTGTTCATCACCCCCGATGCTTCAACCATCGCATCATGCGCAGCCATTGCTTCAAACTTATTGGCAGCAGTGATAAACGGTTGGCCGGTCATCGCGGCAACTTTTTTAGCAAATAATTCTGCAAACCCTTTTTTGCAATTCAGGCCCGTGCCAACGGCGGTGCCGCCTTGCGCGAGTGGATAGATGCGTGGCAAACATTCCTTTGCGCGCGCAATGGCAAGCTGCACCTGCATTGCATAGCCGGAAAATTCCTGACCCAGTGTAACGGGCGTTGCATCCTGCAAATGGGTACGGCCAATCTTTACAATATGTGCGAATTCCTTTGCCTTTTTATCCAAAGCGCCATGCAGATGGGTAAGGGCGGGGAGTAATAAATGCAAAATTTCCTGTACCGCTGCGATGTGCATGGCGGTTGGAAAGCTATCATTCGATGACTGACCCATATTTCTGCAAGCTACGTTGCGTCTGCGCGCCCCAATATTTGTCGGATGCCACATCAATCGGGCCGAAGCTATCGGTTTCGGAACGGGTGGACTGATTTTTAACAGTTGCTGCAACGGCGGACATGAAATGACCTTTAAAGGATGGGTTGGAAAGAAGGCGCTACTTTAGCAAGCAAAATAACAGTTTAATTTTTCTTGGCAACCTAACGTTTTTAGGTGATTTTTCCGATAGTTAGGGTATGACATTAGCATGCATGATTTAGCCCCCTTTGCCACCCAATCATCCAGAAGCCGCGGCCGCCTGATTACAGAGGCGCCAAGCCCAACGCGCGGGCCTTATCAACGCGACCGCGACCGGATTATTCACAGCAGCGCGTTCCGCCGCCTGCGCAATAAAACGCAGGTCTTTATTGAAAGCGAAGGCGATTATTTCAGAACGCGCCTGACGCATTCATTGGAAGTTGCACAGATCGCGCGGGCGATTGCGCGTATATTAAATGTCGATGAGGATCTGGCCGAAGCGATGGCGCTTGCGCATGATCTGGGTCACACCTGTTTTGGCCATGCAGGGGAGAAGGCGCTCAATCAATGCATGCTGCCTTATGGCGGATTTAATCATAATGACCAGACGTTTCGTTTGCTCACGCTCCTTGAAAAAAAATACGCAGCGTTTGACGGATTAAATCTGACATGGGAAATGTTGGAGGGGGTTGTCAAACATAACGGTCCGTTGGCACCCGAAAAAACGCCAACGACCATCAAGGCATTTCAATCCATATGGAATTTGGAATTACAAACTTTTGCGGGTATTGAAGCGCAGATTGCAGCGCTTGCTGATGATATTGCCTATAATACGCATGATTTTGATGACGGATTTAATGCGGGCTTCTTTGCGATGGATGAACTGGAAGCATTGCCGATCTTTGATAGCATTGTAAGAGATACGCGCAGCCGTTATCCCAAGATTGAGGCGCGCCGTTTGATCCACGAAATTGTGCGTGAAGCGATTGGCGTGATGGTTGCCGATTTGTTGGTGGAAACAAAAACACGTTTGGCAAAGCTCAAGCCACAATCAGCAGAAGATATTCGCGCAGCAAGTGTGCCGATGGTTGCATTCAGCGAGAGCGTGGAAAGCAATCTGGGTGACTTACGGCATTTCCTGCATCAACATATGTATCGCGCAGAAAAAGTAAAAATCATGACGGATCGCGCCGCGAAGTTGGTGACTGCGCTGTTTGATTCCTTTTTCAATAATCCTGCATTACTGCCGGTTACTTGGGTGCAGCGCTTTAGTGACAAAACAACACTTGAAGAATTACCAAGCCGGGCCAGAATGGTTGCAGATTATATTGCGGGCATGACCGACCGCTTTGCAGAGCAGGAATATAAGCGATTGTTTTTAAATGATAATTTGTAATAATTGCTTTATTTCATAAAAACAGCTAGATTGATATCTAGCTAGGAGTGATCATGGAAAAAGAAATAGGCGTTTTTGAAGCAAAGAACAAACTTTCTGCGCTTGTAAATAGTGTGCGGGAGGAGGGGAAGGAATACATCATCCTTCATCGGGGCAAGCCTGCGGCACGACTGGTGCCACTCACTCCTGCGCATGATGTACAGAAGGCAAGGCAGGCTATTGCCGAAATTCGTGAATTGCGCAAGGCTGCTCATACCGAACAAAATCCTGTCAGGCTTGCAGAATTAATGAAATTCAGAGATGAAGGACGTGACCGTTGGGTAAATGATTATCTGGATTCAGTCAAATCTTCTTTTGTCAAACCTTCTTCCGATAAATAGAGCGCGTTATGAGTTTTGTTCTGGATAGCTCCGTGACGTTAGCCTGGTTATTTGAGGATGAAACAACGCCTGTGATTGAGGATGTGTTTGGACGCATTGCATCCGAAGGCTGTTTTGTATCGCCCATGTGGTATTTTGAAATTGCAAATGCGCTTAGCATGGCGCAACGTTACGGGCGTATTGAAACGGGCTTGCGAGAAAAATATTTCAACAGATTAAAAGGGATAGGAATCAAGAGTGATGATGAAAGTCATGATTGTGTATGGGCGGAAACAACACGTTTGGCAGATGCGTTTAAATTAACAACATATGATGCAAGTTACCTTGAACTTGCGCAACGCAAGCTTCTGCCGCTTGCGACGCTTGATAAACAATTGAGGCATGCGGCAACATCCCTAAAAATTCCATTGCTTGGTTTGTAATATGACGATTTACGATCACATCAAAACATTACTGAAAACAAAGCTGACCGACGTTGCTGCTCTGCATGGTTGGGTATTGCCAGCCGAAATTCCTGAATTCACGGTTGAAGCGCCGCGCGATCCCAAGCATGGCGATATAGCAACCAATCTTGCCATGACATTGACCAAGGCGCTGGGTAAGCCACCGCGCGTGATTGCCGATGCGATGGTGGCGGCATTGAAAAATGATGCATCCTATACAAGTGTGGAAGTAGCGGGGCCGGGCTTTATCAATCTGCGCCTTGCATCCACGATTTGGCAGGAACAACTCAAAACCATTTTAAATGCGGGCACGCATTATGGTGATTTAAGCATCGGCAAAAAAGAAAAAGTCTGTATTGAATACGTGTCGGCAAATCCAACCGGCCCTATGCATGCGGGCCATGTGCGCGGTGCGGTGTTTGGTGATGCGTTATCGAACCTGATGCAAAAAGTTGGTTATGATGTAACGCGCGAATATTATTTTAATGATGCAGGTACGCAAGTTGATGTGCTGGCGCGTACCGTGCATTTGCGTTACCGCGAAGCGCTTGGCGAAGCCATTGGTGATATCCCAGCAGGGCTTTATCCAGGTGATTATCTGAAGCCCGTTGCCGAAAAACTTGTGGCGCGTGATGGCAAAAAATGGCTTGGCCAGCCGGAAGAAGCATGGTTGCTGCCTATTCGTGAATTTGCGGTTGCCGCGATGATGGAAGCGATCCGCGAAGATCTTAACATGATTGGCATCAAGCATGATGTGTTCAGCAATGAACGTGATGTGATTGAAAATGGCACGCTCGATAAAGTATTTAAATCACTTGAAGATAAAGATCTTATTTATGTCGGCACGCTGCCGCCACCACGCGGCAAGGAAATGGAAAACTGGACCCCAGAGCCGCTCACGCTATTCCGCTCCAGCCAGTTTGGGGATTCCAGTGATCGCTCGCTCAAGAAACGCGATGGCACATGGTCCTATATCATGCCGGATATCGCCTATCATTATACCAAAATTCAGCGCGGCTTTAAACTGATGATCAATGTCCTTGGCGCGGATCATGGCGGGTATCTGGAACGTATGCGGCCTGCAATTGCCGCGATTTCCGATGGCAGCGCAAAGCTGGATGGCTTGTTCTGCCAGATGGTGAAGGTATTTAATAATGGCGAAGCGGTAAAGCTTTCCAAGCGTTCTGGCAATATCATTACTTTGCGCGAAATGGTGGAGGAGGTGGGGGCGGATTCTGTGCGCTTCACTATTTTAACGCGCAGTTTTGACAGCCAGTTTGAATTTGATTTTGCCAAGACCAAGGAGCAGTCACGCGATAATCCGGTATTCTATATTCAATATGCACATGCGCGTTGTTCGTCGGTATTGCGCCATGCTGCGGAGATGTTTCCCAAAGCTGATTTGATTGCAAGCGCGCTTGCGCAGGTGGATCTAAGCGTTTTGACAAGCGAAGATGATATCGCGCTTATCCGCTTTTTGTGCAACTGGCCAAAGCTGGTAGAGGCGGCTGCACAAACGCGCGAGCCGCATCGCGTTAGTTTTTATCTGTATGAGCTCGCGGGGCATTTCCATTCCTTCTGGAACAAGGGCAAGGATGATGCGACCTTGCGTTTTCTGATTGAGGATAATCCGGCGCTAACGATGGCGCGCATGGCGCTGCTTAAAGGAATAACCACTGTAATTGCCAGCGGCCTTGCCGTAATTGGCGTTAAACCATTAGAGGAGATGCGTTAATGGGTGAATTTGATGAGCATAATCCACGGTTACGATTACTGGTGGGAATTGCCACCGTATTGATTGTGGTGGGCGGATTATGGGTGGTCGCAGGATTAATCTGGCCCGAAGATAATGGGCAGATCGCAATATTAAAGGCAGATAACGCACCATATAAAGTAAAGCCGGATCAACCGGGTGGTTTGCAAGTGCCCGATAAAGACAAGCTGATTTTCAATACCGTTTCATCGGAAGGAAAAACTGTAACGGTTGAGCGGATTTTGCCAGGTCCCGAGCAGCCGCTTAATGTTGAAAACAAAAATGTTGAGAATAATGCCGGTACTGCAACCCCTGTTGCGCCGCCATCAGTACCGCCAGTTGAAATGCCACCTGTACAAGCAGCGTTACCACAAGCATCGGTTGTTCCACCACCTGTGCCTGTGGCTCCTGCCCCGGTTGCTCCTGCCATGGGCCGTGTGCTTGATGCACCAACGGCTACGCCTGTTGCGCCACCGCCAGTGCAACCTGTGAAGCCTGCGGTTGCGTTTGATATTTCCAAAGGCGAAGTTATGCCGTTTGCGCTAAAACCACCGGAACCGGTAAAAGAAGTGGTCAAAGAAACGCCGGTTAAAGAAGCCGTGAAAGAAACGCCAAAAGAACCCGAAGAAGAAGTGGATAATACACCGCCCAAAACCAAGGTGCGTAGCGTTGATACAAAGAAAGAAGCAGTGGATGATAATCAGGATGATGCAGAGCCAGTGAAAGGCAAAACGCATTTTCAGGTCGCAAGCTTCTTTGATAAACCTTCAGCCGATAAGGGGCTGGCGCAGTTCAAAAGCAAATATACCGATGCGTTGCGCGGTGCATCGTTGGGCATTGTCACCGCGACGATCAATGGCAACAAGCAAGTATGGCGCTTGCAGGGCAGCGCGGCGAATGCAAACGACGTCTGCTCTGACATAAAAGCAAAAGGTGGTAGCTGTGTTATCATCCGACCATAATCCTGTATCGGAGCTGGACCGCGACAAGCCGCCCAAGGCGATGATTTTGGGTGTGTCGGGTATTTCACTGACCGATGCGGAGAAAAGTTTTTTTCGTTATGCCAACCCGTTTGGATTTATTTTATTTCAACGCAATTGCATTACCCCGCAGCAAACCAAAGCACTCATTAAAGATCTGCGCGATTGCGTAGGCCGCCCACATGCGCCGGTTTTAATTGATCAGGAAGGCGGGCGCGTTGCGCGCCTTAAGCCGCCGCACTGGCCGGAATTTCCACCTGCGCGTATGCTTGGTAAAATGGCGGAAGAGCATCCGGATCTTGGCGTTGAAGCGACCAAGATTAACTCACAGCTGATTGGCCTTGAACTCTATGATCTTGGCATTACCGTCAATTGCGCACCGCTGGCCGATGTGTTGTTTGATGTTACGAATAATGCGATTGGCGATCGCGCCTTTTCATCCGACCCTGCGATTGTAAGCGATTGCGCGCGTGCCTCTGCCGACGGTTATTTATGGTCAGGTGTATTGCCCGTGATCAAACATATCCCCGGGCATGGTCGCACGCTGGTTGATCCGCATCATACGCAATCAGTTGTCAAAGCGAGCAAGCAGGAGTTGCATGATATTGATTTTGCGCCTTTCCGTGCATTGCGGGATATGCCGCTTGGCATGACCTGCCATATTATTTTTGAAGCGTATGATAGTTTACCAACCAGTCTGTCGCCCGTAATGCATGATGTAATCCGCAAGGAAATCGGGTTTGATGGATTGCTCATTTCCGATGATTTGAACATGAAGGGCGTGCATGGCCGCGTGGAAGATTTGGTCGTCAACTCGCTCAAAGCCGGAACCGATATTGCACTTCACTGCAATGGCAATATGGGAGAGATGGTGCTTGTATCCGGCGTTGCGCCACCGATGAGTTTTGCCGCAATGGACCGCTGGGACAGGGCGCAGGCGCGGCTTGGCACTCCTCCAATGTTTCTGGATAAGGGTGGGCTTTTGGACCGTTTGGACATGTTATTAGGTGTTGCGGCACTCACTGTTTAGCTATTAAAATCCCTATCTTATTGTTGAATCGGAACGTTATTTAATGAGCGAAACTCTTACCATTGATGAGCTAACCGCAGAATCACATGCGGGGACGGGTAATGACCTGTTTCTCAAGCTGACCGCATTTGAAGGACCGATTGACCTGTTGCTGATGCTTGCACGTGAGCAGAAGGTGGATCTGGCGCAGATTTCGGTTCTGGCGCTCGCTGAGCAATATTTGGCGTTCGTAAATGAAGCGCGCAAATTGCGTCTGGAAATTGCCGCTGATTATCTGGTGATGGCGGCATGGCTTGCTTATCTCAAATCGCGTTTATTATTGCCTGCACCACCTAAGGCTGAAGAACCTTCAGCCGTTGAATTGGCCGAAGCGCTCGCGTTTCAGCTTAAGCGTCTGGAAGCCATGCAAAAGGCATCATCATGGTTACAGGAATTACCGCAGGAA
Organism: Alphaproteobacteria bacterium; assembly: GCA_010031785.1. Taxonomy (GTDB): domain Bacteria; phylum Pseudomonadota; class Alphaproteobacteria; order UBA9219; family RGZA01; genus RGZA01. The sequence continues at coordinate 8,855 of RGZA01000075.1, forward strand.
GGTCGCGGCTTTGTGTTCCGTGGCATGCGTGAGCCGGACATCAAACATATTCTTCCTGTCTATTATCTTGGCCTTTATGATTTGCTCAAAGCAGTGAAGGCACCGTTGCAGCGTAATAATCAGGGCGAATACCGCATTGCGCCAACCAAGCTGTTCAGCATGGATGAAGCGCGCGAGCGCATGCGCAAAATGCTCGGCTTCATGCCGCAATGGTCAGAATTAAGCCTGTTTATGCCCGAAGAATGGGAAGATATGACAATGAATGAAGGCGCAACCAGTGAAGTGGTCTTGCGCTCGGCGCTCGCTTCAACCTTTGCCGCAAGTTTGGAACTAGCTAAACAAGGGCAAATCGAGCTGCGTCAGGATGGAAATTTCGGGCCGATTTATCTGCGCCCCAAAGCAGCAACTGAAATTCAAGAAAGTGAAACGCATGACTGATACACAAAAACCCGAACTGACTTTTGAGCAAGCAAAGCGTTTATGCGAAGCGATTATTTTTGCATCAACCATGCCAGTGACCAATGAAGTGTTGCAGCAAAAAATTGGCGAGAGCCAGTCGGTTGCAGCCATCATGGAACAGGTGCGCGATGAATTTAAGGGACGCGGCGTAGAGCTTGTGGAAATTGCAGGCGGCTGGATGTTTCGCACTGCGCCCGATTTATCCGCGCAACTTAATATCACCATTCAGGTGCGCAAAAAATTACCGCGGGTTGCTGCAGAAACCCTGGCGATTATTGCCTATCACCAGCCGATTTCACGCGCTGAAATTGAAAGCATTCGCGGTGTTGCAACTGCGCGTGAAACGCTCGATATGCTTATGGAACTCGGTTGGGTGCGTCCTGGCAAGCGCCGTGAAACCCCGGGCCGCCCGCTGACCTGGATTACCAGCGATGCATTCCTGCGCCATTTTGGTCTGGGCAGTTTGAAAGATCTTCCGGGTATTCAGGATCTACGCGAGTCTGGCTTGCTCGACAGCCGTCCTGTGCTTGCGCCTTTTGGTTCGGATGATGCAGAGAATGCTGCCAATGTTGAAGTGGAAGATGAGGATCTGGAATATCTTCCCGCTGTTGAAACAG
>RGZA01000076.1 GCA_010031785.1 Alphaproteobacteria bacterium
TACCGATGGCAAGCAGGCGCTTTATGGCATTGTGCAGGGCGCGCATTACCAAGACTTACGCGAAAAAGCGATGCGCGATGTAACCGACCTGCCCTATTTTGGAACAGCCGTGGGTGGTTCCTTTGGTAAAAGCAAAGAAGATCTTTATTCAATCGTGCGCTGGTGTGGCGCGCTGCATAAGCCAGAACGCCCGGTGCATTTATTGGGCGTTGGTGATATTGCCGATATTTTTGTGGGCATCAAGCATGGTATTGATACGTTTGATTGCGTGCAGCCAACGCGCCTTGGCCGTCACGGCGTTGCCTTGATGCCATCGGAAGCTGGTGGTCGTTTGAATTTGCGCAATGCGCGCTTTCGCGATGACAAGACGCCGCTTGATCCTGAGCATCATCATGAACATACCTCGCACTATACGCGCGGTTATCTGCATCATCTGATCAAGGCGGAAGAAATGCTCGGCATGCAGATTTTGACCGAGCATAATGTGTCGGTGATGAACCGCTTGATGCGCGATATCCGAAGCGGTATCCGCAATGGAAACTTACCAGAGGTTGAAGCAAGGTGGATGGCTAATATCTGCGCTGCGGATGCTAAAAAAACCTATGGCGATGCGCGCGGATAATTAGCCGCGAATATTAAACTGCCATTCAAAGCTATTGGCGTTTGGGCTGGTGCAGCTCAGATTGGCGCTAACCACAGAGATGGGTAGTGCGCTACTGGGTGTGATGGTGCCATTGATAATTACCTGCGAAAGATTGGTGATTTCACCGCCCGTTAGTTTGGTCGCAAGCCCAATACAGGCTTTCTTTGGCAGATTGCTAAAGACAACACCAAAGGTGGTGCTGGTGCGGTTGAATATTTTTACACTGCCTGTCGCAGTTGACGCCCATGGATGATTGATAAGACCCGCAGCGTTACTTTGATTAACACGCATTTCAATCGGGAAGGCTGCCTGTGCATCGAGCGTTATGGTGACATCAGCAAGATTGGTCAGCGCATTAAGGCGCGCATAAAGCTGGCGCACATTCTGCACAATCGCCTGCAATTGGCGGTTAGCCTGATATTGATGGGCATTTTCATAGACAACCGATGACACCATCCATACGGCTGAGATAATGACCGAGACAATAGCAAGGACGATCGTGGTTTCAACCAGTGTTAGACCGGCCTTGTTATGCAAACGGGAAGTATATTTGGACATTATGACCTCTTTACAAAATGGTAGTCATGCCCGCCCCAGAAATCCCTTTTGGGCGGGCATGACGGTTATTTGTCTTTAGTGGCGGATTTCTTTGAAGGTTTCTTAGGCGCAGGTGCTTTTGGCGTTGCTTTGGCAGGTGCATGATAAGGCGTTTTAACCCATTGTTTTTTGGCCTCATCCACGGTTTTTTTGTGGGGCGCGGCTGGTTTTGCAGCAGGTGCTTTTGCGGGTGCAGGAGATGGATTGGTGCGCACCGGTAAGCCACCCTTGGTTTTTACGGTGGTAGTTTTTACGTTGGTGGATTTTGGCGCGGGTTTTGAGACTGGCGCTGGCGTTGCTTTTTTGCCAATTGCTTTAGGCCCGGGGATGCTGTGCTCAATAATTTTGGGACCGCTAACAGGTTCGGGTAGATCATCATAGGAATTAAGGGGTTTAACCTTCACCGTATTTCCAACGGGTGGTTGCTGCACGGGCACGCGGCCTGCCATGCGTGATTTGGTTGAGCGTTCTTTTAAGCCTGCTTCCTGACCACGGACAACTGACCAGCCGCGGATGGGGCCTGTATCGACATGCACATGGCCGCTATCGGGATAAAGCGCAACGCCGCCTTTTTGCATGGTCTTGGCAACCGCTTCAAGCGCGCTGCTATTCATTTCCGGAATGCGGATATCCGCTGCCTTGCCCTTCATGTGAAAGCTGCTTTTGGCCACATATTTATTGGTTTTGGCAAGGTTGGCATTGCTTTCGGGCGAGCGATAGCCGGAGAGCAATTCAATCGGATCACTTGGCGACATCAATAATTTATCGCGCAGATCAGCAAGCGCATCAATCAGCTTGGGATCAATTGGATATTCTTCACCTGTATGGCGGTCGCGGAAAATATGATCAATCTGGTTGAATGCGGACTCGTTATAATGGCCATTGCTGCGCGTGGTTACATCAATGCGCTCCCCGCTTTGCTTGTGCCAGAGGACGATGCTTTGCTCGCCCACGGGTGCAACCGATAAATCGCGGGTGGGACCGCACGCAGCAAGAAGCAGGAGGAGAAGCGGGATGAATTTTTTCATTAAATATCAGCAGAGTGTGGGCAAGTGATTTGCGAAAGGAAAAGCTTTGTGGATTAACGCTGCTTCGTCAACCTTATTTTACCCATTTATAAACGCTGGCATCATTGATCAGGCATGGGTCAAGGCCGCCTACCTCCTGCAATTTCTGGCGCAGGCGGTAAAGCGTGGTATCCACCGCATGGCTGTCTGCATCGGGATGATAACCCCATAGCTGGGTCATGGCATCTTTGCGTTGCAGCCCGGTGGTTCCGGTATCAAGAATGGCGCAGAGAAAACATGCTTCCTTTTCGGTCAAGCTTACGCTGCGCCCTGTTGCCACATTGTCAATGATGCGTGCGAAAGGCTTGAAGATGCAGTGCTCATCCAGATTGCGCGGTTGCTTGAGGCGGCGCAGCTGCGCACCGCTGATGGCGCTATCCAGCAAGGGGGCAAGCTTTATGGGCTTGGTGATGGGGATGCATAGCGGCCCGCCATCACTTGGGGCTGCGTTATCGCAGAGCAGAAACACATCGCTTGCCGGATCAGCGCTTGCGCTATCGGGCGCGATGCTGAACTGGAAACCGGGCTTGGCCGCCCCTTGCTCGGCCAGGATTGCGGCAAGGACATCATCTTTGCCGATGAGCGTTATGTGGATTTTTTCCATTTCACCCTTTGCGGGCAGATATTGCCCTTAACATTATTCTATTCGATTAAGTCATTGTTTGTAAACAGATATTTAGCTGTGTGGCTTGGCACGCCCCTTGCAATGATTAACGAAGGGAGAGGGTTTTTATGAATTCCGATTATGTTTTAAAGGGCGCATTGAAAAGTGGGGGCCAGATCGCATTGCACCGGCCCGATTGGGCAGGCTTTACCGCTGCGCGTGAGGCTGCGCAAAATAATGACCCAGCAGTCACAGATGATGGTGCAGCGGTTGCAGCAAAGCCAACCTATAATGCGTTTAATCATAGTGGCGCGAACAAAAAAACCGTTGGCCCTGATGTTGATAATGTTGATTTCACCTTTGAGGATTTCATCGATACGATTAATCCGCTGCAGCAAATTCCCGTTGTGAACATGATTTACCGCGAACTCACCGGCGATAAAATTGGTGGCGTTGCCCAGGTTGCAGGCAGCACCCTTTATTGGGGTCCCCTTGGTATTGTGACCGGGGTTATCGATGCCATTTTCCAACAGGAAAGAGGCGGCGATGTCGGTGAAACGATTATGGCAAGCATATTTGGAAGCGATGAAAAAGCCCCTGATAAAGCACCAGATACGATGCTTGCGGATGCTACACCTGTTGATAATATGCCGGTTGATAATGCTGTTGCGAGCGCAGCGCTTGCTACACCTTCCCTGCCTAAGGTAGCAGCCAAGCAACCCTTTGGCGGCGTGATGGGTAATGAAACACCGAAAGCTGCTGAAAATATTTTAGATGAATCTGCCAAGCCTGCAAGCGCGCCTGCTACGGTTACTACTGCGCATACACCAGTTGAAGTTGATGGCCGCAAAATGTATTCGCTGGCAGGCATCTTGCGTCACCCGGGATCACCAGCGGTAATGCCGCAACGTGATGTGCCGGATGTGCGTTTGAAATCCTACGCACAAAAGGGCCAGGCGAAAAATGATGCTGCAAAGAATGATAATGTGAATATGTTATTGGGTTTGCAAAATCCAACCGCATCGGTTGCAGAAAAAACCGAAGCAGGCGATCTGCCTAATATGAAATTATCCCCGCCAGGCCTTGATCTGCAAACACCAGCAGGGAATGCGCTGCCTGCGCAGCTTATTCAGGATATGATGATGATCAATATGCAGAAATATCAGGATGGTTTGAAGAATGGCGCATTGCGTGGTCATAGCGTGGATGTACAGGGTTAGTAGTGAGTAATTAGTAATGAGTAGTGAATTTTCTCACTACTCACTACTCATTCCTCATTACTTTTATTTCCCATAATCACGCGGAACTTCTGCATAAACTTATTTTTGAAAAAGGGGGTCGGAAAGGCATGCTTGCGCAATTGCGTGAGCGCATTGGCCAATGTTTCCGGATCAAGATGTTTGCTGCTTGATAGATAAGGCGATGGTTTGGATGGACCAAACGATGGCGCATCATCATTCGCTGCGCGCATATTGGCGCAAATTGCTTCGGCGGTTGTTGCGCCCAGCTCTTCTACAAAAGAGGTGTGTGGGTATTTAAACTCACCCTTATTTTCTTTATCACCGCTTTTTGTTTTATCGCTCATCTTCTATTCTCCTAGAGGTGCTTTGAGCATAGCACCTGGAAAACACCCGTCAGGATAGAAAATTACTTTCGTCTATGGTTACCGGTGAGGTTATTTGGTTAATGAGTGAGATATATTAGGCCTAACCCTTCCTATCAGGAGAGGAATAGCAGTGCTCCGCTTTATTGAGATATGCTTTTATATACTTAAAAGCTCATCTTGTAACGGGCCAGCGCAACCGCTTCGTTTTGGCCTTCAACATGGCCAGCATTGCTGCGGAACAGAAGGCCTGCGGCAAAGGTGCTGTCCTTTGCAACGTCTGTTGTATAGAACGCCTGCATATCCAGCTCATGGGCGCTTGCACTGATATCCGACGTGGTGCTCAGATAATTGATGCTGCCATTGCTGTTGATCGAATTAGCAAGGCTCAGATCTGCATTGGCAGAATTAACGCGCAAAGGTTCGCTTGCCACAAAACCAAAGCTATCGGTTTTGCCAACAACCCCTATCTTGGTCAGGCCAACGCGGAAGGATTGTGAATTAATATCCGAGATGTTTTGCACGATGCTGTTTTGTGCGCTTTGTACCTTGGATTGACCCATTTCAAAGCCGCCGAATGCATTGTAGCCATTGCCAAGATCAATTTTTGCACTGATGCCAACGAACGTGGTGGAGGTGCCTTGAGCAAGCTTGGTAACGCCGCTGGAGATTGAACCCAGCATTGCATTTTGTTCATTCACAAAACCGCCGGTGAAGGCAAGGCCGGAATTCTTGGTGCCAAAGCTGCTGCCGATTTCTGCAACGCCGCCGAATACTCTACCAAGGTTTGAAGAATAATTTGGATCTTGCGTCATGGTGATGGGTGCATTGAGGTCAGTCGATTGCTCACCAAAGAAGCTGCCGCCCTTTACCCATACATCCGCCGAAAGATTTGCTTTTGCAGCAACGGTGATCGGGTTTTTAGCAAGGCTCATATAAGGGTTGGTGATTGCTTGTCCATCCACCAGCTTGCCGTTGAACGCAACATCGCGCGGCGCAAAGCCAAACACATGACTTGGGTTTACGTTAAACGCGGCGGTCACCTTTGCGCCTGACATAGGGGTTTCGATGAACATGCGCGCACCATCAAGCTGTGCACCTTGAATGGTGGTGTTGCTATCGGATGCTGCAAAGCCATAAGTGGTTTGACCGATTTGCGTTAAATCCATGCCATTGTCGAAGTTGCGCATTGCGCTGGCGGTATCAAAGGTTTCGATTGCATTTTCAAACATGCTTGCGGAGTTCATGTAGAAGTCACGGTTATACTCATCAAGAATAAGCAGGGTAAGATCTTCGGTACCGCGTACAACCGAGCGACCATAAACACCAAAGCCACGGCCAAAACGTGCACGGGTAACAGGCGCGGTTTCAGGAGTTTTAGGTGCAGGGGTAGTCACCGGAGGTGGTGTTGGAGTGGTTGTTGGCGTAGTCGGAGTAGTTGGTGCAGGTGTGGATGGGGTTGATGGAGTTGATGGTGTGCTTGGAACGGGCGTTGTTGGCGTACCAACTGGGCGTGTTGCAGCTTCCAGATCAAGAAGGCCGTTTCCATAGATGGAAGCATCGGCATAGACACCACTCTTGTTTGCGGTTCTGAACAGAATATCCTTGATTTGTGCATTGGTCAGCGATGGCCATTGTTGCTGTAACACGGCTGCTGCTCCAGAAATAACCGGCGCTGCAAAGGAGGTACCGTTACCGGTGCCATACGATGTGTTGCTGTTTTTCATCGTGGATGCAACGGCGCTACCGGGCGCTGCAAGGCACCATGATGCTGTGCCGCCACAACGGTTGCTATAGCTTGCGATGCTGCCGGTGCCATCAACGGCAACAGCAGAAATCCAGCCGGCGGTCAGTTCAGGATAATAGGTTGGAAGCGCAGCATAGAAACCCGGTTGTGCTTTTGCTTCATTGCCGGCTGCAAATACGATGATGCGGTTCGCGCTTACGGCTTCGCGGTAGGCTTGCAGCGTATTGCCCATGAACCCATCAAGGCCTGCCTTGGTTACTTGGGTGATATTGGTGGAAGTGTTCCAGGAATTATTCATCACGTTGGCGCCATGGCTCGTTGCATAACGAACACCCGCAGCAAGATTGGCATCGGAAAGATTAACCGAACCATCATTATTCACAATGCGGATTGCAAGCAGCTTGGCATCATACGCAACGCCCATCATGCCGCTGCCATTGCGTTCAGCAGCAGCAAGGCCAGCAACGAAGGTACCATGGCCATTTACGTCGGAGTAAACACCTTCGGTGCCGGTGATCGCATCAAAGCCAACGCCAGCAAGATTATTATCAAGATCAACGTGGGTGCGGTTAATGCCGCTATCGAAAATTGCAATAATTTTTCCTGCGCCAGAGAAGCCGCGCGCATACGCATCTGCTGCGCGGATCCCGCTCAGCTGCCAGCCAAGGCTATATTCACCGGTTTTGAAATCATTGGCGGTTGCAGCGTGTGCATCGGTTGCTGCCATAAAGGCAAGGCTGAAAATGGAGGAAATCAGGGAGGCATTTTTATGAATTGTTTTCATGTGCATCGCCTTAAAAATGAGTCAAAATCACAATCAAAATCTATGACCACAGAATAAGGTTAAAATCATAACCGAAACATTAATGTGCAATACGATAAGACACTGTTTTACAAGGAAAATTTGCCAACAAAATGATTAAAATTTTTGATAAAAGATATCTAAAATTTGAGACATTTTAGATTTATTAACCACGATTTTTTGAATTGATAAGCAAGCATAAGGGCTGACAAAAAACATGGTTGTGATGAATTAATATTTTGGACACGCATGATCGGCGCATTGTGGCAAGTACATCGGATTTGATGGGATTTGTTTGAAAGATTTTTTTGGAAAAGATTCAGTATGACGGGAATTTTTCGGGAGATTTTTGGCGACTCGTTTTGTAGCGTCATTGCGAGCACCCTAAAGGGTGCTCGCAATGACGCGCCCGGCTGATTTTTTACAAGGTTCCCCCAAAGGAAAGGAATAGGCAGACTCCATCCTTAACCAAAAATTATCCGTCCTTATTTAAAGTGAAGGAATGGCAGATGGTGATCATATCATTATTCCCCAACGTGTTGTGGCGAATGACTTTAAGCGGCAGCTTGAACATTACCGGCTGACCACCGCAGAAATTCTCTACCGCATCCCTGATCATCCCCAGTTACTGCAAAGCTTTATCTGGCAGGATCTTGATCTGTTGCCCCAATTCCCCGTATTGCGCAGATTCCTGAGTTTTTGGCAGACATCGCTTGAAGGCAAGCTCTATCAGGTACGCATTGCGGTGGTGGATCATATAAGTAGCCGCGACTATCAAGTCATTGAAAAAGAATTGACCATTCAATAAATGCTGAGGCTGTGTGAGGCGGCCTTCGGCTGTGAGAAAGAATCCTCACGCGCGAAGCGCGCCTCTCATAGGCTCACATAGCCTCAATCGCCTGTTGCAAGCGCTGCATCATTTCATCGCGCGTCAGGCCAGCAGGGATAGGCGGGTGGATAGTAACGCGCACCGTGCCGGGGAAATGAATATTCAAAAATCCAAATAACTTTACGCGGGCCCAATATTCGCCAGAGTTCAGAGCGATGGGCACCACAGGAATTTTCAGATGGTCATAGAGCACACCAACGCCGCGTTGATAGGGCCGCGTTTCGCCAAGCTTGACGCGCGTACCTTGCGGGAAAATGACGATGTTACGTTTCTGCGCAACAAATTCTTCACCGGCAACCAGCATGCGGCGGATATCGCTGCCTTTTTTGGCGCGTTGCACAGGGATTGCGCCATAATGATCCATGCAGGGTCCCCATAACGGCACATCAAGCAATTCCTGTTTGAGCACAATCGCGGCATTTGGAAACCAAATGGGGATTTGCATCGCTTCCCACGCCGCCTGATGCTGCACGGCGGCAATGAATGGCGCAGGGGGCAAGTTTGCAAGGCCGATTTTCTGGTGATCGAGTTTTAAAATATGCCGCTCACCCCAATCAATGACGCCAACCCATAAGGCAATCCATTTCAAAAACAAGGCACGATCATTTGAAACTTTAGAAACAATCAGCGCTGCAAGACTGCCAAGCGGTGCCCAGGTAAAAAAGAACAGCGCAAAAAGAACCGAGCGCAGAATGATGACGGGGGTGGGGTGGGATTGGTCAGGCATTTAATTTCTATATTTAAAATTGCAGTCATGCCCGCGAAGGCGGGCATCCACGAACTTATTTTATTGAATTCTTTCTTTATATTCAATCGCAGGGATTGCTTTGTTTTAAGATAAGGCAAGTAAGCTCGTAGATGCCCGCCTTCGCGGGCATGACGGATGAATTAAACCATTAAATAATGCAGCGACGCCTTGAGCGTTGCGAGCAGTAATTTATTATATTCTTCCATCAGGAGGCTGGCGGTGCCAGGAAATTCCCACCAATGATCAATACGCGCTGGCTGTGGGTTCACTGCCATGTGATAGAGCGTGATATCGGGCAGGGTCTGATGAAATTCCATCATCGCGCGGCGCATATGGTAATTGGATGTAATGATAATAAGGCTTTTAAGATCATATTTTTTAACCCAGCCCGCGGCTTCCTTGGCATTGCCATGCGTATCTTCGGCAAAGACGCCAAGGGTAATGCAGCATTCGAGCCTGGCTTTGGCGGGATGATCCTGAATAAGCTTTTCAGCATCCACGCGTGGATCAACCCCGCTGATCAGCAAGCGCGTGGCAAAATTATTTTGTAACAGGTCAAGCCCGGCAGGCACGCGTTCGCTACCGCCTGTCAGCACGACAATACCGCCTGCATGCAAATTGGGGTTAAGCCCGTTCCCCGGCATGGTCACAACATCATGCGCATAGACCAAAAACCCCGCGAGCCAAAAGAGCAGCAGTAAAAACGCACCGTTAAACAGCGGTGGCAGATAGGATTGTTTCAAAGTCACGAGGGCAGATTACAACAAGCGCCGCAAGGCCTGCAATACTGTAAAACGTGCAGCAAGCAGGCAGAAGAGCGTTGCAAAAGCGAACAATACGCCCCATTCAACAATCAACAGAAGCCAGTCAAAAAAGCCGATATCGAAATTGGGAAAGAAGGAGAAATCAAGCCCTGCCGCATTGCTCAAAACCATAATCAGCGTGATGAACATGAAGGCGAGCGCAACCGATGATGAGACAAGCATCAGGCGTAAAATGCTCATGCCGGTATGTTGCGCAATCGCGTTATCTTCCGCGCCGATCAGATGCAAGATCTCGATCATATCGCGGTTCATATAGAAGGTCGCTTGCGCAGCAAAATACGCGCAGAGGATCAATGCGGTAATGCCAAGCAGCATGATGGTGAAGGATATATCGCGCATGCTTTTACCAAAGGCCACCAGCTGGCCCATGAAACGACCATGATCATCAAGCATGGTACCGGGAACA
>RGZA01000077.1 GCA_010031785.1 Alphaproteobacteria bacterium
AAGCCCGGGACGCCTTGCGGCGCTTTTCGATTTGGACAAATTGGTCAGATCATAACTGGATCCCGGGTCCCCTGCTTCGCTAAAGCTACGCCGGGTTATTGAAAGAGTCCTCCATAGCCTTCTTGGGCGACGGAGGAAAGCCCGGGACGCCTTGCGGCGCTTTTCGATTTGGACAAATTGGTCATTTTCAGCGCATCCAGTGACAGTTACTTTTTTATAAAAAAAGTAACTGTCACTGGTCAGATGCTACGCGTGAGTTCTTTCACGCCCGCAATCAATGCAGGCGGCAAAGCGGATAACAGCTTTTTATCGAATTTCAGATTGAGATTCAACTTATTGAAAGATAATAAGTTGACACTTTTTTATTAATTTTTCAACAAAAGTAGCAATTGGAAAAAACACCTGATGCAGTTGCCTACCAATAACAACTTAGAACAAATAAAGAACAAAATATCCTTTAGAATCAGCTGCTTATTTGGTTAAATTAGCAAAATAGCTGTTGATAACCCATAAAATTCCATGGTATACCATAAAGGCCCAGAAACGATATAAGTTATCCACATTGTTTATCGCTTTAGTGCATAAAAATTAAGCAAAGTTTAAACGAATAGCACCCCGAATATGTCCCTATTCCTGTCATCCACCACGAACAAAGTCGATAAGAAAGGCCGCGTTTCTGTGCCTTCATCATTCCGTTCGGCGCTTGGGGATGAGGTGCAAAACGGAATTGTGGTGTTTCGCTCCCTGCAGGTGGATGCGCTTGATGCATGCTCGCTCAAGCATCTGGATATTCTTTCTGCATCGCTGGAAAAACTGTCCCTCACCCCTGAAATGTATGAGCTGATTGAAACGACGATTTTCGGCGGGTCCGTGCAGTTACAAATTGATGCCGATGGCCGCATTGTTCTACCCGAACATTTCATGCAAGCGGTAGGCATTGAAGATGAAGCGGCATTTGTTGGCCGCCGCCGCACCTTCCAGATCTGGAACCCCAAGAAATTCAACGCCTATGAAGATAAAGCCCGCGATGCTGTACGCGCGCATAATATTTCATTGAGCAAGATTATTGCCGATGCTTCTGCACTTAATGGTGGCGATAAATGAATTTTACCCACCTGCCCGTAATGCTTAAGGAAGTTCTGGAATGGCTTAAGCCAAAACCATCGGGCGTTTATGTCGATGGCACCTTTGGCCGGGGTGGTTACAGCAAGGCGATCTTAAACACCCCTGGTACAACAGTTTATGGCATTGATAGAGATGTACAAGCTATCCATGCCGGGCATGAACTGCAAAAGGAATTTGATAACCGCCTACACATGCTGCATGGCCGTTTTGGGGATATGGATACGCTTCCGCCATGATGGCCCGCTTGATATGCGCATGGGCCAAGATGGTAGAAGCGCATCGGATGCTGTAAACACCCTTGCTGAAAAAGACCTTGCCGATATCGTGTTCAATTTTGGCGAAGAGCGCTTTGCGCGCCGCGTTGCCAAGGCAATTGTCGAAGCACGCATGGAAGCGCCGATTACCCGCACCAAGCAACTGGCCACGATCATTCGCGCCGTTGTGCCCTTTGCCAAGGATGGCTTAGACCCAGCCACGCGCAGCTTTCAGGCGTTGCGTATCTATGTGAATCAGGAGCTCGATGAACTGACCAACGGCCTTAACGCTGCCGAGAAGCTTTTGAAAAAAGGCGGCTTGCTGGTGGTGGTTTCGTTCCATTCGATTGAAGACCGGATTGTCAAAAACTTCATGCGTGAACACAGCGCAGGCAAGTTCAATGTATCGCGCCATATGCCTATGCCGGTTAATGAATCAAAGCCCGGTTTGCGCGTGATGACCCCCAAGCCGATTGGCCCAAGTGCAGAAGAAACTGCTGCAAACCCACGTGCATCCTCAGCGCGCATGCGTGTTGCTGAAAAAATAAAAGCGGAATCACAAAACGGAATCATTTGTGAGGACTCTGAATCCTCTGAGACAAAGGGAGTATGATTATGATGGTTTTAAAAGACGCAATCACCAGAGGAGCACGCCGCAGCAACACGTTGCAGGTGATCCTTGTATGGATATGCATCATGATCCCTGTAAGCGCAATGCTTTACGGCACCAGCGCAGCAGTGCGTGAAAAAGAAAATCAACTGACTTCTATCAATGGCCAAATCGCAGCAGAAAAAGACAGCCTGCGCGTGCTTCGCGCCGAATGGGCGTATCTGAACCAGCCACAAAAACTGAGCAGTCGTGCACAAAAATATCTGGTCGCCAAAAAAGCAGCTGTACCTGCACAAATTCTTGCTGAGCGTCAAATCGTGACCAAGGTCGCTTACCGTCAGATTACCAATCCTGTGGTTGCCAGCAACATCGTGCCTATCCAACCATCCATGCAACGCACCCCGCGCCTTCTTGCCAAGCCCATTGTGTATGATGATCATGCGTTGGCTGCACTGCACACCCGCGATGATGTGAAGCTTCCCTCCGCTGCAACCTGGTCACAAAAAATTGTAAGCGCTTTTGGCTTTTCGGGTGAGCAAAGCAAAAACCGCATCACCCCATAGTGATATGTCATGGGTGATATGTCATGAGTGTGTTTGGGTTTTTTAAATCCTCTTCTGAAAAACCCGCCAGCCCCTCGCACCGCCCACAGTCTGCTTACCCTGCCACCTATCCAACCAATGCGGGATGGAATGCACCGCGTTCACGCATGCATGAGCAAGCCCTGCCTGCGCTTGAAAAAGCACGCGGGCGCCTCGTCATTGTCGGCGGCTTTTTCCTGCTACTGTATCTCTATATCGTATACGGCCTGTTCGATACGATGATTTTCAACACCGAGGCGGATATCAAGAATGCCGCCCCTGCCCCGGTTGCGGCAGCCCTTAGTCGCGGGGATATTGTTGATCGCAATGGGGAGCTTCTGGCGACATCCCTGCAAATGGCATCCCTGGCTGCTGATCCTGCGTTGGTGATGAATGATGCGGAGCTGATTAAAAAACTCAAAACCGTTTTTCCAGATTTGAATGGCGCGGATCTTTTAAAAGATATTCATAGCAAAAAGCGCTTCATCTGGGTTAAGCGCAATCTCTCCCCCAAGCAGCAGGAAGCGGTTAATGCGCTGGGCCTGCCGGGCCTTTCGTTTGAGCCGGAAGAAAAACGCGTTTACCCCAAAGGCTCCCTGACTGCGCATATCATCGGCTATAATAGCGTGGATCATACGGGCATTGCGGGCCTTGAAAAAACCTTTGATGCGTTTTTGAAAAAGAAAAACCAGTCGCTCACCCTGGCACTGGATATTCGCCTGCAAGGGATTTTGCGCGATGCGATGGCAGAAGGGATTAAAAACTTCAACGCCATTGGTGGAGCAGCAATTATTATGGACATTAATAATGGCGAGATCCTTTCGATGGTCTCCCTGCCCGACTTTGATCCCAATGACATCAATAAATCCAATGATAATCAGCGCTTTAACCGCGCTTCGCTTGGCATTTATGAAATGGGTTCGACGTTTAAGACCTTTACGCTCGCGCAAGCATTAGACAGCGGCGCGATTAGTATTGCCAACAGTTTTGACTGCACTCATCCAATTTCAATTGGCCGTTTCAAGATCAATGATTTCCATCCGCTGCGGCGCTGGCTCAATGTGCCGGAGATTTTCCTGCACTCCTCCAATATTGGCGCGGTGCAAATTATCGAGAAGGTCGGTATCAAGGCGCAGCGTGAATTTCTGGGTAAGCTTGGCTTGCTCACACAAACCGCGATTGAAATTCCTGAAGTTGGCAAGCCGATGATCCCGCAGGATTGGCAGGAGATCAGCATGATGACGGTTTCCTATGGCCACGGGATTTCGGTCAATGCGGTGCAGCTCGCCAGTGCGGCAGCAAGCGTGCTTAATGGCGGGCATGTAGTGACGCCGACCTTGCTCAAGCGCGATCCGGCCGTGGAATTACCCAAAGTGCAGGTGATTTCAGAGCATGCATCGAATTTAATGCGCCAGCTTTACCGCATCGTGGTAACGGCAGGTACGGGTAAATCGGCCAATGTGCCGGGTTATGTGGTGGGCGGTAAAACGGGCACCGCCGATAAGCAAGCAGGCAAGGGTTACAAGAAAGACGCCCGGCTTGCATCCTTCCTTGCCGCTTTCCCGATGAACGATCCCAAATATATTGTTTTCATCATGATTGATGAGCCCAAAGGCAATAAGGAAAGCTATGGCTTTGCAACGGGAGGTTGGGTGGCGGCACCTACGGTTGGGCGAGTCATTGCGCAAATTGCACCCTTGCTTGGGATCAGCCCGGTGGATGATAATGACTATAGCATCCTTGAGAAGCTGCGCTTACCGGTTGCGGTTAAGGGCGAATAATTTTTTAAAAAAGCAATATGATGAAGTGTTCTGATCTGGCGATGAATTGCGCAATGCGCGGCAAGGATGTTGAGGTAACCGGCATCAGCAATAATTCGCGCGCGATTAATCTAGGTTTTTTATTTGCTGCGCTTAAAGGCGAAAAGGTGGATGGCCGCGATTATATTGATGCGGCGATCAAAGCTGGCGCGGTTGCGGTGCTCGCGCAAACAGGAACGGTTATTCCTGAAAGCGTTACTGCCCTCACCCATGATGAGCCGCGCAAGGCGCTTGCGCATATCGCTGCATGTTTTTACAAAGCCCAACCCCAAACCATTGCAGCCGTAACGGGCACGAGCGGCAAGACATCAACCGTGCAGTTTACGCGCCAGTTGTGGCAGATGCTGGGACATAAAAGTGCCAGTGTTGGAACGCTTGGTATTATCGGCAACGATATTGAACGCTATGGTTCGCTCACGACACCCGATAGCATCACACTGCATCAGGATCTAGCGATGCTCGCGACCGAAAAACACATCACGCATCTGGCTATGGAGGCATCAAGCCATGGGCTTGAGCAATATCGCCTTGATGGCGTAAATGTTGGGCTTGCGGCCTTTACCAACCTTTCGCGCGATCATCTAGATTATCATAAAACCATGGAAGCCTATTTGCAGGCCAAGCTGCGGTTATTCACTGATCTGCTGCCTGCTTCAGGCACCGCCATTGTGAATGCCGATATCGCAGAATTTCCTGAGATCAAACGCGCGGTGACACAACGCCTGATCACCTATGGTAGCAGTGCAAGCGATGTGCGCTTGGAAAAACGGACCTTTAATGCGCATGGTCAGGATCTGGAACTGAATGTATTTGGTAAAAAAGTTTCAACGCATATTAATCTGGTGGGTGCATTTCAGGCGATGAATGTGCTCTGCGCATTATCGCTGGTGATTGCGAGCGGTGAAGATGCTGACAAGGCAATCGCCTGTCTGCCAAAATTGCAGCCGGTGCGCGGGCGTATGGAATGGGTTGGCGAATATCAGGGCGGTGCGGTGTATGTTGATTATGCGCACAAGCCCGATGCACTTGAGCAAGTATTGCAGGCACTGCGCCCGCATACACAAAACCGTTTGATCTGTGTGTTTGGTTGCGGCGGTAATCGCGATACAGGCAAACGCCCGATCATGGGCGCTTTGGCAAAAAAATACGCCGATATAGTGATTGTCACCGATGATAATCCGCGTAATGAAGATGCTGCATTGATCCGCAAAGCCGTGATGGAAGGCGCAGTGGGCGCAACCGAAGTCGGTAATCGCGGTGATGCGATTACGCATGCGCTGAACCTGTTGCAGCCCGGGGATGTCGTGGTGATTGCCGGCAAGGGCCATGAACAAGGCCAAATTATTGGCGCAGAAGTTCTGCCGTTTGACGATGTACTGGTTGCAAAGAATGTAATGAATGGACGCGCTGCATGAGTTTATGGACCGCACACGATATTGCCAAAGCAACCAACGGTTCATGCGCAGGAACATGGAGCGCCAATGCCGTTGCCATTGATAGCCGCACCGTTAAAGAAGGCGATTTATTTATTGCCCTGAAAGGCCCGAATTTTGATGGGCATGATTTTGTAGCGGGCGCGTTGGCAGCGGGTGCGAGTGGCGCGATTGTGAGCGCCATTCCCACTGGCGCAGATGCGATGCGATGCGTCGTGGTTGCTGATGGTTTTCAAGCCTTGCATGATTTGGGGCAAGCAGGCCGCGCACGTTCATCGGCCAAAATTCTTGCTGTCACCGGTTCGGTTGGAAAAACCGGCTGTAAGGAAGCATTGCGACAAATATTATCCGCACAGGCACCAAGCTATGCGAATGAAGGCAGCTTTAATAATCATTGGGGCGTACCGCTGAGCTTGTCCCGCCTGCCGGCTGCTGCACAGTACGGCGTATTTGAACTGGGCATGAACCATATGGGTGAGCTTGGGCCCCTATCGCGGCAAGTGCGCCCTGATATTGCGCTGATCACCAGTATTGCCGCTGTGCATATCGGGAATTTTAATTCGCTTGATGAAATTGCCAGTGCAAAATCTGAAATTTTTGAAGGATTGGCAGCGGGCGGTAGCGCTGTACTGAATGCTGATAATGCCTATATCGAATATCTCAAGCAACGTGCGCGGCATTTTGGAATAACCAACATCACAACCTTTGGCAAAAAAGGCGTAGATGCAAAACTTGAAAACTTTGTTTTAAAAAGCGATGGGAGTGAAGTTAACGCAACCATTCTTGGCAAGAAAATCAACTATACCATTGGTGCGCCGGGCGAACATTGGGTTATCAATTCACTTGCGGTGTTGTTATCGGCAGGATTAGCAGGCGCAGATGTGGAACGCGCTGCGCACAGCATGGTTAATCTGCAACTGGCGCAAGGGCGCGGCACGCCGCAAAATATCGAAGCAAGCTTTGGTGAATTTACGCTGATTGATGAAAGCTATAATGCGAGCCCGGTTGCAGTTGAAATGGCCATTCAGGTGCTAGCCAATAAAAAACCATCTGGCAAACGCATGCTGGCGCTTGGCGATATGCGCGAGTTAGGGGAGCATTCCAAAACGCTGCATGTTAATCTCGCGCAGCATATTATTGATGCAAAGATCGATAGTGTTTTTTGCTGCGGTGAGCATATGAAGCATCTTTATAGCGCGCTGCCAGATACGATTCATGGCGGTTACGCCTTTACCAGTGCGGAGCTTGCACCAATCGTTGCAAATGCAATGCGCGCAGGCGATATCATTACTATTAAAGGATCTAAAAGCGTTGGCATGCAAAAAGTTGTCGATGCGCTGATGGCCCTTACAATTTCAAAAACAAAAAAAGCTGGATAAACCATGTTACATTTACTCCTTAGCCCCTATGGCAAAGAATTTATTTTCTTCAACCTGTTTCGCTATATTACCTTTCGCACCGGCGGTGCGATTTTAACAACGCTGCTGCTTGCATTCTGGCTTGGACCGAAACTGATCCGCTGGCTGAAAAGCAAGCAGGGTGATGGCCAGCCGATCCGCAGTGATGGGCCAGAAACACATTTTGTTAAAAAAGGCACGCCGACCATGGGCGGGATTATTATTTTGATCCCCTTCTTTATATCCACGTTGCTGTGGGCGGATTTGAATAATGCCTATGTTTGGATTACGCTGTTCGTTACGCTTGGATTTGGCCTGGTTGGATTTGCTGATGATTTTTTAAAGCTGACAAAACGGAATACCAAAGGTGTATCGGGCCGTACGCGCCTTGCCATTCAGGCAACGGTGGCGGCGATTGCCGCCTATTTCATCAGCGCACAGGCAACACCAGAACTTGCCAATACACTCGCGCTGCCGTTTTTCAAAGATGTGCTGCTGCATCTTGGCCTGATCGCCTTTATCGCCTTTGCGGTCTTGGTGATGGTGGGCGCAGCCAATGCAGTGAACCTCACCGATGGACTGGATGGTCTTGTAACCATTCCCTTGATTTTATCCGCAGGCAGCTTTGGATTGATTGCATACCTTGTAGGTAATATTGATTTTGCAAAATATTTACAGCTCAATCATGTCGCGGGGGCTGGCGAAATGCTGGTGCTGTGTGGCGCGCTGATTGGCGCCTGCCTTGGGTTTCTATGGTTTAATGCACCGCCTGCGCAGGTATTTATGGGCGATACAGGCTCGCTCGCGCTTGGTGGCGCGATTGGCAGCATCGCGGTGATTACCAAGCATGAGATTGTGCTTTCGATCGTGGGTGGGCTGTTTGTAATTGAAACATTGTCGGTGATGCTACAAGTGGCGAGTTTTAAATTAACGCGCAAACGTATTTTCAAAATGGCGCCGCTGCATCATCATTTTGAAAAATGCGGATGGTCAGAGCCCACCGTTGTGATCCGCTTCTGGATTATTGCATTTATTTTTGCACTAATTGGTCTTGCCACATTAAAACTACGGTAAATCATGATTGCGATTTCTGGATTGAACGGAAAAACAATTGCGGTGTTTGGCCTTGGTAAATCGGGCATGGCAACGCTTGAGGCTTTACGCGCATCGGGCGCAACGGTGCTTACGGGCGATGATCATGCAAAAGTGGATATTGCGATTACCGATTTGACCAAAGCAGATTGGAGCAAGATCGACAGTTTGATTTTATCGCCGGGCATCCCGCACACCTACCCTGCCCCGCATCCGGTTGCAGCACTTGCCAAAAAGCATGGCGTCGAGATTGTTGGCGATGTGGAATATTTATTCCGCAATGTGAGTGGCCCCGCCTTTATTGGCGTTACGGGAACCAATGGCAAATCGACTACCACCGCGCTGATTGCCCATATTCTAACCACTGCAAAGCGCAAGAATGAGGTCGGTGGGAATTTAGGAATACCGGTTTTGTCCTTCAACCCGCTTGGCAAGGACGGTACCTATGTTATTGAAATGTCGTCCTTTCAATGCGAGCTGACACCGAGCGCTGCGTTTGATGTGGTGGTATGGCTTAACATCACGCCCGATCATATTGACCGCCATGGCGACCTTGCCGGATATGTGGCTGCAAAGAAAAAGCTGCTGCGCAAGACTGATAAAAAGCAGGTACTGGTGATTGGCGTGGATGATGCGCATAGCGCCGCTGTGGCCGATGAAATGGAACAGGCGGGCGAATGGCGGATTATCCGCATTAGCAGCCAGCAGATGCTGGAAAATGGGATCAGCGCGATCAATGGCGTTCTTTATCATAATGGTAAGGCGCTGTTTTCGATTGCCAAGGCAGCAACCCTGCCCGGTGTGCATAACGGACAGAATGCGGCGGCAGCGCTGGCAGCAACCAACGCGCTAGGCATTGATATCGGCACGATTGATAAGGCGATGCATAGCTATGCGGGCTTACCGCACCGCCAGCAACTGATCCGCACGATTGATGGGGTACGCTTTATCAATGACAGCAAAGCGACCAATGCCGATGCGACGAGCAAGGCGCTGGCGTGCTACGAAAAGATTTACTGGATTGTCGGTGGTAAGGCAAAAGATGGCGGGCTTGATGGATTGGAAGAATATATGCCGCGCATCAAACATGCGTTTTTGATTGGCGAAGCAGCGGATGAATTTGCAAATTGGCTAAACGGCAAAGCACCGTTCAGCATCAGCAAGACGATGGATGTTGCGGTGCGCAATGCTGCAGCAATAGCCGCGAAGGATACCGGCGCAGTTATGTTACTATCCCCTGCCTGCGCATCCTACGACCAGTTCAAAAATTATGAACAGCGCGGCGATGTTTTTGCTATGCTGGTTAATGTTATATAGTTATTACGGGGCTAGTGTGAGCACAGTATTTGCAAAAGCACAGGCAGCAGGAACGTGTTCATGCCTTGCGGGTTCAGCAGACTTTTTTGGTAGATGAGTTACTGCAAAACAGCATACGGCAGTACATGCTGCAGTCCACGCTATATTCCCACCAATAGTATATAATACCAACGGCCCTATGAAGTTATCCACTTAAGCCAATCGCGGGTAGCAATGGAAGCGATGCAGCCTGTTTGTTGGGTAAGGGCTTGCCATGCATTA
>RGZA01000078.1 GCA_010031785.1 Alphaproteobacteria bacterium
ATCATATTCTTGCCTGCCAGCGGCATATGCGCATCTTGGGCATTCTTGTGAAACGCTGGGTCGATTTACAGCTTCCTGTTACGCAAGATTATTTCGTGCGCGTCTGGCGCTTGCTATATTCACATCGTGCAGAACCAGCGCTCGCGCCGGTTTATGCATGGCTTGATGCACATATTCCAGCGTCTTGCCGTGATGATTGGACACCCTAAAATGAGTGTAATGCCCCACACAGCCTTTGTGCTTGCTGCTGGCCATGGAATGCGCATGCGCCCGCTCACGCTTGAAACAGCAAAACCGTTGCTCAAGGTTGGCGGAGAAACAATGCTTGATCAGGTGCTTGATCGCCTCATCGAAGCAGGCGTTGAACGTGCCATCGTCAATGCCCATTACAAGGCAGAGCAAATTGAAGCGCATGTGAAAAAACGCAGCGCGCCACAAATCATTATCTCAAAAGAAGATGTGTTGCTTGATACGGGCGGTGGCATCAAACATGCCTTGCCGCATTTGGGTAATGATCCTGTTTTTGCGATTAACTCCGATCTTCCATGGCGCGATGGCACGGTACCTGCCCTTAAGCGCTTGGCGCAAGCGTTTGATGTCGAGAAAATGGATTGCCTCTTGCTCCTCATGCCGCTTGAAAAAGCACGTGGTTTTAAAGGCGCAAAGGGCGATTTTTTCATGAATGGTGCCATAAATAATGCAGGCGAGTTACGCCGCAAAAATACCGATGCACCGCGCCCTTATGTGTTTGTTTCTGCGCAAATCGTGAAGCCGCAGCTTTATACCGGTATTTCCGAAACGGTTTTTTCCAATAATAAAATCTGGGATGCAGCCGAAGAAAAGGGTCGCCTTTTTGGCATCATCCATGATGCGGCTTGTTATCATGTTGGCACGCCCGAAGATCTTGCCGATGCCAATCGCCGCCTTGATGAGCATGTTGGGTGGTAGTCATGCTGCACAAAGCCATTTTCAACATTCAGGCAGGCGAGCCGTTTTTAGAAACGTTTGTTGCGGGTTTAAAAAAATATACGGCGCAAGAATTTCAATCCGCACTTATTTTACTACCCACGCGCCGCGCCTGTAATGCCTTGCGTGATCTGTTTCTGGAACAACACCCGCACGGTACCATGCTGCTTCCGGCGATCCGCCAGCTTTCCATGGTTGATGAAGATGAGCTGCTGTTATCCTCCGATCCTGAGCTGGCGCAGGCGATATTGGATATTCCCCCCGCGATCTCCTCAATGCGCAGGCGTTTATTGCTTACCAAGGCAATTTTAGCGCGTAAAGAGCCCGATATTTCGCATACCCAGGCGTTTTTACTCGCGGCAGATCTGGGTAAATTGATCGATCAGGTGCTGATTGAAAATTGCGATTTCAAAAATCTGGAAAAAATCGTGGATGGTGATCTGGCCGAACATTGGCAGATCATTGTCCGTTTTCTTTCGATCATTACCGATCATTGGCCCGCTGTGCTGGCCGAGCAAGGCGTGATCGAGGCTGTTGATCGCCGCAAGCGGCTTATTCAATTACAAATCAATTATTGGCAGAAAAAAATTCCGGATTATCCAGTGATCGCGGCAGGTTCAACGGGCTCGCACCCATCCACTGCTGCGCTGCTCAAAGCCATTGCATCGCTGCCCAAGAGCGCAGTGATTTTGCCGGGGCTTGATCAACAGCTTGATGAACCAAGCTGGCAAACCATTGGCCCAACCCATCCGCAATATCTGCTGCAAAAGCTTTTGAAAAAACTTGAGGTGGAACGCGATGATGTTGCGCCGTGGTATACAATGGGGCACACACCAGACACACCCGTAGAAAAGCGGAATTTTCTAACCGAAGTGATGCGCCCTGCTGAACACAGCGATGATTGGGAGCATTTAAAAGCAGTATTTGATGGTAAAACACCATGGCAAGGCCTGCAAAGCATCACGTGTCAGCATGAGCAGGAAGAAGCATTGCTCGCTGCACTGATGCTGCGCAAATCCATTGAGGATGGCAATAAAACCGTAGCGCTCATTACACCTGACCGCTCGCTCGGTATTCGCGTGGCAACGCTTTTGCGGCGCTGGAATATTGTGGTCGATGACAGCGCAGGAATACCTCTGTCGCATACCAGCCTTGCAAGTTTTTTTACATTGCTGTTGCGCTTGCCATGCCATGATGCAAAGCCATCGGATCTTATGGCGTTTCTCAAACATCCCAAAACCGCGCTTGGCATGCATCGCGCGGAATGTTTACGCCTTGCGCGTATGCTTGAAATAGATTTTTTTCGCAAAACAATTGTCGGGCATGGTTTAAAAACATGGCTCACGCTGCTTGATCCTAAAAAAGAATATGCAGCACTGCTTGCAACGGTAGCGCAGGAATTGAACGATTTTCCGGAACATCATGCCATCCATCCTTTCAGCTATTGGCTCGATAAGCATCTGGCGCTTGCTAACGCATGGAGCAAAGAGACACCGTGGCAAGGCGGAGAAGGCGAGGTGCTTGCTGATTATATGAATGGCTTGCGCACGCATGGCGCGGATTACCCATGCAGTTTTGAAGATTACACCGGTATTTTTACGCAAGGCCTCAATCAGGAAATCGTCCGCCTGCGCTATGGGCAGCATCCCAATGTGCATATTCTGGGTCTTATCGAAGTACGCATGCTGTCGTTTGACACCATTATTCTTGCAGGCCTGAATGAAGGCACATGGCCCGAAGCGCCAGCGCTCGATCCGTGGATGTCACCTTCGATGCGTATTGCGTTTGGCCTGCCAAGCCCTGATCAGCATATTGGCCAGACCGCGCATGATTTTGTGCAACTCGCTGCGCAAAGTAATGTAATGCTGCTGCGCTCCGAACGGCAGGGTGAAACACCCACCAACCCATCGCGCTGGCTTTTGCGCCTGCAGGCAGTTTTAAAAATGCTCGGCGCACCCAATGCATTAAACCCGCAAGAACCATGGCATGAATGGGCCGCACTGCTGGATGCGGTCGATGTGATTGAACCATGCGAAGCGCCTGCGATTACCGTAGATCCACTGGCGTTGCCCAGCGAGCTCAGTGCAACCAATATCGAGTTATGGATGCGTGATCCTTACGCATTTTATGCAAAAACCGTGCTGCGCTTGCGCGCGCTGCATGATCTTGATGCGGAAATGACAGCAATGGATCGCGGCAATATTTTTCATGACGTGCTGGATACGCTTGCAAAAACCTACCCCGATCACTGGCCGATTGAGGCACAACAACGCTTCATTGATTTAATGAAGGAAGGCTTTGCAAAGCATGGCAGCTGCGATGCAGAAATTCATATGATGCAGCCGCGTCTTGCGGTGCTCGCCCATAATCTGTGGGAATTTGAAAGCGAACGCCGCGCAGAAATCACAGCGTTTTATTCTGAAAAACGTGGCGAGATGCGCCTTGCGCTTAACAATTATCAGCCACTCTTACAGGCAAAAGCTGATCGCATTGATCTGTTGCCCGATGACACCTTGCAGATCAGCGATTATAAAACCGGTAAATCCCCTTCGCAGCTTGAAGTTAAACATGCGTTAAAGCCACAACTGCTGGTCGAAGCGATTATCGCTGCCAATAAAGGGTTTTCAGGGCTGTCACACAGTAAAACCAGCAAGGTCGGCTATATCGATATTGGTGAGGGCGATAAATTGCTTAATGATAAAAAGCCAATCGCGCTCAGTGAAGGCGAAATCGAAACCGTGCATCAACCCGGCCTTATGGATTTCATCAATACGTATCTGGAAGAAGGCACGCTCTATCATTCGGTGCCGCGCCCAACATTGTTAACGCCTGCGCAGGATTATGCACGCCTTGCACGTGTTGCGGAATGGTCAAAAGGCGAAATTGAACAGGAGGATGCGTGATGGTTTCTATCGCTCCTCAATCTTCTGCGCTTGAACAGCAACAACAGGCGCAGCGCCTTGTGGCGCTGGACCCTGTGCAATCCGTGTGGGTGTCTGCTTCCGCTGGGAGTGGTAAGACCACGCTGCTTACCGAGCGCGTGTTGCGTTTATTGCTACAAAGCCGCCTCGATAACCGCAAGAAACTGCCCCATATTGTGTGTTTAACCTATACTAAGGCCGCAGCAGCGGAAATGCAAAACCGCGTGCACAAGCAATTGGCAGAATGGGCAACGCTTCCCGAAAGCGCCTTGCAACATCGCCTTGAAACTATCTTTCACTTAAAAACGACGGCGCTGATTTTGAAAAAAGCGCGACGGCTATTTGCCGAGGTGCTTGATCGACCGGA
This sequence comes from Alphaproteobacteria bacterium, assembly GCA_010031785.1. Classification (GTDB taxonomy): domain Bacteria; phylum Pseudomonadota; class Alphaproteobacteria; order UBA9219; family RGZA01; genus RGZA01. The sequence goes on from RGZA01000078.1 coordinate 4,255, forward strand.
TGCCATGCGCATTATGACCATGCATGCCTTTTGCCAGATGATTTTAAATCGCTTCCCGCACGAGGCGGAGCTAGCACCGCACTTCACCTTGCTCGAAGGCGAAAAACAAAAACAATTTCAGGAACAGGTGCTCGCCACTTTTTATGCGCAGGTAAAGCGTGATGCGGAACTATCGCATGCGCTTGAAACGCTTGGCGCAACGCAATCCACAACGCGCACCCGGCAGATGCTGCAGCAGCTTTTTTATAATGCTGGCAAATGGGCGCAGCATTTTGAATTGCATCCCGATAAAGCTGTATTTGAAGCCGATTTGCGCAAAAAATTATCCATCGATTTTACTGGCAGCGAAGATGCGTTTTTGCAGCAGCAATGCACCGCACCGTTTTTACCGGAAAGTCAGTTGCACGAAGTAATCATCCATCTGCAGCAGGGCAATAATACCGACATTAAAAACGCTGAAGCATTAGGGTTATGGTTATCGCAGCCAGAAAAGCGGGCCGAAACCTTCACCACCTATTTTAAAATCTTTATTACAACCGATGATGAAATAAAAAAGACGCTGACCAAAACGCTGGAGAAAAAGCAACCCGCATTGGCGGAGGTTCTGTATAGCGAAGCGCAGCGCGTAGAAACAATCCGCCAGCAGCAACTCACCATCCGTTTCTATCATCAGCAGTGTGCTTTTTATATGCTAAGCCATCAGCTATGGCAGCTTTATGAGCAGGCAAAGCAGGCACAGGCGCAGCTTACCTATGATGACCTTATCTTAAAAACGCGCGATGTATTTTTAAAGCCCGGCGTTGCACCGTGGATATTATATAAACTCGATGGCGGCATTGATCATATCCTGATTGATGAAGCACAAGATACCAGCCCCGAGCAATGGGAAATTATTTTTGAATTACTCGAAGAAATGCTTGCCGGTAAAGGCGCGCGCGAAGATCATACCCGCACCTTATTCGTGGTGGGCGATGAAAAACAATCGATCTATAGTTTCCAAGGCGCCAATCACCGGCATTACCTTGATATCAAGGCGCGATTATTTGAACGCTACAGCCATTTGCCAAAGCCAATGATGGATGTGGAGCGTATCCAGTCATTCCGTTCAGCGCCTGCAGTGCTTTCCTTTGTCGATACAGTTTTTGAAATGGAAGAAACGCGCAAAGGCGTGACCCATGCGCCGATGCGCCATTTTGCGCGGCGCACGGTGCGTGGCTATGTTGAAATGTGGTCGCCGATTAAAACGGAAAAAAAGGAATTGCCACTGTCTTGGCAAGCGCCCATTGAGCGCGATGATACCAAACATGCTTATGTGCAGCTTGCTATTCGCATTGCCGATACAATTGGCACTTGGCTGCGCGAAGGTTGGCATATCAAAACTGGTGATACTACGCGCCCCATTCGCCCTGATGATATTATCATTCTGTTGCAACGACGCAGCGGGCTGCTATCGCCAATCATTCGCGTACTGAAAGAAAAAAGCATTCCTGTTGCCGGGATTGACCGCATGGTGCTTAAAGAGCAACCTGCCGTGCAAGATATGATAAGCCTGTGCCGCTTTTTATTATTGCCGCAGGATGATCTGACGCTGGCAGAAATACTGCGTGGTCCGCTGATCCGCATCTCGGATGCCGAATTATTTGAACTTGCACATGCGCGTGATGGCAGCCTGTGGGATAGGCTGCAAGCGCATGTGCGTATGGCTGCGATTGCTGATTATCTCAAACAGCTTTTGAACATGGCGGATACGGTTTCTGTTTTCGCGCTGCTCTCACAGATTTTATATCAACCTTGCCCCGGCAATAACAGCAGCGGGAAAACCGCGATGATCCATCGCCTGGGCGCGGATGCAATTGACCCGCTGGAGCAGCTTTTATCCGCAGCGCGGCGCTTTGATGCGCAAAACCCGCTATCTTTGCAGCTTTTTGTGCGTGCCATTACGCAAGATGACAGCGAGCTCAAGCGCGAACAAAGCAATGCCAATGGCGAAGTGCGTATTATGACAACGCATGGTGCAAAGGGCCTTGAAGCGCCGATCATTTTCATGCCCGATCTCATGCGCGATCCGCACAAGCAGGGCGAACAGCCAGCGCTTTTTTGGGATGCGCAAGGCTTTGCCATGGCGGCAACGCCCAATACCAAACCTGTTGCCTATGTTAAGCGCACCAAGGAATATTATCAGGAAGCGCAAGCGCAAGAACATCGCCGCTTGCTCTATGTTGCACTCACGCGCGCAGCCGATGTTCTGATTTTATGTAGCGCGATTAAAAATAAAGAATCTGAAAAAACACCGTGGCAAAATCATTGCATCAGCGCAATGCAACGGCTTGATGCAGAGGTGATCGAAAAAAATGAGACAACTGTTTGGCGCTATGGTGATGCGCAAACGCTCTTGCAACCCATCGCACCATCTATTCCTGCTGTGCCAACGCATGCACCAGCGCCTGCTTGGCTAACGCAAACAATCGAAAAAACACCCCAGAAACAGGCTTTTTATAATCCTTCGTTGCTTGTTGAGAAAAGCGAACCACAATTCAACCCAGCCAGCTCATCATTTCAGCGCGGCAGGCGCTTACATCGCCTGTTGCAACTGCTCCCAGCATTGCCGCGCGATCAGCAGGAGGCGCAGGCGTTACGTTTCCTGCAGCATCATGCGCATGAACAGGCGAGCCATGATGTATCTGAAGTAATGGCCGTACTGCGCCATGCCGTATTTGCCGAATTATTTTCTGGTGCTGCAAAGGCTGAAGTACCGATCATCGGCGCCGTGATGGGCAAAAAATTCTCCGGACAAATCGACCGCATGTTGGTTACTGAAAAAGAAGTGCTGGTGGTTGATTTCAAAACCAACCGCCCGCCGCCGCGTAAGCTAGCGCATGTCGATGATGCCTATCTTGCGCAAATGGCGTGCTATACCGCGCTGCTTGGGCAATTATACCCTGATAAAACCATCCGCGCGGCGCTGTTATGGACCAACAGCCTGACATTAATGGAGCTTGATAAGGCTGCATTAGCGCGTGGTATGCAGATTCTGGGTGCACTTGACCCTTTGCAAAGCAGCACCATATAATAGTGAATACAATTTTTAGGAGAGCCATATGGGTAACAATACTGTCGCAGTTAGTGATGCCACATTCGAAGCCGATGTTCTGAAATCGAGCAAGCCCGTCTTGGTTGATTTCTGGGCGGAATGGTGCGGCCCATGCAAGGCAATTGGCCCGGTTCTGGAAGAGCTTGCCGCAGATATGAGCGCCGAGATCAGCATCGCCAAGGTGAATGTTGATGAAAACCCCATGGCGCCCAGCAAATATGGCGTGCGCAATATCCCAACCCTGATGCTGTTCAAGGATGGTCAGCTGATTGATACCAAAGTGGGCGGAATGCCTAAGTCGCAGCTCGCGGCGTGGGTGAAGAGCAAGATCTAATTTAGATTAGAAATCTAATGGTGGCGGTGGATCAATCGGCACATTGAGATCTTCAAGTAAAAGCTCTTCATCGGTCAATTCCATCAAGCCATCCGGGGCAACGCGGATATTGGTTTTGAACAGCGCGTTTTTGAACACCACGCTTGCGGTCAATAAATAACGATTATCGCGGCCAATGCCTTTATAGGTGACTGGCATCAAACGGTCATTGACCTTCTGCATTTCTTCGGGCGTTGCATTGTCAAGCCATGCGACTTCTTCTGGCTTTTCAACAATGATGAAACGGCCCAACTGGCCACGCACATAATGGAAAAAGAATTTGGCGTAAGGGATGACATTTTTGCGATCAAGACGAATAGGCGCCTTGTCATTGACGCGGTAGATCACTTCATTGGTCCAGTTCAGCAACTCTGCATCGCCGGGCTTATACAGCATGTGGCGGGTTTGCTCGTGATCCTGCAAAATGTAGAAATTATAATCATCATACCATGTGAGCGGCGATACGCGCACATCGAGCGCATCCACATCCATCTCCTTGGCTTCAAGGATGGGTTTAATATCGGCAAGCAAGGAAGGCAAGGCTTCAGCAGAAACGGGTTCTAATTTTAGGTCTTTCATGAGGTTCCTTAGGAAATGAAGAGCATAACCATAGAACAGGGGTGGTTAAAACTCGATAAATATTACTAAAATGCAATGCCAGCAGGCTCTTTTCGCTTGTATTTCCTGTTGGCATCCATGCCGACTGGCATGGCGGCGGCTTATGCTGCCGAGAAAAACTAAGTATTTTTATTGAGGATTTGGCCCGCAAGATACAGCGATCCGGTGATTAAAATGCGTGCAGGGCGGGGCGGGGATGATAATAGCCATATAAGGGCCGTTTCAGCATTTTCTGCGCCCTGCGCGGTTTTGATGCCTGCTTCGCGCGCTGCTTTGGCCATGGCTTGCCCTGTTAAACTCTTTTCCTCACCCGGGATGGGGATGCCGGCAAGTGCACTGATATAAGGTGCCAGCGGTGCCAGAAATTCTCGTGGATGTTTAGTCGAGAGCATGCCCGCAATGACAAGCATTGGCCTTTGTTCTTCGCGTGCCCATTGCGCGAGCGCTTCGCCTGCGCTGTCATTATGCCCACCATCCAGCCATAATTCATAACCGGGCGGGAGCATATCAACCAAAGGCCCTTTTGATAATTGTTGCAAGCGCGCTGGCCACTCAGCATTCTGTAATCCAGTATGCATCGCATCATCGGTAATGTTAAACCGTGTTTGTTTTTTTAATGCAGCAATCGCGGTCGCGGCATTGGCATATTGATGCTCGCCCATTAAATTCGGTTTTGGAAAAGAAATTCCGTTTACCACAAATCCGTTATCGCTCACCTGATACCTGCAATCGGTAACAGGTGCGCCCATGTCGGCAGCTTTATCATGTAGTGTTTGCACAATAATGGGCGAAGATTGCGGCGCAATAATCGCGGGGGCATTTTTCTTAAATATACCAGCTTTTTCAGCACTAATGGCTTGCAGCGTATCACCTAAAAATTCGCGGTGATCATAGGAAATGCGCGTGATAATGCTGGCTAATGGCTGCTCAATCACATTGGTCGCATCAAGGCGTCCACCAAGACCAACCTCGAGCAACAATACATCCGCCTCTGTACGCGAGAAGGCAAGAAACGCAGCAGCCGTAGTGATTTCAAATAAGGTCACCGGCGCGCCATCATTCGCGCGCTCACATTCCAGCAGCACATCGCACAAATGTTCTTCGCTGATTAATTCTCCAGCCAGGCGAATGCGTTCGTGAAAATGCACAAGATGCGGGGATGTATAAACATGCACGCGCAAACCCGCTGCCTCACACATCGCGCGCATAAAGGCGATCGTCGATCCTTTGCCATTGGTGCCTGCTACATGAATAACGGGCGGCACGTTCAAATGCGGATTGCCAAGTTTTTGTAAAAGCTGGCGATAGACATCGCGCAGCCGCAGATCAATGCTCACCGCATAATAGTTGGTTAAACGTTTAAGAATGACATGAGACGGTAACGCCTTATCCTCAATGCGTACCGTCATTGCTTACCGGCCGATAATTGCAGGAAGATTGCGTTTCTTTTTCTTTTCTTTTTCTGGCAGCAGCAGGCTGAACACGCGGATTAGCGTATCGCGC
>RGZA01000079.1 GCA_010031785.1 Alphaproteobacteria bacterium
TCACTTTATATTAAACTAGTACGCATTTAGAAAAATCCAAGGCTAGAAAAAACCAAGACTGAGCCGTGCTTCTTCGCTCATTAAATCACGCGTCCATGGCGGGTCCCAGACAATTTCCACGCTTGCGCTGCTCACACCTTCCACGGTTTCGGTCACATTCTGCGCGGCGGCCGGTAATTCTGCGGCCGATGGGCAGTTGGGGGTGGTAAGCGTCATGCGGATATGGGCTTTAAACTGGCCATCTTCCTGCGGTTCAAGATCAATCCCGTAAATCAGGCCAAGCTCATAAATATCCACCGGAATTTCCGGATCAAACACGGTCTTGATCACGCGCACAATATCGTCGCGCACATCATTTTCTTTGCTGGCTGCTTGATCGCTCATTGTTTTTCATCGCCTTCCGAATTCACCTGATTTTGTCGCATGCCAGCAGGGCACAAGGCCGCCTGCATCGCATGCCATGCCAATGTTGCGCATTTTACGCGAATGGGAAATTGCCGCACGCCCGATAGCGCATCAAGACGATCCAGATCATCTTCGTTCAAATGATTAGGCGGCGATGCATGGTCGGTTGTGCACAGCGTATGAAAATAATCAAAAATTTCCTGCGCCTGCGCTGCCGTTTTGCCTTTTAAAATTTCAGTCATCATCGAAGCGGAAGCGGTAGAGATCGCGCAGCCTTGCCCCTCAAACGCAACATCCTCGATTAGCGCATCATGCTCACCAAGTGTTAAATAAATCGTCATGCGATCACCGCACATCGGGTTATGGCCCAATGCTTCGCGGTTTGCTTCTGGTGGTTTGCGCTTGTTGCGCGGCGTACGCCCATGATCAAGGATCAATTCCTGATAGAGATCGCGCAGCTCAGCGGCACTCGTGCTCATTTAAAAATCTCCTGAACTTTTTTAATGCCTGCGACCAGCGCATCGACATCATCACATGTATTATAAAATGCAAAGGAGGCGCGTGTGGTCGCTACAACGCCAAGCCGTTCCATTAGTGGCTGCGCGCAATGATGCCCTGCACGTACTGCAATGCCATAGCCATCTAAAATGGTGCCAATATCATGGGGGTGTGCATGATCCATCACAAAGGAAATGATCGATGCTTTGTTTGGCGCCGTGCCAATAATGCGCAGACCTTTAATTTTGGAAAGCTCTGCGGTGGCGTATTCGAGTAATTCATGTTCGTAACCTGCAATACGATCAAGCCCGATCGTTGATACATATTCAATGGCTGAAGCAAACCCAACCACCTCGGCAATCGCAGGCGTGCCTGCTTCAAAACGGTGCGGAGTCTGTTTAAAAGTTGTGCCTTTAAAACTCACCACCTCAATCATATCGCCGCCTGTTTGATAGGGCGGCATTTTATTGAGTAATTCTTTTTTACCCCACAACACGCCAACGCCCGTTGGCCCATAGAGTTTGTGGCTGGAGAATACGTAGAAATCGCAGCCCAAGGCCTGCACATCCACAGCGATATGTGAAATTGCCTGACAGCCATCAAGCAGTACGGTGATGTTTTTTGCCTTTGCCGCAGCAATAATTTCTTCAACTGGCAAAATCGTGCCAAGCGCATTGGAAACATGCGCGATGCTGATCAATTTGGTGTTGGGCGTAATCGCTGCAATGACATTTTGCGCAAGTACATCGCCATTATCTTCTATGCGTACCGGCTTTAACACAATGCCGATTTCTTTTTCCAACATTTGCCATGGCACGATATTGGCGTGATGTTCAAGTTCGGTAATCAATACTTCATCGCCGCGTTTTAAAAATGCACGGCCCCAGCTATGCGCAACCAGATTGATGCTTTCGGTTGCACCGCGCGTGAAGATGATTTCATCGCTGCTTTTTGCGTGGATAAAACGGCGCACGGTTTCACGCGCGCGCTCAAACGCATCGGTGGCCTTCTGGCTCAGCGTATATACACCGCGATGCACATTGGCATAATTATTTGCATAAAGCCGCGTCAGCGCTTCCAGAACCTGTTTGGGTTTTTGCGCGCTTGCAGCACTATCAAGGAACACCAATGGCGCGCCGTTAATTTCCTGATGCAGCGCAGGAAAATCCGCGCGGTATTTCACCGCATCAAACTGCTTGGGCGTTACGCAGGCAAATAATCCGCATTCAGTCATGCCGCACCTTTTTCAATAATATCGGTGATGCGCTGCATCAATGAATCGCGCAAGCTTTCCTCAAACGGTTCAAACAGTTCAGCGATAAAGGCCTGTTGTAACAGGCGCTCCGCTTCTTCCTTGGGAATCCCGCGCGAGCGCAGATAAAACAAAGCCGTTTCATCAAGCGCGCCACATGTATTGCCATGGCTGCATTTGACATCATCGGCATAGATTTCAAGCGTCGGCTTGGCATCAATCTCGGCGGTATCTGAAAGCAGCATGCCTTGATGATTTTGCGCAGCATCGGTTTTCTGCGCGATCTGCGCGACAGTAATTTTGCCCTGAAAAACAGCGCGCGCTTTTCCACCGGCAAGCGAGCGGATCAATTGCTTGCTTTGTGTATGTGGCGCGTTATGGCGCATATCCACGAGCGCATCGGTGGTGCCATCCTGCGCGGTATGCGTAAGAATATTCATGCCCGCATAAGCGTTCTCGCCCGCAAGATTCATGGTGGTTTTCTGCCGAATAATTTTTCCACCAAGATTAATCGCGGTTTTTTCAAACACGGCGCCTTCATGAATCAGCACATCATCATGCACAAAGGTAAAGGTCGTATCGGCATGTTTGCTCAGCACAATGCGTTGCAGTTTTGCGCCTTTTTGCAGTGTGATATGGTTCATATGTGTTGAAAAAATCACATGCGATGCATTCGAGATTTTCGATTTATAGATCTTAAGCGATGCGTTTTCACCTAAGTGAATACTATTTTTCGCATGATACGCTGTTGCATTATTTTGCTTTGTTGAAAGGCATATGACTTCCAGTGGCTTTTCAATCACGGCGCCTGCGGCTACATCAATCACAGCGCCATCATCAAACAACGCTGTGTTCAAATCGTGCCATGAATCCGCGCCAATCATGGCTGGGAAAAAATCATCTGCCTGTTGGCCTTTAAGCTTTTCACGCACGCAGCTCACCGACAATCCTGCGGGCAGGTTATCAAGCTTTGATAAAGTCTTGCTCAAGATGCCATCCACAAACACGGCGCTGCCGCAAAAATCCTGCGTCATATGCTCAATGGTTTGGGTTGGGGTTGACTGATCGGCAAGATGGAATGTTTCTTTTTCAATGGCGCGCAAATGGGTATAGCGCCAATCTTCATCCTGCGCTGTTGGCAAACCATTATTTAGAAAACGCAGCAACGCTGCTTCGCGTTTTTGCACAAGCCATGCATGCTGCTGTCCCGGTAAATCAGCTGGCAAAACGCCGCCTGCAATACGCTGCGATAAATAGGTGGGGATCGACTGCATGCTATTTCCTATGCCGCCTTGATATATTGCGCATAACCGTTTGCTTCAAGTTTCTGGGCCAGTTCACGCCCGCCAGATTCCTGAATGCGCCCCGCAGCCATTACATGCACATGATCAGGCACAATGTGGTTAAGCAAACGCTGGTAATGCGTAATCACCAGCATTGCGCGGCTCGGATCACGCAAGGCATTCACGCCGTCCGATACAACCTTGAGTGCATCAATATCAAGACCGCTATCAGTTTCATCAAGGACCGCAAGGGATGGCTCGAACAGCGCCATTTGCAAAATCTCTGCGCGTTTTTTTTCACCGCCCGAAAAGCCGACATTCACGCTGCGCTTGAGCATCGCTTCATCCATATTCAGCGTCTTGGCTTTTTCACGAACAATGCGCAAAAATTTAATCGCATCATATTCAGCCTGGCCGCGCGCCTTGCGCACCGAATTCACGCAGGTTTTTAAAAAGATGATGTTTGATACACCGGGAATTTCCACGGGATATTGAAAACCAAGAAATACGCCAGCCGCCGCGCGCTCTTCAGGTGCAAGGCTTAGCAGATCCTTGCCCTTAAACAGCACTTCGCCAGCGGTAATCTCATAACCCTCGCGCCCAGCAAGAATATAGGAAAGCGTGCTTTTTCCTGAACCATTGGGGCCCATAATTGCATGCACTTCCCCTTCATTGATCGTAAGGTTGATGCCTTTGAGAATTTCTTTTTCCTCAACACGTGCATGCAGATTTTTAATTTCAAGAATAGGCGTACTCATCCAACACTTCCTTCTAAACTGATACTTAATAATTTTTGTGCTTCCACGGCAAATTCCATCGGCAGCTCATTCAACACTTCTTTGCAAAAGCCGTTCACAATCAAGCCAACCGCATCTTCGGAAGATAGGCCGCGCTGGCGACAGTAAAAGAGCTGATCCTCGGAAATTTTTGATGTCGTCGCTTCATGTTCAAGGCGCGCGGTGCGGTTGCGGCTTTCAATATAGGGAATGGTATGCGCGCCGCACAAATCGCCAATCAGCAAGCTGTCGCACTGCGTATGATTACGTGCGCCTTCGGCTTTAGGCATAATTTTGACAAGCCCGCGATAGGTATTCTGGCCTTTACCCGCTGAAATACCCTTGGAAACAATGGTCGATTTGGTGTTTTTGCCGATATGGATCATCTTGGTGCCGGTATCGGCCTGCTGATAATGATTGGTCATCGCCACCGAATAAAACTCACCCACCGAATGATCGCCCTGCAAAATGCAGCTTGGATATTTCCAGGTGATCGCACTGCCGGTTTCCACCTGCGTCCATGAAATTTTCGAATGATCGCCACGGCATGCCCCGCGCTTGGTCACAAAATTATAAATGCCGCCCTTGCCGTTTTCATCGCCAGGATACCAGTTTTGCACCGTGGAATATTTGATCTGCGCATTATCAAGCGCAACAAGTTCAACAACCGCTGCATGCAACTGGTTTTCATCGCGCTTGGGCGCTGTGCAACCTTCTAAATAGGAAACGTGCGAGCCTTCATCGGCGATGATCAGCGTGCGCTCAAACTGCCCGGTATTCTCGGCATTAATGCGGAAATAGGTGGAAAGCTCCATCGGGCAACGCACGCCCTTGGGGATATAAACAAACGATCCATCGGTGAACACCGCGCAATTGAGCGTTGCAAAATAATTATCGTAAATTGGCACAACGCTGCCCAGATATTGCTGCACAAGCTCGGGATATTTCTGCACCGCTTCACTGATCGCGCAGAAAATCACGCCGATATCTTCAAGTTTTTTCTTAAAGGTTGTCGCTACTGACACAGAATCAAAAACGGCATCCACTGCAATGCGCGGTTCAACACCGGCGAGTGTTTCCTGTTCAGAAATTGGAATGCCGAGTTTCTTGTATGTTTCCAAAAGCTGCGGATCAACTTCATCCAGACTCTTTAATTTCTTTTTTGGTGCGGCGTAATAATACGCATCCTGATAATCAATTGGCGGATGATTGAGTTTTCCCCAATCAGGCTCGGTCATGGTAAGCCAATGACGATAGGCCTTAAGGCGCCATTGCAGCAGCCATTCCGGTTCATTCTTCTTGGCAGAAATAAAGCGCACCGTGTCTTCGCTCAGACCCTTGGGCGCAAATTCCTGTTCAATGTCCGTGACAAATCCTTGCGCGTAACCTTTGTCAGTCAGCGGTTTTAATTCGGAAAGGGTTCGGGCCTTGCCCGATAATTCTTCAGCAGTATTCATTATGCTCTCATTGGTATTTTGCTGCGATCGTGTCGCGATGTTCAGTGATGCGCGGTATCTCGATAAAAGGCCGCGTATCGATTTTTATATCCTGTGCCATTTCCGCAAGGCTTACACTTTGCAATGCATCACGTATTGCGATATTGACCCGGTTCCAATGGCCGTTGATCGGGCATTTGCGTTCCATCTGGCAGGATTGCGATGATCCTTGCGCGCAATCAGTGAGCGCAATCGGCCCATCAAGTGCGGTCACAATATCAGCGACCGAAATATCCTGCGCATCGCGCGCTAACGTATAGCCACCCGTTGCCCCGCGCTGCGCAACCAGCAAACCGGTCTTGCTCAATTTCTTTAAAATCTTGGAAACGGTGGGGTGGGGCAGGCCGGTAATTTGCGCAAGGCTCGCCGTAGTCATACTATGGGTCGCAATCTTGCCTTCCCCATTTATATTTGGGCGCACCATCTGCCCGCTTACCATTTGAGTAAGCAGGACCACCGCGTAATCCGTGAGTTTGCTAAGACGAACCATAACCAATCTGTACCAATTTGGTACAGTTAATGCAAGGCCAATTGGAAAAGGCGTTTTAGAGCAAAGTATTAGGCCGCAAGCGCAAGATCGCCACGGTTTCGAGCAATAGCCTGAACAAATTTTGGTCGTACCGTCAAACAGCCTGCGCTAGGTGGAGGCATGCGGCGTGTCGCTTCATTGGCAGCTTCTTGCCATGCTTCTACGGTGTGTTCTTCATCTTTGCTTACTGTAGGTTCAATTGCTGCTGGCCGCTGGTTGAATTCCATTTCATTTAGACCAGGCATAGTGATGGTGCCATCATCTGAATTGAGGCAAATAATATCTCCATCCTTAACGCGCGAAAGCATACCTATGCCATGGGCTGCTTCTGGTTCACAGTGAATAGCAGCAGGGATTGATCCTGAAGCTCCTGACAATCTTCCATCAGTAATAAGCGCAACCTTAAAGTTAAATTCTTTTTGTAATACTTTTAAACCATCACTTAATGCATGAAGTTCCGGTATACCATTTGCAGCTGCGCCTTGGAGTCTAAAGCCGCCATGGCTGTCAAAAGGATTGGAAGGTGGCCGCAAGACATCGAGATTGCTGCTTTCAGCAGGCGCATCGCGCCATTGCAGTTTACCGCTATCATCCAGATAAGCTTGCTGGAAATAACGATCCATGCCTTCTCCTGCTACCGTTGTGACATCGGTAAAGAAAAGCCCTGCATTTGCCAGTTCTCTCATTAAGAACGGCATGCCGCCAGCATCCTCAAAATCATTGACGTTTGCATTGGCATTGTTGGGGAATACATGTACGCATCGTGGAATAACGTTTGATATGGCATCAATATCTTCCAAGCGAAGATCAATACCTGCTGAGTTTGCAATAGCAATCATGTGGATGGCAAGGTTCGTTGATCCGCCTACGGCCAATACGCCGATGACCGCGTTTAAGATCGCGCGCTCATCAATGATTTTCGTAAGTGGTGCGACTTTGCTTTTCGTGTCTTTGGGATCATCCTTGGCAGCAATCATGCGTGCTGCTTCTTCCGTAACGGCCAAGCGTAAAGGCGTTCCTGATTGTACAAAAGTGGTACCCGGTACATGCAATCCCATACAGGTTATTGCAACTTCATTGCTATTGGCTGTTCCAAGAAAGCCGCATGTGCCACCTTCATCTTCTGCTGGATAGCTTTTAAATTCTGTTTCTGTTGTGGCTACAACATCTATTCCTTTGCCTTCTGCGACGAGTTGTTTATTTGCGTCGCGTCTTGCCATTTTTTCTTTATGGGAAATACCCGATTTCATCGGGCCTGAAGAAATGACCATTGCGGGGATGCTAAATTGCAACGCACCAATAAGCAGGCCCGGGCCAATTTTGTCGCAATTACCTAATAGCAACGCACCATCAAATGTCTTGTGAACCAAACCGTCAATGGTTGCATTTGCAATATCATCACGACTTTTCATCGAGGTTTGCATGCCTGTTGTATTTTGGGTCACGCCATCGCATTCGGCGGGGGTGCCTGCTGCAACCTGACCTTTTGCGCCTATGTCCAGCAATACTCGTTTTAGAATATCTGGGAATTTAAGGAGAGGTGCGCCCGAACTGATGACATCGTTACCACTATTAATGATGGCGATATTCAAGAAATTACCAAACAATAACTCGGATACTTTATTGCAACATATTTTCCAGCCAGCAGTGAATGCGTGTACAAGACTGCTTGGTTTATCAGCAAGAAATTGTCGAGCAGTCTTGCCTTCGCGTAGTTTAAGCTGATGGTCAACCTTGGCCAAGGCTGCCGCGCGCGTTTCCTTGCTGCGTTCTTCAACGCGTTTTAGCACTGCTAGAAGTTCTGGATTAAGTTCAACCATTTTATTCCCTGATTTTTTAAATTAAAAATACCACAATCCTAAGTCAGAAATCTTACGTCAGATTTTTACAGTACTTTGTTCTACGGTACATAATGATACTGATCCTTACATCATGTAAGGATCAGTATGTGATAAGCGGTTATTATGGCGCTGGGTTTCGCAATGCCAAATTACGTCTAATTAAAGTGCGAACTTCATCCCATTTGCCCTCTTTAATGAGAGCATCGGGCGCAACTGCGCTGGTCCCGATTGCAAGAATGCCAGGAGTAGCCAAATATTCTCTGGTATTTGCTTCTGTAACACCGCCTGTGGCCATCACAGTGATGTTTGGGTATGGCCCACGCAACGCTGTAACCAATTTTGGTCCACCAACAACTGCAGCTGGGAAGAGTTTTACAACTGCATCTTCACCAATTTCTTGTGCTGCTAATGCCCATTCTCCTCCGGTTGATGTACCAGGGAATAAATCAATATCTGGAAATTCTCTGGCGATGGCATATTGCAGTTGAGTTGTTCCTGGCGTTACTGCGAACTTACAATTATGGTCTGCTGCCATTTTGAACATCTCGCGCACTTGGCTCTCTGGGCCTCTGATGCTACCTAGGCCAAGAACAACACCATCCACCCTTGCCATTTCTGCTAAAGATGCAGCGGATTGAGCATTACGTGCGAGCAATTCTACTACTGGCTTTCCTTCAATGCCGGCGTTGTGAGCTTCTTCTGCGAAAATTTCTGTCCAGGTTTTTGCATGTTCTGGTCTTTCAAACTTAACCGCAGGGATAATTCGTTGTGCGAGGAGTTGTTTGGCTCTTGCCACATTTTGAACAGTCATTCTGGATTCCCTTCAATCGTTAAAAAATAATTGAGAGGTGAGGCTACCGGAAAAAAATTAGTTTTGGCAAGCGAACAAATTTGAATCTCTGTGCAGTGCAGCACAAAAAACTACTCTGGGTTGAGGGATTTATAATCATACAACCCTACAATTAAATACTTGATTGGTATGATATTGTTTGCGAACGCCGAGCCAAAAAGCAGATATCCAAAAGCAGATAGAGATGATGCGTGATCTAAAGATTGAAGCTCGTGCGTGTTTGCTAAAACCTGTCAATCTTTCTCGCAATAACAAATAAATTTGTTAAAAATCCTTGTGCTTCAAACCGTTAGCGGAAATGTTTCACGTGAAACACATAACCCTGTATGCAAAATAGCAAAAACAGGCGTAGGAAAAGGTCTTAAAACTTCCACTGCACAATCGAATTCGAATCATCTATACCCGCATAATGACAAAACAAACTGCACAATCTGACTCCATCGCCGCACCCAATTTTGAAACAATGAGTTTTGAAGATGCGATTGGCGAGCTCGAAAAAATCGTCCGCAATCTGGAAGATGGCAAAACCAAGCTCGATGAATCCGTTGCGGCGTACGAACGTGGTGCTGCCTTGCGCCGTCATTGCGAAAGCAAATTGCGTGAAGCGCAACTGACGGTTGAAAAAATCAGTATCGCTGATGATGGGTCGCTGCAACGCGTACCTGCAAAACTCGATTAACCCCCTTAAGGAAATAACATGCCTTCATTAAGCCAGGATTTAAAAAACGCGATGAGCGATGCCGCCAGCGAAGTCGAAAAGATGATGGCGTTTTTATTGCCCGAAGCCGGTATTGCTGAGCGTAAATTATTCGATGCGAT
>RGZA01000080.1 GCA_010031785.1 Alphaproteobacteria bacterium
GATTTGCCCTGCAGTAATTCCATAAGATCGGCATGCTCGCTCTTTGCTTCTTTAATAGCATCTTTTTTAACGAGCAGAGCGTTTACGCCATCATCAACTGACGCATCCTTTGCGCTGCCATCAATTCCGTTCGCAAAATTTGCACTATCATCCGATAGCGCTTCCTTGCCCATTTTATGTGCGCCAAGTTCGGCAAGCTTTGCATTGGCCTTGCGCATCATATCAAGATTGGCAGTAAGCGTTGAATTGGGCGCAATGTTTGCGTTTAAGAAATTATGCTGAACCTGCGCAGCGATGAGCGGATTAATCGTAATCGCAGCGCTATCGGCCTGATCAAACGGCGTTTGTTTTTTATCAGTGATCGTTACATCCACTGCTTTTTCATCGATAGGTGCATCAACAACGACCGCTTGTTGTGCGGTGGCGGTAACAACGGTTTGATCATCGGTTGTAACAGCTGCTTCGCTTGTTATCTCGCTGCTATCATTAACTGCAGTACCTTCAATTAAAGCAGTCTGGGCAGCAGTCGTATTGGTGGTGCATACTCGGGTGTCGGCTGCAAAAACATCATCGCTGCTTGCATCGTCTTTTTTTGCCTCATTGGCATGTCTTGCACGTGCGGCTTTTTTAATTGGCGCATCATCATGCCGGGATACGGATGCTTTATCATCGCCATGGTCAGAAACAGCGCTGTGATCTTGATCGTGATCTACTTTTTTGGCAACCGGCGCTTTGGCAGGTTCAGCCGCATCATTTTTGTGTGGTACTTTTACGGGTTCTGCTGAAAGTCTATCAAACACATGCTGGAATGCATCCGATGAGCCAAGATCGAACTTCGCCTTAAATGCTTCTTCTGCAGCATTCTGTTGCATCTTGCTGAGATTGATTTGCTTGGCGAGGTCGCTTGCAGAAATCATGGTGATCAGTGCCCTATTGAATTGGTTATGGCTTAATGAGCCTTTTAGTGATGTTGCACGCGCTGTGCCAAATGGAATGTCTCATAAAATTATTAAATATCAATAGATTAACCGTGTATCGCAAGATGGATTCCGTAATAGAGATCATGGAGAAAAAATCCTTCCCGGCAAATTCTACCGCAAATGCAAACAAGGCTATACACGTTGATTGATGGAGACAGGACGCGCGGTTGCGGCTTCCGCAAGCGCCATCGTGCCGCGGCCCGAATAGCCACTGGCCTTGTGCATATCTCTGCGGATTTCGCTAATGACAACCTTAAGCAGATGCTCAGTTGAATGATGCGCTGCGCGCAAAGCGTTCGCATTTTTTTCGGTGATCATATCCAGTTTTTGCCCGGCAGTGCGCAATTGCGCTGTCTCATCCTTGCTCAGGCTTTTTAAAAGATCCTGATTTTCAATCATGACGTTCATTACCGATTGATAATCAAGCGTGAGCTCCTGTTTGCGTTTTAGAAATTCACTATCTTTGGAGAATTGTCGTGCTTCAATAATCGGTGTTTCTTCTTCCATGATGCTGGAGAGCTCCGCCATGATGCCGAGTAATTGTTTTACATATGCTTTTTCTAGGGTTTTTGCTGGTGTTTCTGCGGCAGCAGCAGGCTGCGTGCTGGGACGGTTGATCATGACTGCTTCTCCTGCATTCTAAGGATTTCGCGTTGTACAGCATCGGAAATGCCCAAGCCCCCTGCTTTTGAAAGCAGCTTTCCATATTCGCCAACCAGCATCGTACGATAGGTTTCTTCAGCAGAGCCGCCGCCCATAAAATTATCTTCGCCAACCCCGGCCCACATCGGCGCAAGCATTTGCGAGAGGAACACTGCCTCAAAATCCTTTGCGGCTTTGGTTGCTTCTTCCGGTGTTGATTTTTTTGAACTCATCAAATTGCCAACCAGTTCCTCTCCGGTTTTGATTGGCGGGATATAAGGCTTGCTGCTGAGAAGATTGTTATCAAGCATCAGATCACCTGAATTTCTGCTTGCAATGCGCCAGCGGCTTTAATCGATTGCAAAATCGTGATCATATCGCGCGGACCAATGCCAAGCGCATTCAGGCTATGCACCAGTTCCTGCAACGTTACGCCCGGCGAAAAAACTGCCATTTTTTTGCCTTCGCCTTCACTTACATCAATATCGGTGCGGTCAACCGTTTGGGTGCTACCGCCAGAAGATAACGCATTGGGCTGGGATACTTGCGGCGCTTCGGTAATGCGCACCGTAAGATTACCTTGTGCAATTGCAACGCGGCTGATGCGCACATTATCGCCCATCACAATCACGCCGGATTGTTCATCGATAATAACCTTGGCAACTTCGTCGGGCTCAACTTCAAGCCGTTCAATGCGTGTGATCAAGCCGACAAGCTTGTCTTTATTTTTATCCCGGATAGTTACAGTTACATTGGAGCGATCATCGGCAACGGCAACTTCTGCCTTCATCTCATTATTGATGACTTCGGCAATGCGCTTTGCGGTGGTAAAATCGGGATTGCGCAAATTGAAACGCAGATTGGGCATATCGGCGAGCTGGAAATTAATTTCGCGTTCAATGATTGCGCCATTGGCAATACGGCCCGTCGTTGGAACACCTTTGGTGACTGTTGATGCATTGCCTGACGCTGTAAATCCGCCAATTACCAGCGATCCCTGACTAACCGCATAGACTTCGCCATCCGCGCCCATGAGCGGGGTTACAAGGAGTGTGCCGCCAGCGAGACTTTTTGCATCGCCAAGGGTTGAAACTGTTACGTCAATGCGCGAGCCTTGCGCAGAAAAAGGTGGCAAGGTTGCCGTGACCATAACGGCAGCGACGTTTTTCGTTTTTAAAGAATCGCCCCGCGTATTAATGCCAAGGCGTTCAAGCATACCCACCAAGCTTTTGGCGGTAAAAGGGGAGTTGCTAAGACTATCGCCCGAACCGTTGAGGCCAACAACGAGGCCATAACCGACCAGCATATTATCGCGCACGCCATCAATATCGGTAATATCCTTGATGCGAACGGAAGCTGCGTTCCCTATGACTGGACAGAGCAGAGCGATCAGCAGCAAGGCTGATACGATCATCGAGGTAATCGATTTTTTCACGCTCATTGATAATCCGGCGCATTGAATCACGCATTGAATCATAGTGGGACTCCTTCTCCACCCCTTTTCTATGCGAAGATCGTGCCAAGTTTTTAATGAATCAACATATTGATAATAAACGATAATTTATTAAATCGCCTATCGTTGCGTTTTCGTAAATAAACCGGTAATGGGTAAGTCTTGCCGTGATCATGGGATGCTAAAGCCTAGCCCTATTGCAGTTTTGCGCCCCCATTTGTGCCCCCATTTGTGCCTAGTGCGGATTTTTCATTAACCGACCTTTAAGAGGCGTCACGCAAAGTGCTATAGTATGGAAATTAGTAGTGAGGAATGAGTAGTGAGTAATGAAGCATATCACTACTCACTACTTATTACTCACTACTCAACCTTAGGATGTCAAATTGATCAATAAAGTCGATGGACCTGGCGGTGTGCGCGGCGCTCAACCGGTACGCAAGGCGGGCAAGACAGAAAAATCAGGTGGCGCTAATTTCTCCCAGCATCTTAATGATGAAGTGGGCGGGGCATCGGGCGTGGGCGGGGCATCCGGTATTGGCGGCGTCAGCGCATTGATCGGATTGCAGGAAGTGGATGATGCAACGCAGCGCGAGTCCAAAGGTAAGAAACGCGCACAAGCCTTGCTTGATGAAATGGATGATTTGCGTCTGGCGCTGGCGTGCGGCACCTTAACCCGAGCACAATTATTAAAATTATCTGCCGCAATCCAGAGCGAAAAAACCAAGGCCGATGATCCTGGTCTTAACCAGATTCTTGATGATGTTGACCTGCGCGCGCGCGTTGAACTGGCTAAATATGGCTATTAATTAGTCGTTCTGGCCTTTTCCTGTTCATACACTGGTGATAACTCCATCTAAGGAGTTGCAAAACGGACAAAATCTCGCCAGATAGAATTGTTATCCTTTATTACAAGCAGGAGCAGAGTGTATGGTTTCAGTTATTCTTCCCCCCGATTACAAGCCAACGGAAAAAGAAAAATATATGAATCCTGTGATGCAGGAATATTTTCGTCAGAAGCTTATTAAATGGAAGGCAGAATTGCTGCAGGAATCCTCAAGCACTTTGCACGATCTGCAGGAAGATGGCGGCATGCAGGAACCTGATATCGCCGACCGCGCAACCCTTGAAACCGATAAGTCACTTGAATTCCGTACGCGTGATCGCGAGCGCAAGTTGATCAATAAAATTGAAGAAGCTATTCGCCGCATCGATGAAAATACCTATGGCTATTGTGAAGAAACCGGTGAGCCGATTGGCATCAAGCGCCTTGAAGCGCGCGCGGTGGCAACACTTTCTGTTGAAGCGCAGGAACGCCATGAACGTATGGAGCGTACTCAGCGTGATGAATAAGAGGTGATGGCCAGAATGAAAAAACATATCACTGTTTTTTGCGCGACACTTTTTTCATTAAGCGTTTTATTAAGCGGGGGCATTGCCCTTGCGCAAACTGCAAATGCGCAAACAGCGAATTCTGTGCAAACCACCGTTAAGGCCCTGCCTTTGCCCGAACAGCCAGCCCCCGTTGCGCAAACGGAAGCTAAACCAAAGATCAATGATCTGGCTAACCCGGCCAAGAAAATCTATGTCGCGCCAGAATTATCCGATCGTCCTAATCCTGCAACCAATGTGATCCTGCCGCCGCTCTATGGCTGGAGCCGCGTTGTGATGAAGGATCTGAAAATGCCGGAAGAAAAGCTGATCAACGAATGCAGCATGAAAAAGGATATGATTTTTCATTTCTTTGTTGAACGCTTGCGCGAAGGTGCTATCCCGCTGGTCAATGAAATGCAGGCGGATAGCCTGGTATCTGATGGCGTTACCGTTGAAGCCGAGCCACAAATTATCACGATGCAAGATTCCGTGATCAATTGCATTTCATGGATTCAATATAAGGTCACGGTGCATTACACCTTCCGCGTGCCGCCCCTCATGTATCGCCGCAAGGTTCCCATTTTGTTGTGGAGCGATGGCATGATGGTGTCTTCTGCTAAATCAACCCATAATGGCGCGCTGATCAGCGGCTTTATCGATCTTGCCATGCGCTTTCGCAATGCGTGGGATAAGCAAAACGCTTCCGTTGATCAGGAAATGCTGAAGTAATTTAAAGTTTGAATCTCGTTAGGCTGAGATGATTTTCGTGTTTTTCGAGAACCGGAACGTAAATGTACATTTAAGTACATGCGTACCGGCCATCCTACGCTAAAGCTTCGGATGGTAAAGCGCTTTGTCCTCCGTAGCCTTGGCGAAGGAGGAAAGCGCAGAAAAACGCAAAATGATATCCATCAATTGCGAGCCATAGCGTGCTTGCTGCACATCCATGAGCTGGCCGCGACCGCCATAGGAAATGCGGGCTTCGGCGATCTGGTCATAATTAATCGCATTGAGGGAGCTGATATCTTCTGGGCGAATAACGCCGGTGACTTTCAATTCGCGTAAGTCGTAATTCACCGTCATTTCCTGTTTGCCGGCAATCACAAGATTACCATTGGGCAAGACTTGCGTTACGACAGCGGCGACGCGCAGATTTATGTTATCCTGACGGCTAATTTCACCCTTACCATCATTTTGCGTTATGCCTTGGTAGCTTAGCAAGTTGGTCGGATCAATCGCATCGGGCAGATATTTATGCAGCTTGGTTTCAAAGCCGAGTAATTTTGGCGCTTTGTCATTTTCATTCGTTGTGCGGGAGCGCTTGGTTTCATTCTTGATTTCAGCTCTATCGGCAACCTGAATAACAACCGTCAGAATATCGCCCACTTTTCCAGCACGTTGATCTTTGAGAAACTGGCGAGCGCCCGATTGCCACAGGGAATTGGCCTGATGCTTATATACTTCCTTTTGTGGCATCGGGAATGAAACAGGTTGCGGCCCTGCCATGCGTGATGGATCGCTTACCGCGCTTAATGCAGGTGCTTCACCGATTTCAGAAATGCGCTGGCCTGCATTGCATGCGCTAAGGCTTACACCAAGACTGGCAAGCGCGCTGGTGATCAAAACTGCTTTGATAAAGGAATTATGTTTCATATCGCTGCTCCTCAACATTTTTTATTTCTCTTTTTATTTTGCTGCCATTTTTGCCGATAATTCATGCGGCGTGACGGAAACTTTGCCGCTCCCTACAACAACGGCATCAATCGCGCGGTTGCTTTGGGTGTTGATCACTTGAACGGTGTCGCCCAGCGCGCCATCGCTCATCGCGCGGCCTTGTGCATTCAGGGTCATGTTTGCTGTTTCAACACTAATGGTAATCAGCGTGCCCTTTGTTACAAGACGTGCACCGCGTAAATCCTGCATGCGCAGCACCGCTCCTGCGTTCAGGCTGCGGCGGCTTTCGCTATTGGCAATGCGCGAGCCTTGCGTGACAGCATCAACGCCTGCCTTATCAACCGGAACACGCGTCCATTCGATATCACGTTCGCTGATGATATCACCGGGTGCAACGCTGTGTGTGAGCATGGCAACCTGAACGGTTAAAATCGCGCGCCCTGTTACTTTTACAACATCGGCATCGGTGCTGCCTGCTTTATCAACGACCAGATTGGTTTCAAAGCGGCTTTTGAGTGGGTCATATTTAAGTTCGGTGAGATGATAGGAAAGTGCCTCGTTTTTTGCGCGGAATACTTCCAGCGACTGGTTATCAAGAACAACATCCATATCCTTGGATGGCGCTTTCTTGACAAGCTCTGCTGCTACTAATTCTTTAATCATGGAAGGGGTAACGGATTGGCTCGCTTGCGATACCACCACGCGCTCATAGGTTGATTGCGGTTTCCATTCAAGGTCATTGCTATGCGCAATCTGGTTTAATGCAGTCACATCATAAACTGTTTTTTGTCCTGGCGCTGGTACGGCTGCTACCACCATGCCTGCCTTATCGCCGACATTGGGAAATAAGTCACCAAGGGTGATATTGGCTTTATCAAGCACCACTTCCCGTAAAAAAACCTCGCCGCTTGTTGCTGCGGCAATGCATGGTGCGGTCATACATAGCACAGAACAAACGGCGAGGAGAGGGAGGAGCTTGGGTGTGCGGGTCATATCAAATTCCTATTATCGTAGCTGGCTAACGGTGTTGAGCATTTCATCCGATGCCTTGATCACGCGCGAATTCATTTCATAGGCGCGCTGCGCTGTAATGAGGCTCGTGATTTCAGACACCACATTCACGTTCGAATTTTCAATCGATGCCTGGCGGATTTCACCAAAGCCGATTGATGCTGGAACGGCGGTGGTCGCAGTGCCCGATGCCGGGGTTTCTTTCAAAAGATTATTACCAATCGCTTCAAGCCCTGCCGGGTTCACAAAATTGGCCAGCTGGAACTGCCCGACATTGGTAGGCGTTATATTGCCATCCTGCTTGACCAATACTTCGCCGCTTGAATTGATGGTTACATCGGTTGCATTGCTTGGAATGGTAATGGCAGGCTGAAGCGGATAACCATCGGCATTGACAATAACGCCTTCGGCATTGAGCTGCATTGAGCCAGCGCGTGTATAGGCGGTTGAGCCATCGGGCAACAACACCTGAAAATAACCGCGACCACTGATCGACAGATCAAGCGGATTATCGGTGATGGTGATATTGCCTTGCGAATTGATACGGTACACAGCAGCCGGGCGCACACCCATGCCAACCTGAATACCGGTGGGTACAATATTGCCAGCATCGGTGGAGGTTGAGCCGGGGCGGCGGATATTATCGTAAATCATATCCTGAAAATCAGCACGCTGGCGCTTAAAGCCACTGGTGGCAATATTCGCAATATTATGGGAGATCACTTCCACATTGAGTTCCTGCGCTTGCATTCCTGTGGCGCCGATCATCATACTACGCATGGTTCTTCTCCTGATTAAGCGGCTTTACCAAGCGCGCGGATGGTGGTGGTCAATCGTTGGTTCTCAGCGTCGATTAAGCGGGCAACGCGTTCATAAGCTCTGGAAATTTCCATGACATGAGTCATCTCCAGAACCGGTTTGACATTGGATCCTTCGACCATGCCTTGATTAAGCAATGAGTTATTATCAATTTCGGGCGCTTCATCAGTGGAGTAAAAGCCGCCATAGGTTTGCTTCATCAATTGTTCATTCTGGAACTTGACGGTTTGCAGACGGCCAAGTTTGCCATTTTCTGTTGAAATCGTGCCATCCTGGGCAATTGAAATCGTTTGTGCCTGAGGAGGGATGGTCATGCCGGAGTTTCCACCCGAAAGCACCTGAAAGCCATCTACCGTTACAAGGTTGCCTTCGGCATCAATCTGGAAATTTCCCTGACGTGTATATTGAACGCCTTGTGGTGTTTGCACCGCAAAATACCCTTGCCCTGCAATTGCAAGATCAAGTGGATTATCAGTTTTTAAAAATGCGCCTTGCGTAGTGTTGCGCAATGTGGCGCGGTCGAGCACCATATGATGTGTCATTTTGGGTGCTGGTTTGACCATGAAATCTTGAAACAGGACATCGCTTGATTTAAAGCCAGTGGTGCTCACATTGGCGATGTTTTGGGCAACAATATCCATCTGCCGTTGCAGCGCATCTTGTTGCGATAACAAAACATAAATAGGTGATTCCATCTGGCGCTACTCCTCTCTTCGTTGTGTAACCGGATCATTCTTGGAATTGTTTTAGCGTCCGGTTATCACGAGACTCTCTATGCATGCGCTGTGCCAAGAGTGTTTTTCATTTTATTTCAGAGACTTCGCTCATGCTCAGCGATGTGTTTTGCAGCGTTGCGAGCAAAGATGAAAACCTGTTTGGTTATTTTTGCCGATAACAAATCGCGTTTTATTCATCGCGCCTAATCAAAATAACACATGGGCGAATTACACATGGGCCGAATAACATATTGAAAGCGCTAATTTTTTCCTTTCAAGAAGTTGTTAACTATGTCTTTGTTAAAGTGTTAATGCGCAGCTGTTTCCGCTTATCTCAAAGGTTGTTCACGTGTCCAAAAAAGAAGAAAAAAAAGCCGATCCTAAAAAAGAAGAAAAAGAAGCAGCAAAAGCTGGCGCAGAAGGCGCCACGCCCGAAGGCGCGGTTGAAGGCGACGAAGGCGGTAAAAAGAAATTACCGATGAAGATGATCATCATCATTGCAGTTGCTGCGGTGTTGCTGCTTGGCGGTATTGCTGCTGCGCTGGTCTTTAGCGGCGTGCTGGGCCCAAAGAAGGTTGAAGCAAACAAGGAACATGTTGAAGAAAAAGAAGGCGAGCACAAAGCAGAAGAGGGGCACGGGGATGAAAAGCATGGCGATGAAAAGCATGGCCCTGTCTTTTATGATCTGGGTGAAATCGTTGTGAATTTACAAACCGAAGGCAAGCGCCAGGTATTCTTAAAGCTGGTGATGCAGCTGGAACTAGAAAAAGAAGAAGACAAGGCCGCGATTGAAAAAATCAAGCCGCGCATCGTTGATAATTTCCAGACCTATTTGCGCGAATTGCGCCTTGATGATCTGCGCGGCTCTGCCGGGCTTTACCGTTTGCGTGAAGAGTTGTTATTCCGCGTGACAGAAGCGGCGCAACCGCTCAAAGTAAAAGATGTTCTGATCCAGCAAATGCTGGTGCAATAAAGTTAAATGAGGTCGCCCGAGTGACTGCTGCTGATGAACTAACCGAGAATAAAACTGCGGAAAGCAACGAAGAAGCCGTTGGCG
>RGZA01000009.1 GCA_010031785.1 Alphaproteobacteria bacterium
GCGCTGATACGATTTTGCGGCAGCTTGAGCAGGGCCAGAACAAAAATACAGTTATTTCATCAGCAAAAGCGCAGGATTTTGTGCCTAAAATGACTCGCGAAAAATCTGCGCTTGATAAGGCGTTTGAACATCTCAACCCCGATGATCTCACCCCGCGTGAAGCGCTTGATAAGCTTTATGCGCTGAAAAAACTATCCTAAGATAGGACGGTCAGCACGAGCGCCGTAACGACGCGTATTCCATGGGTTGATATTCATCACCATGTAATCACGAAAACCTTTGTCACTCTTTCCTGCCAGCTGAATGCGGGTTGCATCATGTGTCATGATACGATCATCAAAGAAGATCATCTGGTTTTCTTCAATAATGGTGGTATGAAAAGGGTTTCCCGTTTCAAGATCAAATAAGCTCAGTTCTGCGCCTTCAATTGCATGGCGCTTAAATACAAGAATAGCAACGCATTCCTGCCCGTCCTGATGCCGCCCTTCAGGTACTGCAAGCCCGTCCATTTCACGCGTTGCATATACGCGATATTGATGTACATCAAGATGATATGGTTGCTCTTTATCTGCGCCGATGGTTGAGAGCACGTTGTTGATATACGAATCGACGCGACATGCCGGATTAATTGGCTCGAAATGCCGCTCAATTCCTTCAATCATCGGGTTGCCAGTATTATATTGAACAAAGGGAAGGCAGGGTAACAGTTCCGCTTGCCATGCTGCGTTGTTCCACATGCCTTTATATTGAGAAAAGCGCCGTTGCCGCTGCGCATGCGGCGCATAATCATCCGTTGGAAGATGATTGAAGTGATCTAGGAAAGCAGGGTTTGGAACGGGAATAGGAGTAGTGAGGTAGCCGCATGCGGGCAAATGCCGTGCCCATGAAAGGGGCGCATATTTCAATGTGCGGGGTTGTGTAAGTGCATTCATTTCATGGCATCTTACGTTAAATATAAAACAGGGCAGTTATGATTTAGATAACTGCCCTGCCTATCTTATTTTTTATTTTTCTCAAGCCAGGCTTTCATGAACGTGATCTCAGTCGTTTGTGCATTGATAACATCTTGCGCAAACTTCCTGATTTCGGGGTCCTTGCCATATTGCAATTCGATCTTGGCCATATCTACTGCGCCTTGATGGTGCGGTATCATGCCTTGAACAAAATCGCGATCCGCATCACCCGTATAGGCAATCGCCATATCCTTGTGCATAACGGAATTGGCTTCAACGTATGCTTTGGTTGATGCAGACGCATTTGACGGCGCCTTCACCGCCATATGCGCATGATCAACTTCCGCATATGCAATTCCTGCACAGGCAATCGCTCCAACAAAACCAAGGGTAAGAAGAAAACGGTTCATTATCAGCTCCAGTAATAGAGAAACGAAAAAAGAATAAGTGCTAAACGCTATTCTTTTTTGATGCTCGTATTGCTATCAAAGCTTGTTGCCGGGGTTTCTGATTTCTTTTCATCATCTTTCTTTTCTTCAGTCTTTGTCACCGGTGCTTTTCCTGCTGGATGGGCTGGGGATGCCTTAGGTGCTTCCGGTAACTTTGGTGCTTCTGGTGGCTTTGGTGCAGGCGGAAGCTTTGGCAATTCAGGCAGCGGTGGCACAGCAAACGGCTTTTCTTTTCCAGATGATTTTACCGTTTTTTCTTCTTTTACAGTTTTTGACTCTGTTTTCAGCGGTGCATGTACTTCTGTTTCGGTTGATGTTTCAGTAGTGACGGCTGTTTCTGCATGGGCAAGACCGCCGCATGCAAATGCTGCAGCAACGCCCAAGACAAGAGGAAGAGCAAGAAGGGACTGTTTCATAAAGGCTCCACAAGAAGGGTTAGGGGTAGGATGTTCGTATTCTCAGTATCCTCTAAAATAAGACTTTTTAAAGGTGATTTTTGAGCGCTTTGACACGCGTTGCACATAATCTTTAACATGTCTTTCACACAATCAAGACATTCTTAACCCGGAATCGATAAAAATGCACCATGTCGAAGACAGGCCCTATTATAGCTTGACCAGATGATAGAGCTGTTTACAAATTAGGTTAACCGACTATTGAGTATAAATAAGGTTAGGGTTTAAACCATGAATCTGAATTGGCGAGTTCTGCCGCGCGCGGATGCAATGCGCATCGTTGCAGCCGTAAACCCTTTCCTTGGTGAATATGCATTGCCGCCGGGTACAAGCCCAGTGCGTCAGGCTAAATTATCCTTTTATGAAAATTACCAGTTTTTTGAACTCACCGATATTCGCGAACAGCAACCAAAAAGCATGTTTGCCCTGCATAATCCCAATGGCGGCGAAGATGCAACCTTTGTGATGGATTGGACCAACCGCCCGATTTACAGCGTGAATGAGCAGGACCCCATTAATCTGCGCACCGATAACATGGCAGATTATCTTGGCTTCTTTTTTGCCTGTGTGCAGGGGCCATATGGCCCGATGACGGTGGTTGAGAATCTTGATCCGCCAGCCGATGCCGATGAAGAGGTGCGCAAGCGCGTAAAAGAAATTCTACGCATGACCCCGCCCAAGGTTGTCAATTATGACCGCGCCAGTGGCACATTCACAGTGTATGCAGGAATGCTTTTTAAAGATTGCATCTTTAAAACCAAGATGGAAGTGGGCAGCAATGGCCTGATCCAGATCGTGGATCACGAGCTTGCCATTGGCTCGCTTAACGATGATCCGCAAGCTCCACCAGGCGCAGCGGCAGGGTAGTCATCTCCATGTACATCCCGGACAAGAACCAACGCAGCTTTAGCTGCATGGTTTGCCGATCCGGGATCCAATTTTTCTAACATATGGATCCCGGATCATCGCTTCGCTCGTCCGGGATGTTCGTTCCTAAAATGCACCGCAGTTTTTACAGTGACATGAAATCCACAACTGTGCTTTTTGCATACCCTGTTGAACAAAAAAGTTATCCACAGGCTAAATTCATCGCCGTGCAATAATTGTGTTCAAATTCACCTCACGATCTTGCTAGAGTGCGGCCTCAGGAATCAAAAATTCGCTGCGTTGTAGTTTTTTATTAAGAACTGTGAATGCGCTTTTTTATGTTTTCTTTATATCTTTTGTTGCGCACCCTTCTCGAGGAAACCATGGCGAAAAAACCGCAAGCACCTGCTTCTTTTGGCCAAAATCAAGCAAGACCCGCCAGTCCTTCCCAGCAGAATCCGCATCAAGTGCCGGAATTACGCAGCGGTATTAGTGATCGCCAAAATGAAAGCAACCGCAAGGTCCAAGGTACTTTTGGGGGCGGTGCCATTATTGATCCACCTAAAGCGCGCGAAGGCTTTGCATCATGGCCATTCTGGACCGGTATGGGCCTGACCATTGCGTGGTTCGCAGCCGTATTTCTTGCAACCATGAGCGTGAATGCAGCAGGCAGCATTGCAGGTATGCCTGTGACCACCGTTGCGCTGGGTATTTCTGGCATCATCGCGCCCGTTGCGTTTTTATGGATGATTATTGCTTATTTGCAGCGCGCATCAGACGTAAAGGCGATCACCGAACCACTGCGCCGCCAGTTGCAAATGGTGCTTGGAACAGGTGCAAATGCGGAAAGCCGCGTGCGCCGTTTCAACGAAGCATTGGAGCGCCAACTGGAATTATTGCGTCAAGCGGGCGATGGCTCATACGATGTTTTGCAAAATGCCGTACAGGTTTTACAAGAAGAAGAGCGCGCAATTAACAGCCTTGCTGAACGTTCTGGAAAAGAAATTCAACGCGTTGCAGGCATCGTGCGCGACAATAGTGAAGTATTGGAAGATTTGCTGCATGATAACCGTGAACGCTTCAATGATCTTTCGGGGAAAATTGCGGGTCACATTGCAACCCTTGATGAGCGCGCTGATCAAGCCGCTGGTCGTCTTGGTGATATGGTTGATCGTTTGCATCTTGTGATGGAACAATTCAAGGCAGCTGCGGATCAAAAACTTGCGGATGTTGCAACTGTTTCAGAGCAAATTGGTCGTCAGGAAAAAGACACCGAAGAATCCACCCGCCGCATGAATGAAACCTTGCAGGCTGCGCGTTTGTCAGCGCAAGAGCTTGGTAATATGCTTTCCAAAAATCAGGATCTGCTTGATGGATCGGGCCAACGCCTGATGACACGCATGAAGGAAATCGGCGGCGAGATCGAACGCTTTGCTTCCATCAGCGACACCAAGGAAGCCAAGCTTGCACAAAGTGGCCGTCAGCTCAGTGAAACCATGACACGTGAAATCGCAGCACTTGAAGCCTTGACCGCCCGTCTTGAAGCACAAATTACGGCTGCAAACCAGGGTATTGGTTCACGCACCGATGAACTTGAGGAACGTCAAATCAAGCTTGCAGAACAAGCCGGCAATCTGATGCAGAATTTGCAAAGCACGGTGGTGTTACTTGATAAAACAGCCTCCGAAGCATTCCAGAAATATTCATCGGTACGTGATGATGTTGCCAACCAAAGCGAGCATGTTTCACAACAATTCAAAATTTCCGGTAGCCATTATGAAACCATGGCTGAACGTCTTGAAGCAATTTCCAAAAATGTAGTGGAGCGCATCGCTGTTATTGGCGCTAGCCTTTCAGGCCAGGTCGAAAGCATTGCAACCAGCAGCGAACGCGCGGTTGCCGCAACACAGGAAGCTAATCAAAGCGCAGGTCAATCGGTGCAGCATCTTGATCAGATGATTGCGCGTATCTTCATGGCTGAAAAACAAACCACCGAAAGCTCTTCCGGTTTGATTGATGGTGTTGAACAACGCTTCAAGGCACTGGTTGGTCTTACCGATCAGCATGTGGCCAAGCTCAATGCAACCCATGAACAATTCGAAGATGTGGGTCAAAAACTTGCAGCCCGCGCCCGCGAAGCCGAAGGCACATGGCAGTCGCTCGCTCAATCGGTTGCGCATCAGAATGATGTCTTGCAACAACAACTTCGCCAAAAGGTCGATGAAGCCGTTGCACTTCTTAATGAAAATGCCTACGCCATCGAAGCCGCACGCGACAGCATGTATCAACATGTTGAAGCAGGTCTATCGCGCAGCAATGAAATGGTGGAAACGCTTACCAAGCTTGGCACCATTTCCGATGCGCCGTTTAACGATGCCGTTGCCCGTGTAAGAGCATGTGTTGATCAAGGCGAAGCGCAATTATCGCGTTTTGCAAACAACTTGCAAAAGAACGCAGCCGATATTGCTGAACTTAATACCCGCCTTACCACGCATGGCGATAATGCTGGCCACAAAGCTGCCGAAACTCTTGCTGGTCTTGATGCAGTGGCTGCACGTATGGAAGCAATTCAGCATGGCAACATGCAGGCAACACAAGATGTGTTGCTGCGCCTGAACCATGTTGCACAACAAGTGCAAAACCGTATGGGCGATATCAGCAACACGGCCGAAGGCGAACAGAAACGTCTTGCTGAAACTGTGCGTCAACTCAGCCTTGATATTAATGGTCTCATCCATGATAGCCAAACAGCCGATCAACGCATCCGCATTGCCGCAAGCCTTCTGTCCGAGCAGGCTGGTGATGTCCGTAGCAAACTTGAAACGCAAGCTGAAGGCATTGAAGATGCGCTTAGCCGCCTGAATAAACAGTTTGCTGGCATGTCTGATCAAATGCGCGGCGCAACACAAAATGCCCAAGTGCACATCGAAGAAATCAGCAAGCGTTATGGTGAGCTCGCTTATATGAGCCAAACCGGTCTTGAAACCAAGATCGAAACGCTTGATGGCGTTGTGAATGCTGCTGCCGATCGCCTCATCAGCCTTGGCGAAACGATGGATAGCCGCACGCAACAACTCACCCATGTGCACACGCAAATTCACGACAGCACACAAATTCTTGATAACGCAACCCAGCAAGCTTTGGATCGTCTGTCGGTCTTTACCAATGCCGTTGTGTCGGCCAAGACAACCTCGGGCGATACTGCGCAGGAAGTTTATGCACGCCTTAACGATGTGCATGATCAGTTTAACCGTCAGATCAGCGCCGTCAGCGAAGGCAGCCAAACCATTGCGCACACCATGCGCGATGCCGTCGCTAGCCTTGTTGAACAATCGGTTGGTCTGGCTGCTGCATCCCAGCAAGCTGAACAACGCATCGAAACCCTTGCGGCAACAACCGCAGCCCTGCAACAGGAAGCGCAAAATGTGCGTCTTTCGATTGAAGGCGAAGCCAAAGCAATGCAAAACCGCCTTGGTGATATTCTTGCGCAAATCGAAAGCGCAAGCGTGGGCATGGAACGCAACGCTGTTATGGCCTTTGATCGTACCGAAGGTATGTCCAAGCGCTTTGATGGCATTAGCCAATCGGCATTCGTTCGTCTTGGTGAAGCTGCGCAACAAATCGAAGAAGTTGCAGACAGCTCCATTGCCAAGGTTGAACAGGTCAATCAATCCCTGCGCGATCAAATGGCAAGCCTTACCTTTGCCAGCGATCATTTGTCTGAAGTCGATGGCGACATTCGCCGTTCGGCAAAAGAAAGCACTGCTTATCTCAATCGTCTCTCGAGCGAAGTGGGCGCAACCGCATCCTTTGCTGCAGAACAATTGCGTCAACAAATTAGCGGCCTGAAGACTGAAGCCGAAGGCCTTCTGAACCGTTTTGGCACATTGGGCAATGGCCTTGCTCATCAATCCCTCGCCGTGATGGATATCACCGATGCGCTTGAGCAAAAGATTGCTGGCGTTCGTGATGCCGCAATGTCGGCGTATGATGATGCAGAAAAAGCGGGTGAACGTATTATCAACTCAACGCTTGAGTTCAAGAATGAAGTGGCTGAAGCCGTACAAACCATGGCTGCAACCGGTGATGGCTTGCAGCAACGTGGCGATATGGCTGTGACCATGGTTCATCAGATGGCTGGCCGTTTTGCCGAAGCTACGCAAAATCTGCGCGAACAGTTTGAAGCACAAGCGGGCCGCCTGGAAGAAGTCGCAGGCAAGGCGCAGGAACAATTGCAAAGCTTTACCTCCGATATCAAGGGCGGCGCCGATCAGCTCAATGATCTGACAGGCAAGCTCTTGACATCCGGTTATGACGTTAATGAAACGCTGGAAAAAACCAATTTCTTGGTACGTAATGTAGGCGGTCAAATTGATCGCATGCGCACCAGCACGCAGGAAGTTTCCGGCACCTTGTTGCAAAACATGGCGACAATGATTTCAACCTTTGAAAATGAATTCAAGGGCATGACCGATAATGCCGGCATGAGCATCGAAGTGCTTAACCAAAAGGCTCAAGGTGTCAGCGCCCAGATGAAGGAAGAAGCACAGGTTGCAGCGGATACAATTTCAACCACGCTTAATTCCATGCGCAGCAATGTTCAAGAAAGCCTGCAACAGGTCGTTGGCCGCACCAGCGATGTGATGGCAACGGTTCAATCTGAAAGCAGCAAGCTTTCAGCCACCATGACGCAGGATGTGGAACAGGCCTTTATCAAGGCCAACCAAAATATTGCATCGATGCAGGGTGATTTCCGTGGCACCATCGTCAATATGGTGGAAGTGCTCGTAACGCACTTGCGTCAAATTCAGGAAAATGGCGCAGGGGTAATGGAAAGCATTCGCTCGGGCGCATCCATGGGTGTTGATCAGGCAATGGAAATGCTTAGCGATCTGCGTAGCAAGACCGAAGCGCAAGTTGCAAGCATGTCATCCTATGTTGAGCAATCGCTAAGTGATATGCGCAACTCATCGCTTGCCCTTGCACAGGATATCAAGGTTGATAGTACGCAAGCGCAACGTGAAGCAGCACAAGGCTTTGCCCAAATGCGCGAGCAGGTGGAAGGCGAATTGCAGGCCATCATTGCGCGCGCGCAAGAAACAGCTGCGCAATTGCAACGTAACTGTGAACAGCTTACGCAGGATATGCGCAATACGGTTGAAGGCACGCAAATTAACTCTGCGCAAATCGCACAGGATATTTCAACAGCCGTTAATCATGCTCAAGATGTTGGTGCACATTTTAGCACCATTGCCAATGGCATGCGTCATGATACGGCCAAGATCAATGCCGGTGTTTCAGAAGTTTCGCAAAGCCTGTCGGCAACCAATACGCTGCTGCAACGCAGCCAGTCGGCACTTTATGATGTTGCGCAAAAATCAAGCGATGCGCTCAGCGTATTTAATGACAGCATCGTGCATCAAACCCGCACGCTTACCGGCTTGCAGCAAACCTTTGTGGCTACTACAACACACATGGCCGAAGCGGATGAGCGTATGAATGTTCTTAAGAACGGCATTCAAAATGTTCTTGGCGAAATCATGGATCGTCTCAATGGCGGCCTTGTTACCCTTGGCCAGCACATCGTCAATGTGAAGCAGGAAGCACAATCAGCTGCTGATGTTGTTTCAGCAAGCGGCGAAACCGTTGCGAACCAAAACACCAACATGACGCAAACGGCACAAGCGCTTGCTCAAGCACTAAGCCAGCTCGAAGCCGTAAACCGTACCCTGAGTTCTAGCATGCGTGAAAGCGCAGGTGAAACGGCGCAGCAAGCGCGTCAAATCACTGCGCTGAGCCAGCAGGTCCAACAACAAGTTTCAACACTTGAAAATGCAGCACAAGCTGCTGCGCATCAAAGCGTAGCGGTAAGTCAGGCGCTGGATACCCCACTGGGTCGTTTTGATGCATTGAATGAGCGTATGGACAAAACGCTTAACCTGACCGTGATGGTGGGTGACAAGATCACCGGCCAACTCGGCGGTATCACGCGCGAAATGGAACGTGCGCTACAGGATCTTGCAGAAGGCACACAACGTGCAGGCAATATCATTCAAGGCACCACGCAATCCTTCAAGCATGCGCGTGACGATGCTGCAGAAGATATGATGCAGCGCTTGCGTGATCTGACGCGCAAGAATGAACGCGATGTGCGCGAGGCAACGCAGCAGCCAAATCAGCCACCTGCCTATCAGCCACGAGCAGCAGCGCAGCCTTTTACACCTGCGCCGTCACCATCTTCCTTGCAAACGTTTGTGCAGCCACAACCGGTCAAGCAACCTGTTGCTGCCAAAAAGCAGGATAGCGATCTGATTAATTCGCTCACGCAGATTATTCAGCAGCTTGAAGAAACCGCGGGCTCAAACACCGGCGGCGTTGGCGTTAAGCAGAAAAAAAGTAACTAATGCCCTTTGAACTGAAGGATGTTCGAGCTCTTGCGCAGCTAGCGCGCGAGGCAGGGCAGATCATCCTTCATTATCGCGAGCAACATCGCGAAGGGCGCACGCTCGGCCTTGAAGCCCTGAATCTTGAAATTAAGCACGATGGCTCACCGGTCACGCTCGCTGATATCGCATCACAAGAACATATCCTTGAAGGTATTGAGCAGCTCGGCCTTTATCAGCCTGTGGTGGCCGAAGAAGCAACTGCGCCTGATGTTTCTACGCTCGATGGTTTTTATCTGATCGATCCGCTAGATGGCACCAAGGCCTTTGTTGATGGCGGGGATGATTTCACCGTCAATATCGGCTTCATCCATCATGGTCGCCCGGTGATGGGCGTGCTGCACAGTCCGGTTCTAAATGAAACCTATTATACCGATGGTACGTGCGCTTATTACCTCAGCCCATCGGGTGAAGAAAGCGTGATTGAAGCACGTCGCGCTGATCCAGAAGGTGTGGATGTGATCACTAACCGCACCGAAGATTGGTCAGGGCATCTTAAAAATTATCTTGCGCAGCATAAGGTTCGCTCAACTGAACGTCTTTCCAGTGCGTTCAAACTAGGCCTTGTCGCACATGGCAAATTTGATCTTTATCCACGTTTTGGCCCTACATCCGAATGGGATATTGCCGCAGGCGATGCCATTTTGCGCGCCGCAGGCGGCAGCGTGAAAACATTGGATGGGAATGACCTTGCCTATGGTAAGCCGCGCTTTCTGAACCCAGCCTTTATCGCACGTGGTCTCACTTCTTCCTCTCCCCTTGAGGGAGAGGTTGCAACAACTTAGGCTTAGCTTTAGCTAAGTCTTAGTTGTTGCTGGTGAGGGGTTGTTCTATCAAACAAAAGTGCAACCCCTCACCAAGAAAAACCAAGCACTTAATAAATTAAGTGCAGGTTTTTCTATCCTCTCCCTCAAGGGGAGAGGATAAACGGAGAGTGTATTTCTTAATCCTGCTTTGCAGGACAATAAAACGTCGATCGCCCACCTTGCGTGATGCGCTGCACTTTCTTTTGTTTGCAATCACAGTCTTTGCACGCTTTTCCCGCCCGGCCATAGACCGCAAATTCATGCTGAAAATAACCGAGCTCACCATCCGCCTGCACATAATCGCGTAAAGACGATCCACCCTTGGCAATCGCGCGTTTTAAAATGGTTTTAATCGCACTGACCAATGCTTTGCATTCAGCCATGCTCAAGGTGTTTGCTGCGCGCTCTGGGTGAATACCAGCTGCAAACAATGCTTCGCACGCATAGATATTGCCCACACCAACCACCACACGCTGGTCCATAATGGCCAGTTTTACTGCTATTTTTTTACTTTTTAATTTGGCAAATAATGCTTCGCCCGTAAAAGCTGCATCCAGCGGTTCAGGCCCCAAATGCTTAAGCAATTTATGCTGCTGTGCGTTGGCCGTTGCCACAATATCCATCATGCCAAAGCGGCGTGGATCATTGAACTTAATCTGAATTTTTTGCTCAAACGCCGCAGGGCTTCGCTCGCATAAGCTCGCGGGTCGGCGGTCGCCGCCCTTAGCTACATGAAAGATCACATGATCATGTTTTTGAAGATCGGACGTTCCATCATCAATCACCATACGCCCCGACATGCCCAGATGTACAATCAGGCTTTGCTCATGTTTGAAGTGGATCAGGATATATTTTGCGCGGCGCGATAGGCCAATGATGATCTCCCCGCAAAGCACATCCGCCATATTTTTTGGCAGCGGGAAACGCAAATCCTTGCGCCGTTGCTCAATGCTGACAAAGCGGTTATCAACCAGCACAGCCGATAGGCCGCGCATTACGGTTTCAACTTCAGGAAGTTCGGGCATACAAAACGCGAAGAGGTGAGTTAAGCGGTTAGAGCATGATATAGGGGCTCATCATCCGAATGAACAGGCCTTCTTTTTGGTCGTTTTGGATGAAGGCCAGCTTCGGCGCGTGCTGCAAGCAGGTCAAGCCATAAGCCAAAACGTCGTGAATTATCGAGAACGAATTGTTCCCTTGCCTCCAGGGTGGTTTCAGCAGCAGCGCGCAACCATTCTGTAGCGGTGCTTGCAGTTTCTGAAACAAAAGCGGCTGCATGGCTAAACTGTGCCAGTGGGTTTTCTAATCGCATTGCTCCAAAACCTGCGTTCATCTTTTTTTCCCCTTACCTAAAAGCATCCTATCATGTAGAAATACTTTCACGAAAAGAAAGAGTCTTAATGGTTAACGCACCACGCAAAACAAAAGCAAAAGAAGCACATAGCGCTTCACAAAATGAAACTACACAAGCTGGTTTTGGCTTCAAACCCACTGCGCCAGAGATGCGCACCAAGCTTGTGCGCGACGTGTTTGAAAGTGTCGCGCCAAAATATGATGTGATGAATGATATCATGTCGCTCGGCATCCATCGCTTGTGGAAGCGCGATTTTGTTGGGCAGATTGAGCCCTTAGCCAGTGATGCGATTTTAGATCTTGCTGGCGGCACCGGCGATATCGCCTTCCTGATGGAAAAAGCGCGCAGCAAAACTATCCAACCAAAAAACAAAATCACCATTTGCGATATTAATCCTGCGATGCTTGATGTGGGCAAACAACGCGCGATGGATAAGGGCCTGCACGGCAAATTCAACTGGGTTGAAGGCAATGCCGAAGAACTACCCTTTGATGATAACAGCTTTGATATCGTGACCATCGCTTTTGGCCTGCGCAATGTAACGCGCCTTTCCAAAGCGCTTGCCGATATCCGCCGCACTCTGAAACCCGGCGGGCGTTTTTATTGCCTTGAGTTCAGCCATATTCCCGTGCCGCTTTTGCAAAAACTCTATGATCGTTATTCCTTTAACTTTTTGCCCTGGGCCGGCGAAAAAGTGGCGGGCGACCGCGCGGCCTATCAATATCTGGCTGAAAGCATTCGCGCCTTTCCAGAGCAACAAGCCCTTGTAAAGCTTATGCAAGATGCGGGCTTTAGTGCGGTGCGCTACCGTAATATGAGCCTTGGCGTAGCTGCCGTGCATAGCGGTTTTAAGGCCTAGCCCCTGTTTTGCTTGACTCATAACGCATAAACCCCCTATTTTGCGGCCATCTCAGAATTACGAGATAATCGGCACCATGGTGCCACAGCCTGTCCACGAGTTTCGTGCACAGGCTCGTTTGCTATTGGGTATTAAAAGGCCCAAGGCCCAAGGAATGAGGTTCAAGGCAGGCTTCTTGTCTAACACCTAAAACCCCGGGCCTAACACCTGATTGGATAAAATGTTTGAGAATTTAACGAACAAACTCTCCACGATTTTCGACCGCTTACGCGGGCGCGGTGCATTGACCGAAGCTGATGTCGATGCCGCATGCCGTGAAATCCGCATCGCTCTGCTCGAAGCTGACGTTGCGCTGCAAGTTGCCAAAGATTTTATTGCCAAGGTACGCGTGCGCGCCATTGGCCATGAAGTCATCGCATCCGTTACGCCCGGCCAGCAGGTTGTAAAAATTGTTCATGACGTTCTGGTGGAAACATTGGGCGCTAGCGCAACGCCGCTTAATTTTTCCCACACACCGCCCGTTCCCATTTTGATGGTCGGCTTGCAAGGTTCGGGTAAAACCACATCATCGGGTAAGCTTGCTAAACGGTTGAAAGAAGTTGAGCGTAAAAAAGTCATGCTCGCTTCGCTCGATACGCGTCGCCCGGCTGCGCAGGAACAGCTGGCAATATTGGCTAAGCTTGCCGATGTGGGCAGCCTGCCGATTATTGCTGGCGAAACGCCCACTGCTATTACCAAGCGCGCGCTCGATATTGCTGCGCGTGAAGGCTATGACGTTATTATTCTCGATACAGCTGGCCGCACCGCGATTGATGAAGAGCTCATGGCCGAAGTAAAAGCGGTGCGCGATATTGCGCAGCCCGCTGAAACGCTGCTCGTGGTGGATGCGATGACCGGGCAAGATGCCCTCAATGTCGCTGAAAAATTCCATGCCGCTGTCAGCATTACCGGTATTATCATGACACGCCTTGATGGCGATGCACGCGGCGGCGCTGCACTTTCCATGCGTGCAGCAACCGGCCAGCCGATCAAATTCTTTGGCTCGGGCGAAAAGCTTGATGCGTTTGAAGTCTATCATCCTGATCGTATTGCAGGCCGCATTCTTGATATGGGCGATGTTGTCAGCCTTGTTGAAAAAGCCGCTGCGGAAATGGATATGGGCGCGGCTGAAAAAATGGCCGCCAAGATGCAGAAAGGCCAGTTTGATTTTGATGATCTGGCTGACCAACTGCGCCAGATCCGCAAAATGGGCGGTTTTTCGGGCATCATGGGCATGATGCCGGGCGTTGGCAAAATCAAGCAGGCGATGAGCGAAGCCAAAATTGATGAGCGCATCATCAAACGTCAGGAAGCGATCATTACCTCCATGACCAAGGCGGAGCGCAAAAATCCGGATCTGCTCAACGCATCACGCAAGCGCCGCATTGCCAAGGGCAGTGGCACCGATGTTGCGATGATCAATCAGTTGATCAAACAATATATGCAGATGCGTGATATGATGAAGCAGATGAAAAAAATGGGTAATAAGAATTTCATGCGTAGCATGCAGGGCGGGGGATTGGAGAATTTATTGGGTAAGAGATAGGCCCAAGGCCCAAGGTTTTAGGTGTTAGACAAGATGCTCTTGTCTTGGGCCTAAGACCTCGGGCCTCGGGCCTTAAGATAAGTGAAAGTAGTAATTTTTAACGTGAACCAAGAAGGAGAACTAAACTATGTCAGTAAAAATCAGAATGTCACGCGGCGGCGCAAAAAAGCGTCCCTATTACTCAATCGTTGTTGTTGATGGCCGCAAGGCACGCGATGGCCGCTCCATTGAGCAAGTGGGCAACTACAACCCGATGCTTCCAAAAGACCATCCACAACGCGTTCAGCTCAATGCAGAACGCATCCAATACTGGATTTCAAAGGGCGCGCAGCCATCGCAGCGCGTTGCCATTTTCATGCACAAAGCTGGCATTGGTCCAAAGGTTGAGATCCGCAACGCACCTGTGAAGTCTGCACCAAAAGCCAAGGCGCAAGAACGCTTAAAGGCCGCAGCAGATGCAGCAGCTAAAGCTGCAGAAGCTCCTGCAGCAGAAGCAGCCACCGCTTAATTATTTGCCGCTCTTTTATTCCTCTCCCCTTGAGGGAGAGGATAGAAAAACCTGTGCTTAGCTTGCTAAGCGCTTGGTTTTTCTTGGAGAGGGGTTGTGTTTGTTTTATATGTTCCTCATTTCTGCTTGTGGGTATAATAACCCCTCACCAGCAAAGACTTAGCTAAAGCTAAGCCCAAGTCTTTGCATCCTCTCCCTCAAGGGGAGAGGATGAGCGGAGAGTTTTTTGCGATGAAACGAGCTGTGCGTCATTATGCAAAATCATTAACGGGCTTTGCCCGGAATCTGCGTCATGATCCTACACCTGCCGAGATAAAGTTATGGTCTGTATTAAGAGAAAATAGCGCTAATACAGGCGTTAAATTCCGCAGACAGCAACCGATTGGTAAATATATTGCCGATTTTTATTGTGCAGAAATGAAGTGTGTTATTGAAATTGATGGCGCATCGCATGATTATAAAGAAAAAGAGGATGCTGTGCGCGATGTTTATATGCAAAAGCAAGGCATAACTATTTTTCGTTTTTCAGAAAATGATGTTTTGCGTGATCCTGTTGCGGTTTATCAAACGATTTTAAGCGAAGTTAAAAAATGAAGCCATCCAATCTTATCCTCGTTGGTCAAATTTTGGCCGCACATGGCATCAAGGGGGAGGTAAAGATTAAAAGCTTTACCCAAGATCCCTTGGGCTTGCGTGACTACAAAACTGTGCAAGATGAAAAAGGCACAGTGCACTACACATTAAAAATTCTCGACACGCACAAAAATGCGCTCATTGCCAAGGTAAAAGGAATTGCTGACCGCACAGCGGCGGAAGTCTTAGCAAAACCCAAACCAAAACTTTACGTCACGCGCGATCAGTTACCTGAAATCGAAGAAGGCCGCTATTACATTGAAGACCTCAAAGGCTTTTCAGCGATTTCTGAAAAAGGTAAGCCGCTGGCCACGCTCAAAGACATTCAAAATTTTGGTGCAGGCGATATTCTGGTGCTTGAACTGCTCGAAACTGGCAAGGAATTCATGCTGCCGTTCAAGGAGCCCTTTGCAGGCAAGGTGGATATCAAAAAACGCACCATTGTTATTATGATTCCGCCCGGTTGGCTCGCCCAAGAAAGGCCCGAGGCCCAAGGCATCAGGCCCGAGAAGAAAAAGCCAGTCACCAAAAAAGCCGATGAAAAAAGCGATGATAATGCGGGAGAATAATCTAAAGCCTAAGGCCTCGGGCCTCGGGCCTCCCTGGTCCGTTCATATCCTCACCTTATTTCCGGAAATGTTTCCAGGCTTGCTCGGCTTTTCACTGCCGGGGCGCGCGCTTGAAAGCGGTATCTGGAATTTGAACGCCATTCAGATCCGCGATTTTGCAACCGACAAACACAAAACGGTTGATGATACACCCTATGGCGGCGGTGCAGGCATGGTGATGAAACCGGATGTGCTTGATGCTGCACTTAATAGTTTGCCACAGGGCACACGCAAAATTTATCTAAGCCCACGCGGTAAACCGCTTACGCAGAAATTATTGCAGGAATTATCCGCAACCCCGCCACCAAACCAGCAGTGTGGCAAGGGCGCGAGGTGCCCCAAATCCTGCTCAGCGGTGATCATGCAAAAGTTAAGGAATGGCGCCTTAAACAGGCAAAAGCGTTAACGTTGGCGCGTCGGCCAGATCTATTAAGGGGCCGAAGGGACGAAGGGGCGTAGGCACCAAGAACTTAA
The DNA here is from genome assembly GCA_010031785.1 of Alphaproteobacteria bacterium. Lineage (GTDB taxonomy): Bacteria > Pseudomonadota > Alphaproteobacteria > UBA9219 > RGZA01 > RGZA01. Next base: position 15,995 of record RGZA01000009.1, read on the forward strand.
TGTTTTCAATGATTTTTATAATTTCGAAACTATGAAACCTCGCAACTACGAAACTTTTTCGGCCCTTCGGCTCTCCGGCCCTTCGTCCCCCCTTGCATTCCACCCCTCAACTGTGCTTATTACGGCACTTAATTCAGGAGCACTATAATGAACTTGTTACAAAAAGTTGAAGCTGCGCAAATTCAAAAATTGACCAGCGCAAACGCAAATGCCATTCCCGATTTTGCACCGGGCGATACTGTGCGCGTAAATGTGCGCGTTATTGAAGGTACCCGTGAACGTATCCAGGCCTATGAAGGTCTGGTTGTTGCACGCAAGAATGCTGGCCTCAATTCATCCTTCACTGTTCGCAAGATCAGCCTTGGTGAAGGCGTTGAACGTGTGTTCCCGCTTTACAGCCCACGTCTTGAATCAATCAAGCTGGTTCGTCGTGGTGAAGTTCGCCGCGCGAAGCTTTATTATCTTCGTGACCGTCGCGGTAAATCTGCACGTATTGCAGAACGTACCACGGGCTTTGGCATGAATGACGGCGCTGCAGAAGGTCAAGAGTAAGAATTGATCTTCCACACTATTCAAAAAGGCCGCTAGAAATTAGCGGCCTTTTTATTTGAATCAGAAAAAATCTCTCCGCGTCATTGTAAGGGGCTTAAAGCTTTCGCTACCCTTTGAAACATACAGCAAGCGCGCTATATTAAGATAACCCAATAACCACAGTGGCTGAGCGCAATCCATTTGCATTGCGCAGGTGTTTATGGGAAAAAAATTCTTTATAAGAAAAAGCTGGCCGTTTTTAATTAGGAAGATCATGAAAAGCGCTAAAACATTATACGATAAAATCTGGGATCATCACATTGTAAAAACCCTGCCCGATGGCACGGCAATTTTATATATCGACCGTCACCTTGTGCATGAAGTTACCAGCCCGCAGGCGTTTGAAGGCTTGCGCATGTCGGATCGTAAAGTGCGCCAGCCGCAAGCAACCCTCGCCGTTGCCGATCATAACGTGCCAACTTCGTCCGATCGCTTGCAAGGCATCAAGGAAGAAGAATCGCGCATTCAGGTCGCAGCACTTGAAAGCAACGCCAAGGAATTTGGCGTTACCTATTTCGATATGGCTGATAAGCGCCAGGGCATCGTGCATATTGTTGGGCCAGAGCAAGGCCTAACCCAACCGGGCATGACCATTGTATGCGGCGATAGCCATACGGCAACCCACGGTGCCTTTGGCGCATTGGCCTTTGGTATCGGTACATCCGAAGTTGAACATGTGCTTGCAACGCAAACGCTGCTCGCCAAACCATCCAAGAATATGAAGATCGAAGTAACGGGCACGCCCGGTTTCAGCGTCACGCCAAAAGATATTATTTTGGCGATCATCGGCGTTACCGGCACTGCTGGTGGTACCGGCTATGTCATGGAATATGTCGGCGATGTGTTCAAGAATATGAGCATGGAAGGCCGTATGACCGTATGCAACATGAGCATCGAAGCAGGCGCGCGCGCTGGCCTGATTGCACCTGATGAAAAAACGTTCGAATACCTCAAAGGTCGCCCCATGGCACCAACCGGTGAAGCATGGGATAAAGCGGTTGCATACTGGAAGACACTGCCAAGCGATGCAGGTGCACATTATGATAAGGTCTATACGCTTGATGCATCCACAATCGTACCGCAAGTTACCTGGGGCACCAGCCCGCAGGATGTGTTGCCGATCACCGGCATCGTGCCAAACCCTGCTGATATCAAGGATGATAATCACCGCAGTTCGGTTGAACGCGCGCTGGCCTATATGGGCCTAACGCCGGGCACCAAGCTGACCGATGTTGCAATTGATAAGGTGTTCATTGGCTCTTGTACCAATGGCCGCATCGAAGATCTGCGCGCAGCAAGTGCAGTGCTTAAGGGTCGCAAGGTTGCATCCAATGTGTATGCCATGGTGGTGCCGGGTTCCGGCCTTGTGAAGGAACAGGCTGAAGCCGAAGGCCTAGATAAGATTTTCCGCGAAGCAGGCTTTGACTGGCGCGAGCCAGGCTGCTCCATGTGCCTTGCCATGAATGATGACAAGCTCAAGCCGGGCGAGCGCTGCGCATCCACCAGCAATCGCAACTTCGAAGGCCGTCAGGGCAGGGGTGGTCGCACACATCTTGTCAGTCCAGAAATGGCCGTGGCTGCTGCGATTACCGGGCGGTTGGCGGATGTAAGAGAGTTATTAGGGACATAGGGCCCAAGAGACGAAGGGGCGAAGGAATGCTATTTTACCCTTCGGCTCTTCGCCCCTACGACTCTTCGCCCCATTTTAAAAAAGTAAAAAAGGAAGCATGATGAAAGCCTTTACCAAACTTACCGGAATTGCCGCGCCATTGCCGATCGTCAATATCGATACGGACATGATCATTCCAAAGCAGTTTCTAAAAACCATCAAACGTTCAGGTTTGGGAAAAAACCTGTTTGATGAAATGCGCTTCACGCCTGAAGGAAAAGAAATTCCTGAATTCGTGCTTAACCGTGAACCTTACCGCCATGCAACAGTCATCGTAGCAGGCGATAATTTTGGCTGCGGTTCATCGCGCGAACATGCGCCATGGGCCTTGCTTGATTTTGGCATTCGCTGCGTGATTGCGCCAAGCTTTGCCGATATTTTTCATAATAACTGTTTTCAAAACGGCATTTTGCCCGTCACCTTACCACCCGAACAGGTTGATCAATTGATGGAAGATGCCAAGGCAGGTCGTGAAATCACCATTGATTTGCAGGCGCAAACGGTGAAAGCCGGTAACAAGGAATTCAGCTTTAATATCGATGCATTCCGTAAAGATTGCATGCTCAAAGGCCTTGATGCGGTGGGCATTACCATGCAACACCAGGATGCAATCAGCACGTTTGAAGAAAAACGCAAAGCCAGCCGCGGCTGGTAAATTATTCCTCACGTACATTCCCGCGTAAGCGGGAATCCATCTTCTTATATGATGATAGGAAATGTCGGATAGGGTTTTTGTTTACATCATAACGAATAAAGCGAATGGCACTCTTTATATCGGTCAGACAAATGATCTTGCTCGCAGAATGATGGAACATAAAAATGGATTATTTCAAGGATTTTCAAAACGGTATGGCTTAAAAAAGCTTGTATATTATGAAATCTATGATAATCCAATGGAAGGTTTTGCGCGTGAGCGAGCAATGAAAAAATGGAACCGCAGTTGGAAAATACAGGCGATTATTTCAATGAACATGGTCTGGCGCGATTTAACCGATGATTTGAATAAATAATAATCTTTACCACGGTAAAGATGGATTCCCGCTTACGCGGGAATGTACGTGATGGTTTGTTTTCTTATTTAAATGGGTACCTCAATGTCAAAAGCACACAACATCCTTATTCTTCCCGGCGATGGCATTGGCCCCGAAGTGATGGAGCCGATTAAAAAGCTCATCACCTATTTCAACAGCAAGGGCGCAACGTTTGAAACAAGCGAAGATGTTGTGGGCGGTGCTGGTTACGATAAATACGGAACCTCACTTGATGACTCCACGCTCGCAAAAGCAAAAGCAGCAGATGTTGTGATGCTTGGCGCCGTTGGTGGCCCAAAATGGGATAAGGTCGATTACGCAAAGCGCCCTGAAGCCGCCTTGCTCAAACTACGCAAAGAACTCGACCTGTTTGCTAACTTGCGCCCCGCCATCGTGTTTGATGCGCTGATTGATGCAAGCTCACTCAAGCCCGAATATGTGCGCGGCCTTGATATCATGATCGTGCGCGAACTATGCGGCGGTGTTTATTTTGGTGAACCACGCGGTATTTTTGATCTGGGCAATGGCCAACGCAAAGGGGTGAATACCCAAGTTTACACCACATCTGAAATCCACCGTGTTGCACGCGTGGCGTTTGAATTGGCGCGTAAACGCGGTAACAAGGTCTGCTCCTGTGAAAAGGGCAATGTGATGGAATCTGGCCGCCTATGGCGCGAAGAAGTCACCGCATTGCATGCCGCAGAATATAAAGATGTTGAACTAAGCCACATGTATGCCGACGCCGCCGCGATGGTGTTGCTGCGCAATCCAAAATCCTTCGATGTGATTGTAACCGATAATCTGTTCGGTGATATTCTATCCGATGAAGCATCGATGCTGACCGGTTCGCTTGGCATGTTACCATCCGCCAGCCTTGGCGCGCCGGATGCAAACGGCAAACAAAGCGCAATGTATGAACCGATCCATGGCAGCGCGCCCGATATTGCAGGGCAGGATAAAGCCAATCCGCTCGCAACAATCCTGAGCTTTGCAATGGCGCTCAAATATTCCTTCAATATGCCAAAGGAATGCGCAGCATTGGAACGCGCAGTATCATCGGTTCTGGAAGCAAACATCCGCACCGGCGATATCGCAGCAGCAGGCGTAAAGCCTGTGGGTACCCAAGCGATGGGCGATGCGGTGCTCAAGGCGCTGATTGCAGGATAAACATAATAGAGTTCTGCACAGAGCCTACCAAAGCCGCGTCATTGCGATGAGCCGTTTATGGCGACGAAGCAATCCATCTTATTTTATTCCATGACATCCACTATGGATCGCCTCCTCCGTTGCCCAAGAGAGCTATGGAGGACTTGTTCCATGACCCTTGCGTAGCTTTAGCGAAGCAGGGACGCACCCTAAAGGGTGCTCGCGATGACGCCTCCATAATATTTTTATTATGGTTAAAAACCATTCACTATGAATCCTGTTGTTTTAATTACAAAACGATATTTGTGTTTCAAAATCCGTTCCGGCTAGTTTCATAAAATTTTAAATAAATGAAAGTAATGTAATTCTATATTTATAGAACTTTTTGGATGGCACATTATGGTAGCTAGGTACCAACCTTATTCTCCCGAAACTGCCGAGGGAACGGCGTTTTTCAAATGTGTACGCGCGCCCTTTTTAGCAGAATTAGTGGATAGCAATGGGCAAACCACCGATACCATGAGGGAATTTGCCGCGCGCATGGAAAAAGAAGTTGGAAGCGAAGGACCTGACGCACAAAGAGCCTGGGCTGAGTCAGTGATTAACCGCTGCATCGCGCGTAAACATACTCTGGCTTACGAACTAAGTAATCATGAAAATTATGCCTATTGGCCGAAGCACCAGTCACAACCAGGTTTGTCTGATAACCAAGGCTTCATGAACATTATTTTAACGGTAATAAAACAAGGCACCAATCTAAGTAACAATGCAACGGGGAACGCTTCTGGAAATGTCGGATTTGGCGGTGGCTACCAGACAAGTACACATGGTAGCGAACGTTTCGGTGTGGAGCTCGCGGATACAGGCTGGATGCAGAAAAAATATTCAGAAATGCAAAGGCAATATTTAGCAAGATTATCATAACAGCTTAATTGATGACACGCCCTAAACATCCTCAGAAAATTTTTCTCAGAATTAAAATCCATTTACCATGAATCATGCCGTTTTAATTACAAAACGATTCAGGCCCAGTCTCATCTTTACGAAGTATTTTCATAAAATTTTAAACAAATGAAAGTAATGTAATCATATCTAGGAAAGGATATTGAGGAAGCTATGAGCAGGACTGTATTTCAACGTGTGAAAGATTTTGTAAGCGGCGCTAGCCCTCAAAATAATATAGCTAAGGGCTTGTCTGTCGCTGCAGGCAATTTTATAAACAGTTTCACGGCTAAATTTGACCACCTCAGATACGGTTTTGGCAGTAAGGGACTGAAGGGCTCGGTTGATTGCTCGGGATGGGTAAATCATGTAGTCACAGGAATGATTGCTAAGATATGTGGAGCTGGCAGTGCCATTGGCTCGGGCATTAAACGCATCATGAATTGCAGTGCTGCAGAGCAGCTTCGAGGCTTGATAAAAGCGGGATGCGGTATTGCATCATCGTTGATCAAATCGGGTCAGGTAGCCGTTGGAACCGTAATTGGTGTGTGCCGTTCAAAGATACCTGCCTGGGCAAAGGGCCGTTGGGGTGGTATCTCCCATGTTGGGGTGGTAACCGAAGTGAATGGCAAGAAATATATTTCGGAATCCAGTGGCGGTGGCGTTAAGCTTACAGAATATAATACATGGGTTCAAAAAAATGACAGCGGAAAATTATATGCGGCGAACCCGTTGCTGCTTGTCAAGGACAATGGCCCCAATTACAGCGGCTATGATGGGCGCAAGAATAATATTGCACAAGTGCGCACGCCTTATCTTGCGCCTGCAGCTAAATCACACTACGCATCAACGCACACACACGTGACCGCATCTTTAGATAATGCATCCCCGCGCAGTAGATCAGGGAGCCCCTTTCGATATTCATAAGGTAAAAAGCTATGTTTGTTGATCGATCACAATTTGCCAGTCAACTAAGAAGTCTCGATGTCAGGCTTGCCTTTGCCGGGCGCCTTCACACGGAAGTCGGCAGCCAGGGGCTGCAGGCGCAAATCGCATGGGTTGAAACGACATTTAATCGTGCGGCTGCGCGTAATCAAAGCTTGATGAAAACTTTGTCCGGGTCCTATTTCCCGACCTCTCATCCGGGCCGCTCCGACAATCCGCATTATCATGCCGTCATTTATAAAGTATTTAATGAAGGAACCAATATCACCAATGGCGCCACGGGCAATGCATCCGGAACAGTCGGATTTGGCGGCGGCCCGCAAATGTATGCCGCGAATGGTGAGCGCTTTGGCGTTGAAGGCGTCGATAAACCCTGGTGGAAGCGCATATTCCCAACTCTTATGAATACCGCTAGACGCGTAGTTGGTTTTGTTGGCACGATGGTAAAAGATGGGCTGAATTTTATGGCAGGTGGCGATAGCACGGGTAATACGTACAGGCCGCAACCCCAACAAGTCTATGGTAATGGCTATCAGGGCGGTTATTATCACCAGCCACAATCACAGCAATATTATGGGAATAGCTATGGTAGTGCCAATGGCCCGGATAATTATTATCGCTATCCAAGCGAGCAGCCTACCCAAACCTATTCATCGCTCTATCAAACCCACAACCAGCCTTCTTATTACAATTCGGCGCAGCGTCCGTATTATAATGGGTCATCTGGTGTGGCTACCCAAAATAACGCATTCAGGACATTCCAGCCACAGCCACAGCGCTATTATGGGAACACCGATGGTGGGCATAGTTATTACCGCACTCAAAATGAGTGCGCAACGCCACCTGCTTCTTCAGGCGATAGCCGCCCTGCTACCGGATCAGCGCCGCATTCTTACTATCCGTTGACGCCGACCGCAGCGAAAATGTACAGCACGGGTGCCACGCACCATTATGGAAATAAAGAGAAGTCATTTCCTGCACCGCAAAAAGAAAAGCCAAACTATCACACATATCACTGACACCTAACCGCTTGTCAGTATCCGCATAATGCGGTTAAGATTTCCGGCATGCTGATTTATCAAATCTATCCCCGCTCGTTCAAGGACAGTAACGCCGATGGTATTGGCGACCTTAAGGGCATTCTTGAAAAGCTCTCCTACATCGTGCGCCTTGGCGTTGATACGATCTGGATTTCACCGTTCGTCAAATCCCCGCAAAAAGATTTTGGCTATGATGTCAGCGATTATTGCGATGTTGATCCGCGCTTTGGCACGCTGCAGGATTTCAAACAATTATTAAACGAAGCGCACCGGCAAAAACTCAAAGTGATCATGGATCAGGTCTGGTGCCATTGTTCGGACCAGCATCCATGGTTTATTGAAAGCCGAAGTAATACAAAGAACTCGAAAGCTGACTGGTTCATCTGGGCCGATGCGCGGCCCGATGGCACGCCGCCCAATAATTGGCTGTCCTATTTTGGTGGTGGCGCATGGGCATGGGATACAACGCGCCAGCAATATTATTTCCACCAGTTTCTGGAAAGCCAGCCCACCTTTAATTTACGCCACCCGGATGTGCGCAAGGCGATCTTGCAGGTTGGAAAATTCTGGCTTGATATGGGCGTTGACGGCTTCCGGCTTGATGCCATTCATACCGGTTTTGCTGATCCTGCCTTGCGCAATAATCCTGCGCGGCCAAAAGGCATGGCGGTTGCACCCGATGTTCCAAAAGATATTCCGCAAGCGCGGCAGTTACGTAGTAATAGCGAAGGTCATAAAGACACGCTGATATTTTTAGAAGAATTGCGCAAGCTTACCAACCGCTATGGCGCACTATTGCTCGGCGAAGTGGGCGGTGAAAACCCGCTTGAACGCGCCGCCCTTTATACCGGTAAAAAGCGCCTGCACATGGCTTATACGTTCAGCCTGCTTAAATCAAAACCCGATGCAGCATCCTTTGCACAAACGGTTGCACAGGCCGAAGAAACCAAAAATAAGGACAGCCAGTTTTGCTATGCGCTTTCCAACCATGATGTAAAGCGCGTTACCAGCCGTTGGAGCGAGGCAGGCGTCAAACAGGAATATGCAGCGCGCACTGCATTGCTGTTTGGCCTCAGCCTGCCGGGCACCTATTGCATGTATCAGGGCGAGGAGCTTGGCCTGCCCGAAGCCGACGTGCCGTTTGATAAAATGGTCGATCCGTTCGGGTTAGCATTTTATCCAAAATTCAAAGGACGCGATGGATGCAGAACGCCCATGCCATGGAGCAGAATTGGCAGTAGCGGTGGTTTCAGTTCTACACGTAATCCATGGCTACCCTTTTGCGAAGACCACCGCGCACTCGCAGTTGATGTTCAGGAACGCAATAAAGCCAGTACCCTTTATTTCACGCGCCGCATGATTGCATGGCGCAAAGCACAACCAGCGTTGCAGGGCGATGGGCTGCGCGTTCTTAAAACCAAAGGGGATATCATTGCCTTTGAACGGTTTGATAAAAAACAGCGCCTGCTTTTTGTCTTTAATCTGGGCGATACATCCGCCAACTACAAAATTCCTGCCAAGGCCGAACTGTGTGATGAAGCCAGCATTGGCGTGCAGTGTGTAAAAAACAGCCTCATCCTGCGGGCCATGAGTGGTGCGGTGCTGACGCTAAAGACGCATTAACATTACCTTTTCCATTAATTTAATTGTATTTACAAAATAAACATGGTAGGGTTGCACAATGGAGTACGAATGGGATGAAGAAAAAAGCCATATTAACTGGCGTAAGCATAAAATTGATTTTGCTGAAATCGAATGGTTTGACTGGGCGACTGCATTAATTACTGATCGTTCACGTAGCAGTGACAAAGAGTCACGCTTTGCTGCTGTGGGTTATATGAATGGCAAACTTTACACCGTAATTTATACATGGCGCGGTAATTGTCAGCGCATCATTAGCTTGCGTCGTTCCAATAAAAATGAGGAGAAAGCGTATGAAAAAAATTAGAACAGAAAAATATGATGATGCACCCTTGACGTCTGCTGAGCTTAAACGTCTTCGTCCTGCGCGCGACGTTGATCCAAAGCTTGTTGCAGCATATGAAGCAGGAAAGCTCCGCTATCGGGGCCAGCGCGGCAAACAGAAATCACCGGTTAAATCGCTGATTTCTTTGCGTGTGGATCGTGAGGTGCTCGATTATTTCCGTAGCAAGGGCAAAGGCTGGCAAAGCTTGATGAATACGGCGCTCAAAGCATTTGCGGATGTGGGACGCTAGTTAATATTTTAAACGAACGTCATAGTGGTTTATAAAGGCCAATAATCTGGCTTCATTATTCCATTTTTTTTGCAAGCGTTATGCGCTATCAATAGCGCCACAATAACGCTCTAAACCCATAGAAACACATCAATGTCCGTTCCCCTATCCCATATTCGAAATTTCGCCATCATCGCGCATATTGATCACGGCAAATCCACGCTTGCCGATCGCCTGATCGAATTTTGTGGCGGTATTGAAAAACGCGACATGAAAGAACAGATGCTCGACAGCATGGATATCGAGCGCGAGCGCGGCATTACCATCAAGGCGCAAACCGTGCGTCTGAACTACAAGGCGCGCAATGGCGAGATGTATCAGCTTAATTTGATGGATACTCCCGGCCACGTCGATTTTGCCTATGAAGTGTCGCGCAGCCTTGCCGCCTGCGAAGGAAGCATTCTGGTGGTGGATGCAAGCCAAGGTGTTGAAGCGCAAACGCTTGCCAATGTCTATCAGGCCCTTAATAACGGGCATGAGATTATTCCAGTTTTAAATAAAGTTGATTTGCCCGCCGCCGATGTTGACCGCGTTAAAACACAAATCGAAGATGTGATTGGTCTTGATGCCAGCAACGCGGTGTGTGTTTCTGCAAAAACCGGTCTCAATATTCAGGATGTTTTAGAAGCGGTGGTGGAGCGTTTACCAGCACCCAAGGGTGAAGCAACCGCGCCCCTTAAAGCATTGCTGGTCGATAGCTGGTATGATGCGTATCTGGGCGTTGTTATTCTTGTGCGCATTTTCGAAGGCGAGCTTAAGGAAGGCATGAAAGTGCGCTTTATGGCTGCCAGCGCGACTTATCAGGTGGAGCGCGTTGGTTATTTTACGCCAAAGAAAATCCCTGTGCCTTCATTGCTGCCCGGTGAAATGGGTTATATCACTGCAGGGATCAAAACCATCGCCGATACCAAGGTTGGCGATACGATTACCGATGAAAAGCGTCAGGCCACCGAAGCACTTCCGGGCTTTAAGCCATCGCTTGTGCTCAATGATTCCAGTTTCCATTTTGAAGGGGAGACATCGGCGGCACTCGGTCTTGGGTTCCGCTGCGGCTTTTTGGGCCTTCTGCATCTTGAAATTATTCAGGAACGTCTGGAGCGCGAATTTAATCTTGATCTGATCACAACGGCGCCAAGCGTAGTTTACAAACTGCATATGACCGATGGCAGTTTGCTGGAGATTCATAATCCGGTTGATATGCCCGATGTCATGCGCGTTGACCATATTGAAGAGCCATGGATCAAGGCAACCATTCTGGTGCCTGATGAATATCTCGGCTCCATCCTAAAATTATGTGAAGACCGTCGCGGTGTGCAGGTAGAGCTCACCTATGCGGGTACGCGCGCAATGCTGGTGTACCGCCTGCCGCTTAACGAAGTCGTGTTTGATTTCTACGACCGCCTTAAGTCGGTTAGCCGTGGTTATGCCAGCTTTGATTATGCGATGGATGGCTATGAAACCGGCGATCTTGTGAAAATGAGCATTCTTGTTAATCAGGAACCTGTTGATGCACTCGCGATGATTGTGCATCGCGTTGCTGCTGAAAAACGTGGCCGCGCCTTGTGCGAACGCCTTAAGGATCTTATTCCAAAACAAATGTTCAAGATCGCAGTGCAGGCAGCGATTGGTGGCAAGATTATTGCGCGTGAAGATATTTCTGCCATGCGTAAAGACGTTACCGCAAAATGCTATGGCGGTGATATCAGCCGTAAGAAAAAATTGCTCGAAAAACAAAAAGAGGGCAAGAAGCGCATGCGTCAATTCGGGCAGGTGGAAATTCCACAAAGCGCCTTCATTGCTGCGCTTAAATATGATGACAATAAATAATGCATCCATATATGTGCATTTTATTGACCAATATGGTTAATGAATAATGGAATTATACCATTACTCTCGCCAGATTTCTGATATAGTATGCGAATGAGGATATCGTTTGCCCAGTCATTTGTATCTATCTGCATTCACTGTATGGACCGAAGGGTTAACCCTGATGCCGTCCATGATCTAAAAGTATACAAGATGTCCAATGCTGGCGCAGCGTTCCCAGTGCCCCTAAAAAATGATGCAGCCCAGAGCAATACACAAGAAGATTCCCTGCATATCTTGCTCGAGCGCGCCAAGGAAACTCACCAAACCGTACTCTCTGCTTTTTCAGGGCATGAAGATTGCGTTGCCGTGCGCAGCATCTGGAATGTGGGCAATAAGCCAGTTGCAGAACGCACCGAGCGCGATCGTGCGCGCCATGCCCCTTATAGCGAGCTTGTTGAGCAGGTGCGCAATCTGGAAGGCTTTGATGAAACGGAGCGCTTGCGTCTGTTAACACAGGCAAAAGTGTTGCAGGATATTAATCACGCCTTTGCCTATGACGATATTCAGACCATTGTGAATGAGAATGAACTCAGCATTCTGGCCTATTACGAAGATGTGACGTCAGAGCCATCCTATTTATATCTGTTTGATCCTGCGCAGAATGTATTTTTGCCAACCACCTTGCGTCTCAAGGAATTTTCACAGCGTCCTGAATTACTTGCGCATTATGCGCTAAAAGGCCCTGTGAATGTTGCTGCGTTTATTAACAGCAAGGCTGCACTCTTTACCCGGCGCCGTTATGAAAAAGTCATGCAGGTGATGATGGCCGATGGCTATAGCGTGGAACAGGGTGAGCAAACCATATCGCCTGCTGCTAAAACTGCGCAACGTTAGAGCATTTTTAAATCCAGTGACAGTTACCGCGACAGGTCTGGGACAGTTACTTTTCATTCCTGCTTTTTCCCTATACAGCAAGGGCAGCGATGAAAAGTAACTGTCCCAGCTTTGGCAAGCCTAGCGCTGGCGGATAGGCGGTAACTGTCACTGGATTTAAAAATGCCCTACTAACGCAAGCCTGTATGCAATCCTGCGCATAATTCCGCATAGCCCGCATCATCGGGCGATATCATCCCGTGGCGGATGAAAAAATCAATCAGCACCAGATTAACATTAAACTTAAACTCATCCGTATCCTGCACCAGCCGCACGGCTTCATTCATCGGGATCAGGCGGAATTCTTCCACTTCACCATCCTGATTGCGGGGCGTAAAATCATCCGGGCAAGCAAGATCAAACAAAAACAAAGCATCGCGGCGAATACCGTTGGTCTGTGCACGTGTATAGCTGATGGAGCCAACGGCCTTTGCCTGTGCAATCACATGCGCAGGCGCGCCTGCTTCCTCATGCGCTTCCTTGGCAAGATTTTCCATAATGCTTAGCCCATGGGGTTGCCCGCCCGCAATCATATGATCAAGCTTGCCGGGGTCCACCGCGCGGTCACTCGCGCGCTTGCCAACCCATAAATGCAAATCATCCTTGCGTTTCACATAGCCATTGCAATGCACGCCATGCGCGATGAACCCAAGCATCGGGATAAGCGCGCGGTCCGCGAGCGCCACGGGAGCGTCTTTAAACGATGAAGCAACGCTATAGAGTTCAAAGCGTTCTTTCTTGATGAATTTTTTCTCAATCAAATGATGCAGGATGATCTGCAATTGTTTGCTGCGCCCATCGCAATCGGCTTTTTCATCCACCACAAACAGCACATCGTTGTTGCGCTCCAGCAACCGCGCACTACACAATGCATCTGCAACCGCATGATGCACACAGCCAAGTTTTTTCCCTGCGATAAAGAGCGGCGTATAATCCGCCCAGTTTACGGCATTGTTGGTGGCGATATGACGGTACAAAGGATGCATATAAGTGATAAGAGCTGAGTGTTAAGAGATGAGGTGTTTATACAATAGAATCATAGCATTAGCTATATTTAATCCTTTTTTATTCCCCTTTACTTTATTCTCATCACTCAACGCTCATCACTCAACGCTCATCACTCAATACTCTTATGTTTGACTCCATCAAAGAAAATATGCGCAAAGCGAATGAAGAACGCGCCAAAACGCGCGAGGAGCAGGAGCGCAAGGATAAAGCCCGCGCACGTGAAGCAGAAATGAATGCGCGCCTCAAGGATGAGCGTGAACGCAAAATCGCCACCATCCGCGTGATTACCGGCGATGTTAAATATCGTTACGCGATTTTGGATACATTACGTGTGTTCTCGCATTACACGGCCGAGCCCGGCCAGCCTTATGATCCAACCGCATCCTCCATGCAGGCAACGCGCCTGATGCAGGAACTTGCCTTTGCCGCAGGGGCAGATGCCGTCATTCATGCGCAATATCAAATTGTGCGCTACACAACGCAACGCCGCAATTATGCCGATGTGCCGGTGTATGAAACGCATTTGTTTGGCACCGCGATCAAGGTGATGGGCCCACCAACCGATTGGGCATCTGATCGAGATGAGAAAAATCCCGAATAAAAAGCTGCGTTGTGTTAATATGAAATACCCTCTCCGTTACTCCTCTCCCCTTGAGGGAGAGGATAGAAAATCTTGCACTTAGCGTTTAGCTAAGTGCTTAGATTTTCTTGGTGAGGGGTTATTCTCAGTAAAGCATAACCCCTCACCAGCAAACACTAAGGCTTAGTTCGCTTTGCTCACTAAACCTAAGTGTTTGCAACCTCTCCCTCAAGGGGAGAGGAATAGCAGCGCGCTGCTTCACGCTTATATAGCCAATTGAAAATATAGCGAAACACTGTCATCCCGGCTCAAAGCCGGAGTAAGAGACCAGTGACAGTTACTTTTTTTAGAAAAAAGTAACTGTCACTGGATTTTCTTGATTTTAAAATGATGGAAATCATCCGCGCTAATACAAATAAACAGCGATTTATATGCATTAGACTGATCGGTTAACCAAAACCGAAAAAACACGCATTCACTTTATTCAATGATATCAACGAAAAATCGTATTTTTGGTGATTCATTTTTGATTAACCATACGCATTAATCAGCTAACCATCGGGTTTAAATGAGTTTTTGCACATTAAGCGTATTTTAAATGGTTGTGATGATAATCACGTTCATACACAGGTATAATTTTTTTTGAATAAGGTGATTTTTATGGGATCAGAAGATCGAAACTGCGTTAGTAGTTCACGCTTTGCTGTTATACAACGACCACGCGGCTATGCGCGCGGATGGGGGGCGATGGATTGGCGTTACAGCCCAGACGAAGCAACGCGCTACGAACAGCAAGCAGTTGCTATGGCGTCAGCGTTTAGTTATCCAGCTCCAGTACAGGGATCATTATTTATGCCTAATGATGGTACTCGCCGTTCAGCTATAGACCCTGAGCTACCGTATGTTCTGGCCAATGAAGAAAGCCTTGAGCATATCAAAAACATGCAAAAGGCTTTAGAAGAACTTGGCCTCTATAAAGGCGTTGATGGTAAAATGGGTCCAAGAACCTCCGCTGCATTGGATCGGTACAATGCTGCATTGAACCAATATGGACCAGACGTTTTTGCTGACCGCCGTATGCACGTAATTGCGCGACTGCAGGGTGGTAGTGTTGGCCATGGCCTATCCGCTGGCCAGCAGAATGCAATGGAAGGATCACGTCAGGATATTAGTCCTGAGGCACAAGCTCGCGCCCTGCAAGGTGGTGGGCCTTCAGAAAACTCTCGCTTGCCAAATCAGGATTTTAGTCCTGAGTCACAACCTCGCGCTCTGCAAGGGGACACCCCCCCTTCTCTATCTCGTGCGCCGGATCAGGATTTTAGTCCTGAGTCACAACCTTTCGTTCTGCAAGCCAAAGAAGGGGAGAAAGAAAAAATCTCTCCTCTAATGTCTTCAAGACCTGGTTAAAGGGTTCAGGATTCCTCTCCTGAAACTAGTGGACAGCGTCGAGCGGTACCAAAGATATTACAACATTTTTCTTAAAAACACTAACGTTACACATAAACCTAAGGAGTATATATCATGTCAACTGAACCAAAACCAAATAATCTTAATGCTGCTGCAAAACTATGGGCTGCAGGTATTGCCACAGCCGAAGGCGTTGAACCAGACAAAGCACCAGTGACAAAGACTGATAAACTCACAAAAATTAGGCAAAGTCATACAACGCTTCTGATTGGTGTAGAGAGCGGTTTAACTGCAGATGAAGCTAGTACCTCTTATATTCGAATCAACAGGACGGTAGGTCCAGTAGTTGCCTCACAACGCTTTGATAAAGATACAAGCGGTAATTTTGTCCCTGGTGAAGTACAAGTCCAGGGAGAAAGAGGGCAACTGATCGATTTGGAAAATTCAAGGCTTAAACCTGCCAGTCAAGATAATATTAAAACAAAAATGGAAGAATCAGCCAGAAGTGTATTTGGTAGTACCCCGAAAGCGGATGGTAATTATAAGCCTGCTGACGGCTCTATCGGAAAAACAGCTTTTGGTCCTCCAAAAGACACGCTGGCTTTAGCGCGTAAAAATGTTATGAAACCTGTTGCTTAGGTTGTAGATTGCCGATCGAGTATAATCCCCGCCCACTGGGCGGGGATTTTTTTATGGGCTATCGCTCACGTCATCCCGGAAGCAGCTTTAGCTGCTATCCGGAATCCAGTAATTATAAAAAGCTGGATCCCGCATAAAATGCTGACCTGTCCGCCGAAGCTTCCGCCTTCGCCAAGGCTTTGGTAGACGAGTTAGCGAAGGTGGAAGCATTTTTGCGGGATGACGT
>RGZA01000081.1 GCA_010031785.1 Alphaproteobacteria bacterium
TATTAATTATCAGCTCGAAACCGTCCCCGGTGAGTATCATCAAAACAAAATGTCTCCCTGAGATTGGTGAGCGCATGAGTGCGTTGGCTTCAATGGCATTGCTGGTATATCACTGTATAACAACGCAGAGATCATGATGAGCAATAAAATCATTTATCAAGCTACGAATATTAGGTTCGTCTTTTAGGCCTGATTTTTCATATTGACTAAAGTGAACAAAAGCGTGGTTTTTTGCTTAATCTTTAGCAGTTACTTATTATTCAATATGTTCTTCGAATGGCTATTTTACGACATGCTTAACTATAATCGTTAGATATTCACTCTTACGGATTGCATTGATAAGCCATGGATAAACGCCTCATTTTATTGTTTTGCTTGATGGTGTGCGTGTTCGCACCCGCCTCAATCGCTATGCAAGCAAATAAAAGTCACCGCATGCCTTCCATGATAGGGTATAATGACACACAACACATGCAGGCGTCGCCTGTTTATGCAAGCACTCAGTAATTCCTTGGTACAAGAGTTCGAGCGATAAGTGACTGCGGTCGTTGCGCATTTACCTAGGATAACATTATGCATATTTCTTCATTCGTGCCTTCCTATCTTTATGAAGAAATGTCCACAAATACTGTCATTTCCTCATATGAAGGCAAACATCTTCTTGCCCAACGCCTAGGAAGCCTGTGGTCTAATCCTCATCAATCGCGCCAATCCTTTTTAACACCGCCCTTTTTAACACCGCTTGAAAAACAGGTGCGCAGCGATAAAAAAAATCTGCTCGCAAATTATGACAAACTTGTGAATCTTGCTGAAGCAGGCATTGAACTTCCACCAGCAGCAGAGTGGATTATTGATAATTACTTTGTTGTTGAAGAAACATTGAATGGTTTGCGCAGTACACTTTCTACGCGTGCGGGCCGTACCTTAGCGTCTATTGCAACTGAACATGGGCAATGGCCACGCATTTATGCGCTAGCACAGGCTTTTTTGTATCTTCATGATTATACCCTCACCATTGAAGCACTGACAGATTTCATCCATGCGTTTCAGATTTCTGCGCTATTGACACTGGCGGAGTTCTGGTTACTTCCCGATATCATCCGGGCAGCGCTTGCACATAAAAGCGCAAATCTGGCAGCCAACATAATCCATGATCGATACCAGCGGATGCAAGCAGATGTGTATGCTGATGCATTGATCCTGCATGAGGGACATGTTGTATCGCGCCCGTCTTACGGCCTGAATACCAGTTTTCATTTGCCGTATCTTGCCCAGTTGCTGCAACGCCTGCGCGATAAGGGCGTAGATCATGAAGAAGTAATCGGGCTGATAGGTTTATATGATCAACTTGCACCAATGCCCGATGATATCATTCACCGTGAATTGATAAGGCAGGGCCTCCAGTCTCAGGAAATTCGCAATACCATAACATCGCTGCGCTATACATCCTCATGCGATTGGATAGCGTTTTGTGAAGCCGTTAACCCAGTTGACCGCATTTTGCGTGAAGGCGGTGATTTTGCCAGTCTTGATTTGCGTACCCGTAATATTTACCGCTCGCAAATCGAAAAAATATCCAAGCGATCAGGGCGATCAGAAGCATTTATTGCGGCAGAAATTGTAGCATTAACCCAAAATGCGGAGAAAAAAGCCCCAGACACACGCGCTGCGCATGCAGGTTATTATCTTATCGCAGAAGGGTACCCCATTTTACGCGCTGCGCTTGGGTTGCGGCGCACATTAAAAAACATGCTGAGCGAGTCAAGCGTTAAGGCACGCTTTATTCTGTATGCAATGGTCAATATGATTTTGATCACGTATGTGATGGCGTTTGTGCTGGGTATTGCATTTGACGATAATGACCATACGCTGTTACTGTTCATTTTTTCGTTGCTGATTTTTTTACCTGCATGGGAAGCCACGACAGCACTCATCAATAATTTCAGTCACAGGTTTTTTCCTGTAACGCCTTTGCCAGCACTTGCATTACGCGATGGCATTCCAGATACGATGCGCACAGCGATCGTTATCCCTTCTATGCTAAGCACAAAGGATAACATACGGGATCTCGTGCAGCAGCTTGAGGTACATTACCTTTGCAACAAAGATGACAATCTTAGTTTTTTTCTTCTTACGGACTGGAAGGATGCCAGCAAACCTTTATTAGAAGGTGATGAAGCATTATTAGGCTTTGCGCGCAATGCGATGGCATCTCTCAATACCCATTATCCGCGTCAAGATGGGGGAGCGCGTTTTTACCTTATGCACCGTCATCGCAAATGGAATGCAAACGAGAATTGCTGGATGGGATGGGAACGCAAGCGCGGCAAACTACATGAATTTAACCAGCTGCTGCTTGGCTCGACCACTACGAGCTATTTTCTGCCGTTTCCCAATACATCCTGGTTGCAACCCATTCGCTATGTCGTGACGCTTGATGCGGATACACGCTTAACGCATCATGCTGTTAAACGGTTGATTGGTAAAATGGCGCATCCACTTAACAAGGCGGTGATGGATACATCATCGCGCCGGGTTGTAGAAGGATACGGCATTCTACAGCCGCGCGTTGCTTCATCGCTACCCAGTGGTGACAATGGAACATTACTGCAACATATTTTCTATCGTGCCAGCGGGATTGATCCTTATGCATTTGCAAATTCTGATCTTTATCAAGATCTTTTTGCCGAAGGATCGTTTACCGGCAAAGGCATTTATGATTTGGCAATTTTTGAAGCCACCTTGTCCGAACGACTACCTGAAAACGCCATTCTCAGTCATGACTTGATTGAAGGCGTTTTTGCAAGGGCTGGACTTGCATCCGACATCGAGGTGATTGAAGAATATCCGCAACGCTATGATGTTGTGAGCCAACGCCAACATCGCTGGGTACGCGGGGATTGGCAGCTTCTGCCATGGATATTTGGCAAGTATTCACATGACGTAACCTCGATTGGTTATTGGAAGATGGTTGATAACCTTCGCCGTAGCCTTACGCCCATCATGACTTTTAGTGCACTTATTGCGATATGGGCAACCCCGTTGCATCCGTCCTTGTCTTTAACAGCCATGCTCCTTGGCCTGACGGTCATGCCGTTGCTTATTCCATTTATCAATGGCGCACTTCCCCAACGCGGCATGTCCTTTCGTGCCTATTCCAACAAATTCATGGAAGATGTTTCGCTTCTTACCAAGCAGATTATTTTTCAGTTTGCATTTTTGCCGCATCAGGCATGGCTAATGATCGATGCGATTGGCCGCACCATATGGCGTTTGGTCATTACAAAACGAAATTTACTTGAATGGGTGACGGCATCTGAAATTGCGCAGCGCTTACGTGGTGGTTTGTGCGCTTCTTATATCTCCATGCTCGGTGGCGTGGTCATTAGTATCCTTGCCATTACCTGGGTTGCATCTATTAATCCATCCCTTCTTGTCATTGCTCTACCCTTCTTTTGTATATGGCTGGCCGCTCCCTGGTTTGCGCACGTAGCCAGCAAAGCGATACCGGTTGTCGATAAGGCACGCTTGAATGCCCATGAGCAGCAATCCCTGGAAAATATTGCACGCCAAACGTGGCGTTTTTTTGAAACATGGGTAACAGCAGAGGATAACCATTTACCTCCTGATAATTTTCAAGAAGATCCGCAACCTGTCATTGCTCATCGCACATCGCCGACCAATATCGGTGTTTATTTACTCAGTTGCGTAGCAGCATTGGATTTTGGCTGGATCAGCACTGAGACTTTTCTGGAACGCATCGAAAAAACCCTTGCAACTATGGGGCGCATGCAATGCTATCGCGGGCATTTCCTGAATTGGTATGACACAACCACCCTGCAGCTTTTGGAACCACACTATGTTTCCTCGGTCGATAGTGGAAACCTTGCGGCATGTTTGCTTAGCCTTGAAATAGCCTTGCGCGAAATTGATAGCCCAAGAACGCATGAACTTGCCGATCAGACACGGCATTTTTTCGATGTGATGGATTTTTCGTTCCTGCTCAATAAATCACGGCGCCTACTATCCATTGGCTGGCATGTGAACTTAGAAAGCCTGGATGAAAGCTGTTATGACATGCTTGCATCCGAAGCACGCCTTGGCATTCTCTTATCCATTGCCAAAGGTGATATTCCAGCGCAAGTCTGGTTCCGCCTTAGCCGCAGCTTGACGGTTATCGGCATTACGCCAGCACTCGTATCATGGTCTGGTTCCATGTTTGAATATTTGATGCCAGCACTTTTATTGCGTGAACCGGCTGGTAGTTTACTGGGCCAGACATCGCGCATGATCGTTGACCGGCAGCGTGAATATGGGCTTTCGCACCTTAATGCATGGGGCATATCGGAATCTGCTTATAACGCACGCGATTGGGAAATGAATTACCAATATTCTGCATTTGGTGTTCCAGGCCTTGGTATTAAACGCGGCTTAAGCGAAAATCTTGTGCTGGCTCCTTATGCCACCGGTCTTGCTGCAATGGTTGATCCAGTTGCAGCACTTGAAAATTATCATGCGCTTGAACGATTAGGAGGTAAAGGCAGTTATGGCTTTTATGAATCCATTGATTTCACGCCTGAACGTCTGCCCTCAGGATGCCTTCACATTTCCGTACGCGCTTACATGGCACATCACCAGGGCATGACGATCCTTGCTATCCATAATGTGCTTAAAAATGGTTTGATGCGTGACCGCTTTCACCAACAGACATTAGTGAAAGCAGTAGAACTGTTCTTACAGGAAGTGCCGCCGCGCTATGCTACTGTGGCAACACCACGCTATGATGAAGTTCGCCGTCTCCAGAATCGACAGATTACCGAACCCACCAAACCCCTAATCATCAAGAATGCAGATCGCACCATTCCTGCGATACAAATTCTTGGTAATGGAAATTACAATTGTTTGCTTACCAGCAGTGGCAGCGGGTACAGCCGTTTGGGCAAAAGCAACGTCACACGAACAATGGTGGAAAATCGTGCGAGTGATATTGGCAATTATATCTATCTGCGCGATACGCATGATGCGCGGATTTGGTCAGCAGGTATTCTTCCAACACTCGTGAAACCCAATGATTACACTGTCACATTTAATGAATATAACGCAGAGTACCACCGGCGCGATGGCAGCATTGAAACGACGATGCGCGTCATCCCATTAAGCAGTGATAATGGTGAAGCACGCAGCATCACACTTACAAATAATGCGCGTCGTATACGTCGCGTGCAGCTTATATCCTATATGGAACTTGTTCTTGGCGATGGCGATGCTGATGCAGCTCATCCAAGTTTTGCTAAAATGTTTGTGCACACCCGTTATGATGCAGAGCTCGGCAGCCTTATTGCAACGCGCCGCCCCCGCCATCAAGACGAAGCTTCTTTATGGGCAGCGCATTTCATCACGGATGAAGATGGCGCCATTTTGCTGGATGGTTATGAAACGGACCGTGCACTGTTTATTGGTCGCGGCCAGAATTTATGCAAACCCGCTGCGCTGCAGGGCGAGCCTGCCACCAATAGCCAAGGCACAACGCTTGATCCGGTTTTCAGTTTACGAACAACGCTTGAATTAAAACCTGACAGCAAAAAACAAATTATTTTCTGGACGTTAGTTGCCGATAGTGAAGCAGCCCTCATCGCACTTATCCAAAAGTACCGCCAGATCGATGCGATGCGTCACGCCCAGGATGCTGCATGGTTATATACACGTCTTTATTTACAGCATTTCCATATCTCAGCTTCTGAAACCCAGTTATTTCATGCCATCGCTTCACGTCTTATTTTCAATGATGCGACAGCCAGAGCTTCTGCGCGCATGATACGCCAAGGCGCACAAGCGCAGCGGCATTTGTGGCCTGCGGGAATATCTGGGGATCGTCCCATTGTTTTATTGCGCGTCAATGGCGGCGTTGACCGCAACGCGCCTGAATTTTTAGTGAAGGCCCATACATATCTAGCGATGAAAGGCTTTGCGTTTGACCTTGTCATCATCCATGAAGGCAAAAGTTCGTATCTTGATTCCGTTTATCAGGAAATTGAAATAATGGTGCGCTCGCGCACTTTACCGCGCGGTACTGCCGCAACTGATACAGCAGGTCGTGTGTTTTTGTTACGCCGCGATCAAATTGATCCTTCCACCTATGATCTTGTACTTGCCACTGCACGTCTTGTTCTTACGACCCACCGCGATAGCATCGGCCAGCAAATTTCAGCATTTGAAAAAGCCAGCATGTTCCTGCCCAAAGCATTTGCATCTGATGCTTCGTTGCCACATGGTGATGTGGTGGATGATAGTGCAATAGATGAATTCGCAAACGGCTATGGCGGCTTTGTGCAAAATGGGGCAGCATACAGAATTGTGCAATCCCCTGGCACCGTTACACCTGCTCCTTGGATTAACATTCTAACCAATCCGGAATTTGGATGTCTGGTTGCAGAAAACGGCGCAAGCACAACATGGTCAATGAACAGCCGTGAAAACAAGCTATCTCCTTGGTCGAATGACCCCGTCATTAATCCAAGTGGTGAAGCGCTTTATCTGCGTGACGAAGAAACAGGAGCTTTATGGTCACCCACATCTTCACCTATTCGCATCAGTGATGCCACCTATGTTACGCAACATGGTCTTGGCGACAGTATTTTTAAAACATCCATCCAAGGCATCGCAACACAGCTAACGATATTTGTGCCATTCAAAAGCCGCTACAAAGTCATGCTGCTGGATATCCATAACACCACGTCCTTCTCACGCAATTTATCGTTGACCGGATATGTTGATTTATTGCTGGGCGTGAATGCACGGTTGAAAAGCACTATTATTACTACCGATGGTGATACCGATAATGCATGCTTTTATGCCGAAAACCGCTGGGTTGACCGCGCACAAGACGAGCTTGTTTTTTATCACATGGGTGCAGCCATCAGCGGATTCATCACTGACCGCGCTGCATTTCTAGGCCCGCTTGGTGATCTTGCTTCTCCCCGTGTGCTCAGCGATGTGTCATTGATGAATGATGAAGGCAGCGCAGGCACTGAACCATGTTTTGCAATACAAACCCTTATCACACTTTCAGCTGGTGAAAAACGTACCATTCCCATTGTGTTTGGTGTGGCGGATGACCGCGAACAAGTAAATACCCAGATCGCTAATTTATCACTTTCAAAACTCAACCAAGCCTTGCATCAAACCAAGCTATTCTGGAAAGACCAAACATCGCGCGTTACCGTGACGACCCCTGATCGCGCAATGGATATTATGCTCAATGGCTGGCTGATGTACCAGACCTTGGCGTGTCGCTTGTGGGCACGAAGTGGTTTTTATCAAAGCAGCGGTGCCTATGGTTACCGCGACCAACTGCAAGATATCATGGCTGCAATTTATGCAGATCCTGCCTATGCACGTACGCATATTTTGCGCGCTGCAAGCCGACAATTTCCCGAAGGCGATGTGCAGCATTGGTGGCTTCCGAGCAAGACGGATCCTGGCCCCGGAATTCGTACGCTGTTTAGTGATGATCCGGTGTGGCTGGTTTTTGCCACAGCGTTTTATATTAATATCACGAATGACAAATCTATTCTTGATGCTGAAGTTCATTTTCTTGAAGGGCCATTACTGGAATCTGGACATGCCGAAGCATTTTTTATGCCAACACTATCAGTATACACAGCACCGCTTGCTGAGCATTGTCGCCTGGCACTTGAACGTGGCTTGCGTACAGGACGTCACGGGCTTTGCCTGATGGGTGGGGGCGACTGGAATGATGGCATGAACCGTATAGGCGTGAAAGGTGAAGGCGAAAGCGTATGGCTTACCTGGTTTGTGATACGTACGATTGACGATTATATCACAGCAACGAACGGCGCCTTGCCAGCATCTCTCGAACAGATCTGGCGTCAGCGCAGTAGTGAACTTGCCAAAGCAGCCGAGCAATTCGCCTGGGATGGGCAATGGTATCGCCGTGCGTTTGATGATGAAGGAGATGCAGTGGGCGCGAGCACATCGCAAGAATGCCGTATTGATTCCCTTGCACAATCCTGGGCTGTCATTTCCGGTGCAGCAAAACCCGAACGCGCCGTTATGGCGATGCGCTCGGCCGATACATTACTCAATGACTATGAAAATCGTGTGGCGCGGCTCTTCACGCCTCCATTTGAGCGCACGAATAAGGATCCGGGCTATGTCAAAGCATATCCAACGGGCGTGCGTGAAAATGGTGGTCAATATACCCATGCCGCATTATGGATGGTCATGGCGATGGCCCGTCTTGGATGGGATGATAAAGCACATGAGCTCTTTGACATGCTCAACCCCATTAAACATAGCCAAACGCTGCGTGAAGCTAATCGTTATAAGACGGAACCTTATGCAGTCGTTGCCGATGTGTACGATAATCCGCAGCATCGTGGGCGCGGCGGGTGGAGCTGGTATACGGGTTCATCAGGGTGGATGTACCGTGTTGGCATCGAAGAAATTCTTGGCCTACAACTACGTGGTGACCGGCTAACGATGACACCGCACATTCCCCAAACATGGAATGGGTTTGAGCTTACCTATCGTTATGGTACTACAACCTATGTTGTACAGGTGCGCAGAGGCGATGAACAATACACCAGCTCTCACATGCCAATATTAAAATGTGGGGAATATGCGACGCTGATTGATGATGGAAAGCAACACACGATTGTTTTCACGTTATAAGTTTAGAAAAATTTTTCAGTGTTACGCTGCTGTTTTCATCTTCTTTTTCTTCTCTTGCTTAAGTGCATCCATTTCCTGTGCAAGGCGCTGCGCGTCCTCCTTGCTCAAATATTTTCTGGCTTTTTCGAAAATATCGCCCTCTTCTTCATCCACATAAGGGATGACGGTACGCTTAAACTTGCCAAATTGCTCGATCCATTTTTCATCTTTGACAGAGATTTCGCTCAGCTTCTTTAAATATAGGTACGGATTTCATCATGCTCTTCATCGGCATGTTCCATTTGTTCGTGCACATTTTTGCTACGCGTTGCGTCTTCAATGGCTTTATAGAAGGTTGCCTCTTCGGTATCGGTGTGAAGGGTGAGCTCTTCCTTAATCTGTTCGAAAATCCCCTTGCGCTGCGTTAGATCTTTGCTCGCGACTACTTCTTCCATTAAATCAGCAACTAAACGATGATCTTTTTTGAGCTAATTATAAATGTCCATGGCGATTTTCCCTTTTTCTGAAAAATTGATTTTCAACAATTCCAGAAAGCTCGTTATGAAGAAATAAGGTTTGCCGGGGGGGATATAAAGAACCCATAGATCGCTATTTAAAACTGCTTTACAATGTTGTGGAATTGCATGGCATTGCGCCTAATCCTTGCCGGTGATGTAGCACAGCACGCTACCATAACGGCCTGCCAATACAGACAACACGCACATACATCCCGATACCAGAATAACTGCTGGCCCGGATGGAATGTTGGCATGGTAGGAAATGAGCAATCCAATATATGATGCGATCACCGCAGCAACCATACTGAGCGGGATTGCCGCATCAATCTGCTTTGTCCAGAACCGTGCAGTGATGGCAGGCAACAAAATAAGCCCGAGCGCCATGAGTGTACCAAGCGCCTGAAACGCCGACACAAGATTGAGCACAACGAGCACAAAAAACAATTGCGCAATCCAGCCATGGCGGTGCTTGGCTGCACGCATAAAATCCGCATCGAAACATTCAATCACCAACCCG
>RGZA01000082.1 GCA_010031785.1 Alphaproteobacteria bacterium
TTTAAGTAAACTCGTGGATGCCTGCCTTCGCGGGCATGACCGCTGTTTTTAATGGCTTTTAAAGCTTTTTTGCTAATCAAGACTTTTTAACCCTTTGCCATTATGCTATCTGGCATCTAGATTTTTCCTCAAAAGATCCCGTAGCTCAGCTGGATAGAGCAGTTGCCTTCTAAGCAACAGGTCGATGGTTCGAATCCATTCGGGATCACCAGTTTTTATTAAGCCATCGCGCTATCGTGCTCATAAAGACGAACAGACTTTTTTGCGATGTCTTTTCCTGATGCTTGTCGCGCAATGAGCAGATCAAATGTATTTTGCATATTCATCCATGTTTGCGCATCCATGCCAAGAACAGCTTCAAGGCGCAAAGCCACATCAGCTGTAATGCCTGCTTTGCCATTCACAATTCGTCCAACAATGGTTTGTGAAAGCCCGGAAGCTTGCGCAAGGCGATAATTGCTTATACGCAAAGGCTCCATAAATTCTTGTTTCAGAATTTTCCCAGGATGCGCTGGGTTCATTCTACGGTTTTTCATACTACTCTCCTAATGATAATCGACTATTTCAATCTCAATTGCTTGTCCGTTGTGCCATTCAAAGCAAATCCGCCACTGGTTATTAACCCGAATACTCCATTGCCCTTTCCGGTTCCCTTTTAGGGCTTCCAGATGATTGCCCGGTGGATAGCGCAGGCTATCAATCATGGATGCGGCAAACACAAGCGTTAGCTTGTTTTTTGCCCGCCGCGCAACATCGGCAGGAAGCCCTTTTACAGCAATGCCAAGAAAAAGGTTTTCAGTCTTTTTGTTTTTAAAGCGCTTGGCATCCATCATAGCGTTTAATACTAAATAAAATGTTTAGTACTGTCAAGTTTGTTACTACAGCCGCAACAGCCCCACATCACCGCCCGCAGCCGTCAGGTTCTGCGTGATGCTGCGCTCAGACGCAAAACGCAGCAGATAATTTGGCCCGCCAGCCTTGGGGCCTGTGCCTGAGAGCGCATCGCCGCCAAAAGGCTGGCTGCCCACAACTGCGCCAATGATGCTGCGATTGATGTATAAATTCCCAACGCGCATATGTTTTTTGGCTAATTCAATCACACTATCAATGCGGCTGTGAATGCCGCCGGTCAAGCCATAGCCGAGCTTATTGATCGCCTGAAATGTCTCAACCAGTTGCCCGGTTTTAAAACGCACCACATGCAATATCGGGCCAAATACTTCCTTATCAAGCGCAGCGATACTCGGAATTTCCCACGCTTGTGGCAATACATAATGCCCCATATTCATCATCTCGGTGTGGCGCGCAGTGCCAATCAACGTCGCATTGCCTTTTAAAAAGCGTTCATGCGCTTGCAGCATTTCTTTGGCATGCTGGTCAATCACTGGGCCAACATCGGCATATAAATGAATGGGATCATCCACGCGTATTTCCAGCAGTGCGCCTTTGAGCATCGTAATCACATCATCGGCAATGCTGTCTTGCACAACCAGCAATCGCGCGGCAGAACATCGCTGACCAGCTGAACGAAATGCACTCAGCACCACATCATCCACAACCTGTTCCGGCAGAGCGGAGCTATCGACCACCAGCGCATTAATGCCGCCCGTTTCGGCAATGAAGGGCACAATTGGCGCATCCTTATCCGCCAGTGCGCGGTTGATTGCGCGCGCGGTGGTGGTGGAGCCTGTAAAAGCAACACCTGCTACCAGCGGATGATTAACAAGCTGCACACCCACATCAGCATAGCCGGGCAGCAGTGCAATCACATTCCCAGGCACGCCGCATTCAAGCATCAGTTCAATAAATTTCGTAGCAATCAACGGCGTTTGCTCCGCCGGTTTTGCAGCAACCGTATTGCCTGCCAATAAGGCGCCAATAATCTGCCCTACAAAAATCGCAAGTGGAAAGTTCCATGGCGCAATGCATACAAACACGCCGCGCCCGTGCAACTGCAATTCGTTGCTTTCACCGCTAATGCCTTTAAGTGCTTTGGGCGCTGCAAACAACTCCCGCGCGCGCGCAGCGTAATAACGGCAATAATCCACTGTCTCGCGAATTTCACCAATTGCATCGGCAATGGTTTTACCCCCTTCATAACAGAGCAGTACAATCAACTCATCACGCACTTCTTCCAGTTTGTGTCCAAGCCGTTCAATCGGAATGCAGCGCTCCTGCACAGATTTTTCCGACCAGGCAGGGAAGGCCGCATCAAGCTGTTCCATCGCCTGCTGAATGTGCGATGGAATGGCATCTACGCACTCACCAATTTTGTGATAGGCATTGGCAGGGCTGGTAAGTTCGCGCGGCGTATTATCCCTTATTTTTCTACCATCAATGATCGGAAAGGCCTGCCATGATTGATGATGTGCGGCTTTCAACTGCGCGGTAATCTTCGCTGTAATCGTGCTGTCATACAAATTCACGCCTGTCGAATTTGTGCGCTCGGCCCCATAAATATGCAAGGGCAGGGGAATGGCGCTGTGCGGTTTTACAGCTTCATCTTCCCATATTTGCAACGGGTCGGCGGTCAAGCCATGCACATCCATTTCCGGATGATGCAGCAAATTGATAAAGGAAGAATTTGCGCTATTTTCCAATAATCGGCGGATCAGGTAGCCTAATAAATCTTTGTGCTCACCCACTGGCGCATACACACAGCTCGGTACACCTTCATCCAGCATTTTTTTATGCAGATCATCGCCCATGTTATACAGGCGTTGTAATTCATAATCCTTGTCATCGCCAGCAAGTGCGCGGATGGATAAAACGCTGCGCAAATTATGCGTACCAAATTGCGGATAGATATGATCCCGCCAGCCAAGTAATTTTTTGGCACATGCAAGATATGCAATATCCGTGGCCTCTTTTCGTGTATAGACAGGATAATTGCTAAGCCCGCGTTCCTGCGCGCGCTTGATTTCTGTATCCCAATAAGCGCCTTTTACAAGCCGCACCGTAATGCGGATATCATGCAATTGCGTATGCGCATAAAGCCAATCCAGAACCGCAGGCGCACGTTTTTGATAGGCCTGCACCGCGCACCCAAAACCATTATAGTTTTTCAACAAGCCGCTATTAAACACCTGCTCGATAATCGCAAGGGATAATTCCAAACGTTCTACTTCTTCGGCATCAATCGTCAGGCCGATATTATGATGCGCAGCAATTTCGATGAGGTCCAGCAAACGTGGCGTGAGTTCCGTGAGCACACGTTCATGCTGCGCCCATTCATAACGCGGATGCAGCGCAGAAAGTTTTACGGAAATGGATGGCCCATGCAGCCCGCTGGTTTTATGTAGCGCGTTATACCCTGCAAGGGTCTCCAGCGCATGCTTGTAGGCATTGAAATAGCGCGTTGCATCTTCGCTGGTATGGGCTGCTTCGCCCAGCATATCAAAGGAATAACGCTGCAGCGCATGCTTGCTTTTATCGCTGTTTTTAAGGGCCTGTTCAATCGTTGTGCCTAGCACAAAATGCTCACCCAGCTTGCGCATACCAATGCGTACCGCTTGCCGTAAGCCATGATGACTAATTTTATTCACCCATGAGCTGAGCGGATTACTGCTGCTCACATCCTTGCCAAGCGACAAGCCAAGCCACGCCATTTTGGAAATCATATCCGGGTAATGCTCAAGATAATCGCGCCAATTCCCTTGCGCCAGTTTATCGGCAATCAATGCATCAGCGGTCGGATCATCAGGAATGCGCGGCAGCGCTTCGGCAAGTCCCATTAACGCCACGCCTTCTTTATCGGTCAGGCGAAAACGGTGAATAAGTTTTTCAATCGGTTCGGCTTTTTGTGCAGCATCGCGCAATTCCACAAGCCATGTTTTTGCCTTTGCGCTCACCGCACGTTCATCGTGAAGGCTCAGGCGGCTCAGCGGTGTAAGCGCACGAATGCAGCTTTCCTCATCAGCCAGCGTCAACTGGGTAATGCGGCGGCGGAGATCATCAAGGGTTGTGTTATTATCCAGAGGCATCACGGCTGATTCATTATTTAGAAAACATCATTAAATCTTAATCAAAAATGGTTAATAAAGATGAATGATGAAATCGATCCGCCATACCTTGAGCCGCATGAAAGATGCAGGCTACCGCCGCAGCGACCTACTGATCCTTGCGTTCTTTATTATCTATGTTGCCTTCATGGTGATGGAACTCTCTGCGAATGTTACGCTCGAGAAAGGTATTCTGCTCGGCATTCTATCCTTTTTCATGCTGCAGATTTTTTATGAATTCACCTTCAAGCGCGCGCAGGTGCCAACCATGGCGACGGGCTTTTTTGAAATCAAAAAAATTGTGCAGACACTGAAAAAAGATTATGAGGAAAAAAATAAAACCGACTACCACATTATTGATTGCGGCTCAGGCAATGGGGAGATGACACGCAGACTTGCCAAGGCAATGCCGCATGCGCAGGTGCTGGGTATTGAGACAGCCACTATAGCCTATCATTTATCATGCTTTTTAAAAAAGCTGATGGGGCTTCATAATCTTGCTTACCTGCGCAAAGATTTCTTTACGCATGATTGCTCAAGCGCCGATGCTGTAGTGATTTTTTTAAATGGTCGATTAACGGAACTGCTTGGTGAAAAGCTCCGCAAGGAGCTGAAACCTGGGGCGATGGTTATTTGCAATGAGTTTGAATTAAAAGGGGTGTGGCTACCACCTGAAGCTAATTTAACGACGCTAATTTAACGACGCTAATTTAACGACGCTAATTTAACGACGCTAATTTAACGACGCTAATTTAACGACGCTAATTTAACGACGATGACGTGGTGCAAGGCACTCTACAACTGCGCGCCAGATATGTGCGGTTTCTTCATCGTCTTTTTCCGCTTCGCTCAACGCTTTTGGCAATGCTTTTGCACCATATTGTGCGCGCATTAAACCGGCCAGAGCCCATGCTTCATGTAAAGGGGCTTCGTGAAGAGGTTGATCAGATGATTGCTGCATACGTTGCGTCCTTAGTGAGATGAAGCGCATTTTCTAGCAGCAAAGAATTTATAGGATGTTAATTCAAAGCTTAATCTGCCGAAAGAAACAGTTAGGCGCGCCAGTATGACACGCCCCGCCAATTTGTTCCACCAGCAATAACAGTGTGTCGCCATCGCAATCGATCTGCGCATCCACAAGCGTTTGCGTATGGCCCGATGTTTCGCCCTTGCGCCACAGTTTCTGCCGCGAACGGGAGTAATAGGTTACATCACGCGTGCGAAGGGTGATGCCCAGTGCTTCCTTATTCATCCATGCCATCATCAACACGGCTTTGCTTTTGGCATCCTGCGCAATCACGGGAACGAGCCCGTCACTGTTATAGGATACTTCTTTTTCTAAGGATGAAAGATCAATGGTTTGCATAGGGCGTGTCCTCAATTATAGCGTGGGCATTGCGCGTAGCAGGAAATCGGACCCGACTATGAAGAAAACGCAGGTCGTAGCGGGGCTACGGCCAAGTTTTCTGAAGACGTCGGGACGGTTTTCTGCCGCGCCCTTTAGGGTTTAAATATAAAGCCGATCTGCGTTGTCATCTTCGCTCGCTGTAGATGCACTACAGCTTCGCTCGCATCCTAGCATATCGGCTTTATATTTAAACAATGCTCCACGTTATAATTGAGGACACGCCCTAAGATAAACGGGGGTATGAGTCTAAAATAACAGAAATACACTTCTTACTTATCCTCTCCCCTTGAGGGAGAGGATAGAAAATCTTGCGCTTAGCTTTAGCTAAGTGCTTAGATTTTCTTGGTGAGGGGTTACGCTTTACTCTGATAATATAGAACAACCCCTCACCAGCAAGAACTAAGACTTAGCAAGCTAAGTCATAAGTTCTTGCAACCTCTCCCTCAAGGGGAGAGGATAAGTGGAGAGCGCGGTTCTTAAATTCAATCCATAATGTGCGTTATTATAGCAACTAAGCTTTCTTGGTGAAACGCAAAATTTCGCCTTCACCTGGCGCGCTTGGCATATCAGGAATAGCCATTGCCTTGCCTTCAAACAGCCGCTCATAAGCCAGCGCAATGCGCTGCACCCATGCATCCTCAATATTCAGATCGCGCTCCTGCACGGCTGTAGCAAAGCGCTGCAATGTTGGGAAGCGGCATACATCCGCGCGGCCAATCAGCAACTGCTTGGCTTTGAGCAAAAATGCAAAAGGATGCAGCCGGTGCTGATCCACAATCTCCGCAGCAATCTGGCTCATCTCATGCACATTCAGGCGCAGCAAATGGCTGTCATGATCAATCGGCAGGCTCAGCTTTTTTGATGCAATGCGCAAGGCCGCATCAATAAAAACGGATGTGTCCTGCAATGCGCGCGCGGCATAGTCGTTATTTTCATGGCGCACCATTTCATGCTTTGCGCCTTCAAATGCGCCAACGGCCAAGGCATCTGCCATCAGGCGCGGCAGGCGCGTGCTGTGGGTTGCTTGCGCAATCGTGATCGATGCTTCAACATCGCGGCGCGCCTGTGTGAGATACCGGATATAAAAACTGGCAAGCGGTGCTGGTAAATCGAGCTTGGCGGGTAAAAACGCGCTCTCAATATCCGACAGGGCTGCATTATGCGATTGCTCGAAATAGCGTATTTCCGCAGCAGAAAGGGAAGGGATGGCGTTTAACAAATCCCATTCCTGCCGCTCCATATGCACAAGCTTTATAAAAGCTTCGATATCCGCTTCATCCGCAAGTTTGTTATAATGCGCAGCTGGCGCAACGGCTGTCGTCTGCTGCGCTGCGCGTAACAGCCATTGCACAAGCTTGCTCTGCTCAAAACTTTTACGTTTTTTTGGTTTTTCTTCAATGCGTGAATTGATGTGCGATGTAACAACGGGGATCGCTGCACTTTCAAACATGCTTTCCGGCGATACCAGCGTTGCCTGAAAATTGCGCATGCCCGCACAAATGACCCAGCGCCAAGGCGATGTCGTTGGCGCATAGACCGTCAGCCCGCCTGAACCTTCACACGCAGCAAAAAACCCATCCAGTTCTCCTTGGGTTATATCACTTCGATAGGGTGATGGTTTGGCCGGTGCAGTCATACAAACCTAATAAGTAGCAAACCTGATAAGTAGAAAATCGCTCCACAACTTAGATAAGAGTATCCGAGAGGATTCATACTTTCTTTACCATATTTTTATCGCTGATTCAGCCGAAGCGCCGCGCCGCGCGCTGTTTCATGCGCAGAGTGTTGCCCAGAAGACTCATAAATAGAGTCGGGATGGTGAGCTTTTATTGGTGGCTGCACAGCTTGAAAAGCTCGTCAATGAAACAGCACAATGATATTCCCCTCCCTTCGGCAGGGTTAGGGGCGGGGATGCCTCCATAGGCCTCCTTGGACGACGAAGGAGAAAATCTCTAGACTAAAACAAGAAACATGGATTGCCGTGCCTAAAGGGGCTCGCAATGACGCGTTTGGGGAGCGGCTCTGACAATAATAATATTGTTATAATAATATTGTTAATGATTAATTCGCGCTAACCATATCTCAATAAAACCGCCATTTTTGATAAAATTACCTGCAAAATTAAGAAATTCCATACGCATCTGCAGCATGATACTCGCATATCTCCCGCAAGAGCTATGTGCGCGGAATTGTATGTGTGTTTTTGAACTGATTTTTTAGAGCAATTTTTTAGGCAGATTTTTTTATGATTGTTCAGTTGTCATCATCACCATCGCGTACTCGACAGCCAATTAATTATGGCGCGATGATTGCTGCGCCTCCACCATCTGCTGAAGAAAAA
Organism: Alphaproteobacteria bacterium; assembly: GCA_010031785.1. GTDB lineage: Bacteria > Pseudomonadota > Alphaproteobacteria > UBA9219 > RGZA01 > RGZA01. Next base: position 7,751 of record RGZA01000082.1, read on the forward strand.
GAACGTCTTATCCAATTTCACATCGGTGTAGTCAATGACCTATTGCGTAGCAAAGGTGCCAAAGAGTTATCATCTTCTGAAATTGATAACGTTCGTTCTGCTGCCCAAGGTCGTAATATATCAAGTTCACAAGATATTATAAATGCGGTTGTTACTAAAACTGCTGCATTAAGACCCGAGGTAAAAGAAACATTTAAACAGCAATTGCAAGATGCAGGCATTGATGAAGCAACCTATCGTATCTTAATCGGGCGCTATGGGTCAGTACATGGCGGTATTGCTGCACTGATTGAGCTTGCCGCGCGTTATAAAAAAGAAATGGCTAGTGGCGGCGTATCTTCAGCAAATAGCAACGGAAATACAGGTGTTGCAAACAGTAATTATTCAGGTAGCTCAGGAAGCCCGATTGTAATCTTTAATACAGGTAATGGATTTTCTGAAGTTTCTATTGCACTAAACGCCAATGGAAGAGTTGTTTTTGATCAGACATTTTATCAGAAAGTTTTGGAATCAAGTTATCATGCAGGCAATATTCAAGTTGCGTCTGATGTGGCAAGCATTGTTGCCAGAAAAGAAGGCCTTGTTGGTAGAGATCTCGTCGATCGCACAAGAGAAGTTGCACATGACACGGAAAACAGGCTTCATCTTTCTCTCAGAGAACATGCACCAGACGTAGCGACCATTGGTAGAGAGTTGACCAATGATATCGTGACAACGACAGATCATTTACGAGAAGCGCGTGCAGCGGAGGCGCGCGGCGATCATAAAGAGAGCGAAAGACGAAGAGAGCTTCATGATAGAGGCGTAGAAGAAATAAAGCGCAAGGCAAAACAAAAAGGTGAAAGAGAGAATGATCCTAATGTTGCACCTGCTGCAGAGCGAACAATAAAGGCTTCTATAGATCAGGCGAATCTTGATGCAGACCATTTTGATCAGCCAAATACGGCAATAAACCAGAAAAGCAAATCTGCACCAGCTAATTCTGCTACATCTTCTACGCCGTCTGTTGCTGCTTCTGCCTCCCAACGAGCGCCAGATATTGGTGGTTTTGGTAAAAAATCGTTGAAGACATCTAATACAGTACAGACTTCTAAGTCAGACGTAGTAAGTACAACCATTAAGCCAGAAGCAAACAAGGTTGCTGCCGTTCAACCTGCACCTGATATTGATAATTTCGGTAAAAAATCGTTGAAGGCACCTGATACCACACAAACTTCTTCCCCAGATTCAGCAAGCGCTACCCCAGCATCAACTGATACAGCCGTTGCAGTTCAATCATCCCCTGATATTGATAGTTTTGGTAAGAAGGCATTGAATACTGCCCCAATAACAGTAAACCCATCTGAATCGCATACGGCAGATACTGCAGTTATAAAACCTGGTGCAGATAAGACCTCACTAATAACTACCGTAAATGATAAACCAAAAAGGCCAAGTGCGGCACCAAGAGCAATGCCATCGCCACAGCTTGCGTAAAAATATAGCTATTTTGGCACGGGTGTGGGTTTCTTCTTTGGCACTGTAACTGTTGGGTTTGATCTTATCGGATTTTCTTTTGTATAGGCTTTCCAGCCGCTGACAGCAGCATCAACAGCAGAGTTCGTAGCATCCGCTACTGTGCCTCCTGACCTTGTGGTGGCAACAAAAGCTTCATCTGCGCTTATTTCTCCTACTGAGTATCCTACAGGGCTTGCTGTAAGAAATCTGAGTGCATGATAAATGTCCGGAGCTGTTTTTCTTATTTGTGTACCTGCGACAATTAAAGTTGCTGCATCTGCAGGAGTGGTAATATCAAAAGCATAGCCTGCGGAATTAGGCGTTTCTAATTTATCGCCATTTGCAGTGCTATAA
>RGZA01000083.1 GCA_010031785.1 Alphaproteobacteria bacterium
AGGCTGCAATTGGGGGGAATGCTTTCATAGCAGCCTTTTCTAAATCAGTTGCAAGCTTTTTTTGCTCTAACATTTTCATTCTTTCTTGAAGCTGAGGTACAGTGAATGCATGCTCTGTAATCACAGAGATTTTTCCTGTTGTAGGATCTTTTTCCTGAATGGGTTTTACTAACTGCAGATAAATTTTTGGTATTTGATTATTTGATTTCTCTTTTGATACAGCTCCTTTATATAAGCCATCTGCAGAAGTTTTATCTGAAACAATTATTTCTACGTCTAATCCCATCTGATCTTCCCCTCGTTTTTAATAATTTCTGAAGCATATAAGAGTGTGCTTAAAAACTGCCTAATTCATCAAAAAGCCACTATTTATGAAAAAAGAATGAAGGAAAATCTTCTATTTTTCACACTGTTTAATGATATACTAACAGCGGAAGTAGCTATGCAGCTCGATAAGGTCAATCATCCCCAGAGCCCATAAGTAAAACCTCTAGGGGACTGTCTCTGGCAAGGCCGTGGTCTTGTTATATGGTTCCCACCTGTAAAAAACAGGCCCTGAGGGATACACTGTACCAACGACTGTTCGTGGCTACTTCCACTTTTATTAGTAATGAGTAATTAGTAGTGAGTAATGAAAGTTATCGCGCTATTTTTTCTCACTACTCATTCCTCACTACTCACTACTCACTACTCCTAATGTCTGACCTCGCAGCACTTAAGAAAAAACTTCGCGAACAAATCCATATCTCGCTGCGCACGCATGCAGGACGGCAAGCGCCCGAGGCCCCCGCGCTGGTGCGCGACCATTTTTTCAGCCATTTCCCGCCGCTTGATCCTGCTTTGGTGATTGCAGGAACATCGCCAATCAAGAATGAACTGAACCCCATGCTGCTTATGCAGGCGCTAGCGCAAAAGGGGCATAGCTTATGTCTTCCTATCACCTTGCAAAAAGCGACGCCGCTCTTATTCCGTGCCTACAAAATAGGCGATACGTTAATTCCTAATGTATGGGACATTGGTATTCCGCAGGAAACACAGCCTGTCTGTATTCCAGACCTATTGCTGTGCCCGATGCTGGCCTTTGATCGAAAAGGCGGGCGCCTGGGTTATGGCGGTGGCTACTATGACGCCACTCTGCAAAGCCTGCGTAAGCAAAAGCACATTATTGCCGTGGGCATTGCCTATGCCGTGCAGGAAGTAGAGGCGGTGCCGCTGGGTACTTATGATGAGAAAATGGACGTCATTCTTACTGAAAAAGAAGTTATAGTTGCGAATAGACAGGGTTAGGGCGTGTCATCAATTATAACGTGGAGCATTGTTAAAAAAAGAAGCCGACCTGCGTTGTCAGCTTCGCTTGCGGTAGGTATTACTACCGCTGCGCTTGCTTCCTAGCATCTCGGCTTCTTTTTTTAACAATGCTCCACGTTATAATTGATGACACGCCCTGGTTTGCCCCGGTATGATTGCGCTGTCTTTCATTTCCTCCCTATCCATCTATGAGGTTCCTAATGGTGCGCATCGCTTCCCTGAAATTTCTTTCCCAAACATTTGTAATAACAATGGCATTGCTTGCAGCGCCAGCCTTTGCAGAAACGCATGCGGCACCGCCCGTTGCAGAACCTGCGCATGCAGCCCCAGCTACGCCACCTGTTGCTGCGCCCATCACACCAGCCCCTGAAGCACCAAAGGTTGATGCTCCCAAGGTTGAAGCGCCACATGCAGAAACACCCAAAGCTGAACATGCAAAAACTGAAACTGCCAAGCCAGAAGAAAAACAAACTGGCAAGATGCGCGACCGCTGGAAAAAAATGACACCAGAGCAACGTGAAGAAATGCGTAAAAAAGCGGAAAACCGTTTGGGTGAGCGCTATGACCGTTTGAAAACAGCACAACAGGAAAACATCAAAGGCATTCTTGCTAACATCAATAAGCTTGATAAAGAAGAACGCTCCATCCTGATGGCACGAATTCGCCAGCAAGCGCACAAGGATCGTGTGCAACGCAAAGCCATGAAAGAAATGGAAAAAGCAAAGAGCGAAGCGCCTGCTGCTGATCCTAACGCAACTGCAAAACACTAGTTTCTAATAATCAGGATGCCCTCTCTCTTAAACCTCTCCCCTTGAGGGAGAGGTTGCAAAATCTTAGGCTTAAGCTTGCTTAAGTCTTAGATTTTGCTGGTGAGGGGTTGTTCTTATATTATGAGAATAAAGCGTAACCCCTCTCCAAGAAAATCTAGCACTTAGCTGAACCGCTAAGCGCAAGATTTTCTATCCTCTCCCTCAAGGGGAGAGGATTAGGTAGATAGTGTATCGCTTAAAATTACAACTGGATTACCAAATGTCTCAAATAAAAACTTCTGAACCTACTCCTCCTGCCGATAATGATCATGCCGCACAGCGCGCCTTAAAACTTGCCGAGCTGACCAAAGAATACGGCAATCCGTTTCATGTCACGCGCTTTGATAAAAAACATAATTCTGCTGATCTCAAAAAACAGTTTGAAACATTACCTGCGGGTGAAAAAACCGATGTGGCGGTAAGCATCGCTGGCCGCGCCATGGCGATCCGCAACAATGGCATGTTTATCGATATGCTCGATGAAACCGGCCGCATTCAGGTGTTTCATAATTTAAAAGAAGCACCGGAAACAATTCTAAAACTTCTCAAGCTGCTTGATCTTGGCGATATTTTGGGTGTGGAGGGGATTGTCCGCCGCACCCCGCGCGGTGAATTGACGATTGATGCAACCAAGCTCACCGTGCTGGCAAAAGCGATGGAACCGCCACCAGAAAAATATCACGGCCTTAAGGATACCGAATTTCGTTACCGCCACCGCGAGCAGGATTTGGTGGCAACCGAAAAAACCCGCGAAACCTTGCGCAATCGCTTCCGCATTATTTCAGCGCTGCGCCGCAGCCTTGATGATGCCGGTTTTCTTGAAGTCGAAACGCCGATTTTGCACAATGTTGCCGGTGGTGCGCTCGCCAAGCCATTTAATACGCATCATAATGCGCTTGATATTCCACTGTATCTGCGCATTGCGACTGAGCTGCATTTAAAGCGCCTCGTCATTGGTGGCCTGTCTGAAAAAGTCTATGAAATCGGCCGTATTTTCCGCAATGAAGGTATCAGCCCACGGCATAATCCGGAATTCACCTCGGTTGAAATTTATCAGGCCTATGTTGATTTTGAAGAAATGATGACACTGACGGAAACACTGATGGCAACCGCATGCCGCCTTGTGCATGGCTCCACCACATGCATGTTCAACGGTATTGAACTTGATTTCACGCCGCCATTCCGCCGTGCATCGATCTTTGATCTGATCAAGGAACATACCGGTATTGATTTCCATGCCTTCCCAACCGTGGAAGCCGCCCGCGAGCAAGCAACCAAATTAAAAGTACCCACCGATCCAAAATCCAACTGGGGCCAGGTTGTTGAAGCAGTCTTTGGTGAAAAGGTGGAAGGTAAGCTCGTGCAGCCTGTGCATGTGATGGATCTGCCCAAGGAAATTTCACCACTCGCCAAAGCCTATCCCGATAAGCCTAATGTTGCGCAGCGCTTTGAAACCTATGTCAATGGCTGGGAAATCGCCAATGCATTTTCCGAGCTTAACGATCCGCGCGAGCAACGCAAAAACTTCGAGCATCAATCCGCGCAGCGCGATACCGGCAATGCCGAAGCGCATCCGATCGATGAAGAATTCCTCAAAGCAATGGCGTTTGGCATGCCGCCCATGGGTGGCCTTGGCATTGGTATTGATCGTCTTGTGATGCTAATGACGGATAGCCAAACCATCCGCGAAGTAATTGCGTTTCCAACCTTGCGACCTATAGCGGGATCGTAAGTGATATCTTTGCTTTATGATGCTCTGGCGCTTTTTTGGCAGCAAGCTTTAATAGTTCCGTAGCCACAGCATCTGATTTTTTAGTAGTGGCTTCATTTAGTTTCTTAATCGCATTCATTGTATTTTGCGCATCTGGATTTCCCATTTTTGCAGCTGCAGCGATAGCCTTACATATAATCGGGTCTACCAGTTTTTTTTGCCGGACGTGATCCAGCATTTGTTCGCTCAAATGGCTTACCGTATCCAGCTTCTTGCGCACTTTCACTGCTTTGTTTGGGTCTATCCTGGTGCCTTTTTTAGGGATTGCCTGGCTGACAGTGCGTGGGCTGTGTTCAATCGTAATTGGTTCTTCAAGCGTAAGAATAACAGCATCGCCTCTCACTTTATAATACAAGTAAGCGCTATCGCGTTTTGACAGTTTTGATAAAAAGCCATGATCACGCATCGCGTTATCCGGCCCCGTTCAGATCAATCAGAATTGTAACCATCAGCCTCTAACATATGGCTAATTTTCATGGTAAATAATCTATAAAGCTGTAAAGATAATTGCTTGAAATAATAGTATTTAGGGACATCAGGTGCGTTTTGTCGGGCATTCTTCACTTCATTGAATCAAAAGCAAACCCGATTTTCCTCATCGCTATGGCGCTTGGCTTTGTTATGCCATGGGTGGAGCATTTGCCACAAGATACGGTTTCCGTCCTGCTTGCCTTTACCATTTTTCTGGGCTGCACGCGTTTATCGCTTGATCATATGCGCGCGGTAAAGCCAGCAACTGCGCTATGGTTTATCATCCTGCGTTATCTGGTTATTCCGGTCGCTGTATTTTATCTCTCCGGTTTTTTTGTCAGTGATATGATGAGCGTTGCGGCATTGCTCATCATTCTTGCGCCTAGCGGCGTTGTTTCAGCGGCGCTTACGGGCATGTTGCGTGGGAATGTTGCATTCAGCCTGCTGGTCACGCTGGCATCGCATCTGCTTTTCATTATCAGCGCGCCGTTATTGCTCAGTACACTTGCAGGAAAAGCAGTGACGATTGATGCCATGTCACTCTTGCTGCGCTTGTGCTGGATGATTATTGTGCCGTTGCTTGCGTGTTTCGCACTGAACCGCATGGCGCCCATGACGGTGCAAAAGATCAAGCCTGTTGCGGCTGCATGGTCCGTTATTCTTATAACCATATCCATCGTAGTAATCGTTGCGCAGATCAAGCATCACATTTTTGAAAACCCGTCATTGCTTGTGGAAGGGTTTGTCTGGATCACCTTCATCTTCGCACTGAATTATTTGGTGTTTGGCTGGATGCTTGGCCATCGCCAGCCGCGCGATATTCAAAACGCCATGGCGGTATGTTCAGGGGCCAATAACACCGCTCTGACGATTGTGCTTGCGGTGCTTTATTTCCCGCCGCAGGTTACAGTATTAATGGTGATTGCCGAAATTATCTGGATCATTGCCTTGCCGCTCTATCGCATGTTTTATGCGCGGGCGGAGCGGGGTTAGGGGGTGGGCGCCTTAAGATTACCTGCTTTTTTGGCCTCCCTTTCTAATTCATGAAAGTGTTTTGCTCTTGCTGCATTCTCGTGCATTGATTTATCCTCTTTCTCAAAAATTTTCTGAGCTGCCTCATTTAGCAATTTATGCTTGTTTGCACATTTTTCGTGGGCTGCTCTAGCTTTTCCGTATCCTTGGGCTGTTGTATCTTTTTCAAGTTCATTGATTTGATGTTGTTCAAATGCCATCTGCATATGGGGATCGGGATATTTTCCACTGTGCTGAAGGTAAGATTCCATTCTATCGAGTGGCATAACAATTTCTGTTTTTCCATGCTTTGTTGGTGCTTTGTATTGAAAATGATAGCCATCTTTTTGAATGCTAAATCCACTATAGGGACTATCTAACATGCGCTGAACAGTAGCCGCAGCCTGCTCAGGATTATCCGCATATGAAAGATAAGCAGGTTTTTTTGGGTCGGCCATTTATATCTCCAAGAATATCCTGAAGACGATAACAGCAGCATTTTAAATCATGCCTAATAGGTATGGTAAATTTTTGATGAATAAATAAAATTGTATCGAATTGCTGCCTATTTACCCGCTATGAAAATAATCATAAATAAGTTTGGCAAGCTCGGCATTAATGCCCGGCACACGCATTAGATCGGGCAGGCCTGCTTTGGCAACGCCTTGCGCTGAACCAAAATGCAGCAGTAATTTTTTCTTGCGCGTTGGGCCAATGCCACTAATACCATCCAGGGGAGAATTACTGATCGCCTTCACGCGCCGCGCACGGTGGCTGCCAATGACAAAGCGATGTGATTCATCGCGCAGGCGTTGCAGGAAATAGAGAACCGGGTCCCGTGCTTCGAGTTGAAAATCTGCACGCCCTTGCATAAAAAACCGCTCGCGCCCTGCATTACGGTCTGGGCCTTTGGCAATGCCCACGACTGGAATGTCAGAAAGCCCCAATTCTGCGAGCGTTTCTAGCGCAGCATTTAATTGCCCCATGCCGCCATCAATCAGCACAAGATCGGGCTTATTACCCTCATCCGCTTCTTCATTCAAGCGCGTAAAGCGCCGGCGCAGCATCTCGCGCATCATGCCGTAATCATCACCCTTCGCCAGCTGGGCATCTTTGATATTAAATTTTCGATAGGCTTTTTTGATAAAGCCTTCAACGCCTGCAACAATCATCGCGCCGACCGCATGGGTGCCTGATGTATGGCTGTTATCATAAACCTCGATACGTTGTGCTGGTTCGGGCAATCCAAAACAGGCCGCAACACCTTCAAGCAACGCATTCTGACTCTTGCGATCCGCAAGCCGCCGCGCCAATGCTTCGCGCGCATTTTGTGTTGCCATATCGAGCAAGCCTTTTTTTGCTCCAAGCTTGGGAATAAGAATGCTGGTTTTAAGCGCATCGCACAGCACATCCATATCCTCGGCTATTTCACTAATAAAAAGCTGCTTGGGCGCTGGTTTATCCGAATAAAACTGCGCTAAAAACGTGCTGAGGATTTCTGCGTTGCTCAATGCCGCATCGGCTTGCGGGAAGAAAGCGCGGTTGCCGTAATTGCGATCATTACGAATAAAGAAAATCTGGATGCAGATATGGCCAGCCTCGCGCGCAATCGCCACCACATCAACATCGCCCACGCCGTGCAAATTGATGTTTTGTTTCGCCTGAATGGTGGCAAGGGTGCGAATGCGGTCGCGCAGATGCGCAGCTTCCTCAAAATCCATCTGGGCACTCGCGCGTTGCATATCCTGTTGCAGATGCTCCAGCAACGCATCATTTTTGCCGAGCAGGAATTCGCGCGCTTCCTGCACTTGCCGCGCATAATCGTCCTTACTCACCTTGGCAACGCATGGCGCGGTGCAGCGCTTGATATGATATTGCAGGCAGGGGCGTTTGCGCGCTGCAAAAAAACTGTCGCTGCAATTGCGGATCATAAAACCGCGCATCAAAACGCCCATGGTTTCATTCACCGCATCACTTGACGCAAACGGGCCGAAATACCACCCATCGCGGTCCTTGCTGCCACGATATTTCACCAGTTGCGGAAAATCATGATCCTTGGTGATCAGGATATAGGGATAACTTTTATCATCGCGCAGCAGCACGTTAAACGGCGGCTGGTAATGGCGGATAAAATTTGCTTCGAGCAGCAGCGCTTCGGCTTCAGTGTGCGTGACCACAATTTCCAGATGATGGGTGAGGGCCACCATGCGCTGAATGCGGTTGCTGAGCCGCTCGATCTGCGTATAGCTCGTCACGCGCTTCTTCAGGCTCTTGGCCTTGCCGACATACAGCACATCGCCATTCGCCGACACCATGCGATACACGCCCGGGCTAAACGGTACCTGTTTGAGATATTCTTTAAGTGCTTCCGCACCGCGCGCAAAGCCGCCATGAGGAATATCCTCCGTCCCGCCGGGGAGAGAAGGCGCGCTGCGGCTAATACGATTGGGGTTGTTGGGGTCGTCGTTACTCATGACTATTTAATCCACCATTCCTGTGGATAACTCATGGGATAAGATTTCATTTCTTCCAATTATGGCCAAGAAAACCACCTGTTTTACATGTTTGCCTAAAATATAAGCATATTGGAATCGCTGCCGAATAACGATCTAACGAGTATTTAGCGCTTTTATTCAGAAAACAAACCACAATTTGCTAAAGGATCGTTAAAAAGCATTAACCCTGTTGATAATGCCCATTTAGATAATGCGCCTTTAAAGGTCAGTAAAGGCCGGGTGTGTTGTGGGCTGCGCAATCGCGGCATCGATGGTGCGCAGAATATCATCGAGCAACGTGACCTTATGCGCCGATATGGCTTGGCTGAAATGCTGCTCACTCTCGCGCGGGTTGCGCAAAGTGGGGCCAAGGCGCAGGCCAAAGACAAACACATCCGGTTGGAAGGCAGCGCAGTTGCGCACTGTCCATTCCTCAAGCGCGCGTTTGCTCAGCACATAAGCGGGCAGATGCGGCCATGACCAATCAAGCGTACGATCAAGGATATTCACCACAATTCCCTTACGCATCGATTGCGCAAGAATAATCGGCGTCGTTGCATTGACCGCCATGTGTGCGTGCAAACTATGCTCAGTAATGCCGCCATCATCGCGCTCAAACCGCGCAGCATTATTGATCAGCACCTGTGGCGCACCGCATGTTTTTGAAACTGCATCGAACAAATTTTGCGCTGCGCCACCTTGCGTAAAATCAGCCTGAAATAAACTCACCCTGCCACCCCCGCTGGTGATTTCAGCGTGTAAGCTATCGGCATCGCTTTGTGACGAACCATAATGCGCCGCCACATGCCAGCCTTGCGCGGCATAATGCAGTGCCATGGCTCTGCCCACGCGTTTTGCTGCACCAGTGATGAGGATGGTTTTGCTCATGATCGTCTCGGTTTCTTGGGGCCTTGCGCCAGCGCGGTGACCATGCCGTGCCATGTGCGCACTTCTTGTTCCGTCAGCTCAGCGCGCAGAATCGCATTACGCAAATTCTGTGTCATGGCGGGTTTCATGTCGGGCGATGTAAAAAATCCGCCTTCTTCCAGTTCGCGTTCCAGATGATCGAACAGATGAAACACTTCATCTTTCGTGGCTGGGCGCGTCTTATTATTTTTGGTGCGACTGCTCTGGGCTTCGCCCAACCGCGACTGCACAGAGGTAAACCATTCATACCCCATAATCAGCACCGATTGTGCCAGATTAAACGATGAAAATTCTGGATTTGCCGGAATGCTAATCAGTTTTTCAGCACAGACCAGATCATCATTGATAAGCCCGGTGCGTTCTGGCCCGAACATCAGCCCGATTTTTTCGCCCCCCGCAATACGCGTATGAATTTCTGTAACGGCTTCACGCGGCGAGAGCATTTCCTTGACCATATCGCGGCTGCGCGCGGTCAGCGCATAAACACAATTCAGATCTGCCACTGCTTCGCGCGTGCTGTGATACAATCCCGCATTATGCAAAATACTGTGCGCGCCAGCGGATGCTGAATCCATGCGTTCCTGCTGCGTTGCGTTAAGCGGCCATGCATCGCGCGGCTCTGCTATGCGGAGCTGCTCCAAGCAGCAATTCATCATCGCGCGCGCTGTTGTGCCGATATTTTCAACCAACTGCGGGCGGATGAGGATGATGATAGGAGATGCTTGCAAGATAGTTATCCATATAGCAACAAGAGATACTCTAATTGATCCTAGCTAAACCACCGCCTAAGGCGGTGCGAATAACGGC
>RGZA01000084.1 GCA_010031785.1 Alphaproteobacteria bacterium
GGCGCCGGACGGATTGACCAGCCCATCATCGGTTCAGGCGTGCGCGCGGTGAGAAGCTCTGGCTCGATACTCCATTCATGCGTTTTAGCCCGGCCCGATTGCATGGTGCTTTTGGCAGACTGGAAAATGCGAACGCGAAGAGACATGTGTGTACCACAAGAAGGATGGTCTTTTTTTAACAGCCCCGCTTCGCCAAAGGCTACGCAGGGCATTTTTTAAGCGAAGCTTAAAAATGGTCGGGGCGCACGGATTCGAACCGTGGGCCTCTAGTACCCAAAACTAGCGCTCTAGCCAGGCTGAGCTACGCCCCGATGAAGAAGGCTTTGTAAGCCCTTAAGCTATATTATTCAATAGCAAATTTCACTGTTGTTTTAGTGAGGCGGGGCATTGCCAAAAACGCTGCTATATACGGTATCGCCGAGTTTTATGCCCCGCGCGGCCACCTGCCCGCCCTTAATTTCAAGAGTCGCGCGAACAGGAAAATGCGAGGAAATCGTCCGTTCATCATAGGGTTTGGTATTTTCGGCAATCCACAGGATTTTGCCATCATTAGCAATAAACAGCATATCCAGGGGTGATGGGGTGTTTTTCATCCACATGGTTACATCGCGCAGGCCATTATTCACAAACAGCATGCCGTAATCATCGGCCAGGTTTTCACGGTACATCAGGCCTTTTTGCTGCTGCTCGGCTGTGATGGCCATATCCACTGTAAAGGCGTGTCGTTGCTTAGTTGCATTAATGATAATCAGCTCCTGCTTGGATACCATGATTTGCGCACGCAGATCAGCGGCCGCCACATATAGCCCCCCTGCAATCAGCAGAATGCTTAGTGCCAGCACTAAGGAGGATGTCCATTTAATAATTTGTTTAGACATTTGGCATTCACTGAAAGCGTTACGGATATGAGATTATGCGCTGATTGCTTTTAGGCATTCAAGGCAGCAAAATAATCACTAGAATCAGACCCACAGCTTATGAGGCTTTAGCGATGCGTATATATTTCCTTCTATTTGCTATCTTGCTTGGTGCCGCAAATATTGCGCAGGCACAGGATATTGCTATTAAGCCAAGCGCTCCCGCCCTTCATCCCGTTGATTTAGGTATTCGTTCGCAGCCCCGCGCACCTGCTGCGCAGCAGCCCGCCTTACAACAACCTGCTATTCAACAACCTGTAGAGCAACAACCTGTAGAGCAACAACCTGTAGAACAACAACCTGCGCAACAACCTGTGCAAGCGCAACCTTCTACGCCACACGCCAACAACATTACATCAACCCCTAGCGATATACAGAATTTATCCCAAGTGCCACCGCGCAAACCGGGTGATGTGCAGGTGATTACGCTTGGCACGGATGATATTCCCATGCCCCCTGGTACAGGCCCCAATGTATTCAGCGCATCAGTGCAGGCGGGCGCGCTTGGCCCGGTTGATAAAAGCACCACCGCGCAAATTCTTGGCATCAGCGATCAGCAGGTTGCATCAATCTGCGTTTTTGAACATCTGGTTATTGGAACATCGAATAATTTTGGCACCGCCGTTCCCTTGGGACAAAAGACCAGCGGCGAGCAACACTTTAGCGGTGATATTACAGGCGTAATGGTGTTCCCGGCCTTAGCTTGTAGAAAGCTGCGGCAGCCTGTCAGTGGCACGGTGATTGATCAGGGCGGTTATTACAAGGTAGCGTTGCAAAGCGTAAGCTGCCCCACCCCGCCGCATGGCGGATCACTTGGCGTGTCGTTCCGATATACAGGGGATGGTAAGGGCGAGTGTTTGTATCGGTAGATGAAGCAGAGCAGTGGTATTCCTCTCCCTTCGGGAGGGGCGTTAGTGTGTCTCATCGTCTGCTTTTTTTCTTAGGCGTTGAAGGAACAGCAGGTTCAGCAACTGGCGCAGGTGCTGCTACAGCAGGCGGTGGTGGAGCAGCAGGCGCTGGCACCGCTGTTAACATGCCTTTATCAACTTCATTAATGAACCCGAAAATCTGCTTCACAATATCCGGGGATGAATAAATACCCATATGATCCGCATTGATATTGGTGAGGATTTGTTTTGGTGGTGGCGCTGCATCGAATAATTTTTTGGCAAACATCGGCGGGATCACGCGGTCTTTACCTGCCTGCAACACCAGGATTGGTGCGTGGATATTCTGGATTTTATTTATGCTGTCATAGCGATCCCACAACATCCAGAAAATCGGCACGAACGGATAGCGATAAGCGCCCACTTCGGGGATCGACGTATAGGGCACTTCCAGAATTACACCAGCCGGCGGGGCTGCTGTTCCCATTTGCGCAGCGGTTTCCACCGCTAAACCAGTGCCCAGAGATTCCCCATAGATGATCATATCGCGAATTCGAACGCCGCGACGCTGCACTGCTTCAACCGCGCTGCGTGCATCTTGATAAAGGCCGGATTCCGTTGGGCTGCCTTCATTGCCTTCAAAGCCGCGATAGGTTGCAAGCATCACGCCATAGCCCTGCTCGCGCCAGAGTTTGATTTTTTCCGCGCGTATTCCAAGATTGCCTGCATTACCCTGAAAGAAGACGAGGGTTAGTTTGCGTGGTGCTTTGGCGGGTGCATAAAAGCCATGGAGCTTTGTACCATCGGCCGCTGCGTAAGTGAGCTCGGTAAAGCGATCGAGCTGGAAAGCCGCAGGCGTGAAGCGCGTTTTATCCGGGAAATACATGAGCTGGCGCTGGATCAGCACCAGAAAGGCAAGAAACACAAAATAGACGGCAAATATGGTGCAGAAAATCCCCACTAAACGCCTTAAATAGTGAGGTTCGAGGGCTAAACGCATAAAAGTCCTTTTCTTTACTGGCAGTAATGATTACTCAGATTAACTGAATATAAGACTAATTAAAAGAAAACTGAATCGTCCTAGACGTACATCCCAGTCAAGTATGCAGCCTGCCGAAGGTAGGTTGCATACGCAGAACTGGGATCCATCTTTTAAATAAAATGGATCCCGGATCAGCGAACCATGCACCGAAAGGTGCGATGGTTCTTGTCCGGGATGTACGTATAGAAAATGTCAGATATAACACTACTAAAAAAATGACAATGCAATACCAGCCCCGACCATTTGTAACCAAACGCAAAGATCCCATAAGGCGGTGGTTTGCGCGGCTGAGCCATGATTTTAAAACCGCGCGCGGCCCCATGCAAACGCAAACACAGCGTTTTCTGGGCGTTCTGGAATCCCTGTTTATCGACCATACGATTGTGAGCCTTTTGAACCCCAATCGGCATCTTGTGGCGCAAGGATTATGGCGGTCGAGCCAGCCAACGCCGATGCAGATTGCAGCGCTTGCCAAGGCCGGCATTAAAACAATTGTGAATTTGCGCGGGGAGCGTGATTGCGCATCCTATTATCTTGAAGAACAGGCATGCCGCAAAAACGGGATTGAGCTGATAAATTTTCCGGTGAATTCGCGCCAGCCACCTAAGCGTGAAATTCTACAGCAGCTGGAAGAACTCTTTGCACGGATTAAAACGCCCGCGCTGATGCATTGCAAGGCAGGCGCAGACCGCGTTGGGATCATGAGCGCGCTGTATCTACTTATTGAAAAAAAGGAGCCGGTTGAAAAAGCATTGCAGCAGCTTTCCTTTAAATTCGGGCATGTGAAGCAATCCAAAGCCGGGGTGCTTGATAAATTTTTTGAAACCTACCGCGATTTTAACAAGGCCACCCCCACCCCTTTTATGGAATGGGCGATGAACCATTATGATCGCGATGCAGTTATTGCATCGCACAAAATCGCGGGCTGGGCGGAATGGCTTTATAATGATGTGCTGAAGCGGGAGTAGCTTTCTGCTTACGCTATCGCTTCTAACCCTTTGCGTTGCACGAGGGAAAGCAGTTTCAGTGATGGGCCAGCAGGTTTTTTCTCTCCACGTTCCCACTTGCTGACATAGTCGCGCGTTACGTTTAAGTAGCACGCAAAAACATCCTGACTCACCTCCTCGCGCTCCCGCAATTTCTGGATTTCCTTGCCAGTAAAAGCATGAATGGGGGTAAGGCAGGAACGATCAAAACTACGCATGGTTTTCTTATCAATCACCTTGGCATCATACAAACCACGTGCTGTTTCATGAATTGCCGCAAAGGCATCACTTTTATAGGTTTTAGCTTTTTTCATGACATCTTATCTCCTGATAGGTTCCGTTTTTTAGCAGTGCTGAAACCTGCTTGTCGTTCATGGCAAGAATTATTTTTGCTTGCCGCCTGAATTCTTTTTCTTCATCGCGATCTATATTTTCTCGCTCGCTCTTGGAAAAACCGTAAACAAAAAATGCCTTGTCGCCCTGGCGGTAATAAATGATCAGGCGATAACCACCCGATTTTCCCTGACCTTCCCGAGCAATCCTTTGTTTAATAACGCCGCCACCATAATCCGCGTCAATGTTTCCTTCACTCGCCTCCCTTACAACCCTACATAATTTTGCATCGCTGATCCGTTCTTTGCGGGCAAATTTGGCAAATGCCTTGCTTTTGAAGATGCGCATGTAGTTCTTTTCCTGATGTGCTTCACTTCACAAATCTATAGCTCTTAGAGCTATATATCAAGAAATATTTTGCGAAGGCCTGTTCTTAAATACAAAATCGCTGGCTGGGCCGAATGGCTTTATAATGACGTGCTAAAGCGCGAATAACCCCTCCCGAAGGCAGGGCAATCGCATATAGAAAACAGCTGAATGGTAATGATTTGTTAAGGGGTAATGGATTCGAAAGGATGTTTCTTAGCCAGTAAAGGAACATGCCGATGGAAGCGTTTATAGAGTGTTTTTCGATTATCCCAGATCCTCGCGCAATGAACGCGCAGCATGATCTGATGGAGATTTTGTTTATTGCGCTGGCATCCCATTTATGTGGCGGAAAAACGTGCACAGACATGGAAGATTTTGGTCACGCCAAAAAAGATGTGCTGCAAGAGATTCTGGAACTGCCATATGGCATTCCATCTCACGATACGTTCAGCAATGTTTTGGCGCGGCTTGATCCGGAAGCGTTGAGCAAAGCATTTGCTCGATTCATGGCGGCATTTAATAAAAACGTGTCACAAGAAAAAATAATTGCGATTGATGGCAAAGCCTTGCGCCGCGCGTTTATGAAAGGCAAGCGCACATCGCCGCCCATGCTGGTCACTGCGTGGGGCAGTGAACTGCGTATGATTTTAAACAGCCGCGAAGTGATCGACGGCAATGAAAGTGCTGCTGCGATTGAACTTTTGCAACTGATTGACGTGAAGGGCAGCATCGTTACAGCGGATGCGTTGCATTGCACGCGCCCGATGGCAGAAGCCATTATATCGCGGGGCGGCGATTATGTTTTGGCCTTGAAAAAGAACCAGATCGGATTGTTATCCGAAGCAGAAAATCTTTTTTCCGTCACACGCGACATGCCCACTGCCAGCACCGAAGAAAAAGGGCATGGCCGCTGCGAGATGCGCCAGGCAACGGTTATTGACGCGCCACAGCTTGCAGCCAAACATGATTTTAAAGGGTTGACCGCGCTTGGACGAATAGAAAGCATGCGTACAATCGAGGGCATTACTGAAACCGCCACGCGTTTTTTTGTGCTGTCGCGCAGTGTTAAACCAACACAACTCCTGCACATCGTTCGCGCACATTGGGGAGTTGAAAACTGTGCACACTGGGCACTTGATGTCGTGATGGACGAAGATCTCGCTCGCAACCGCAAAAACCACAGTGCGGCCAACCTTGCTTTTTTACGCCGCCTCACACTCAATATCCTGCGAGCCGATACATCAAAAGGCTCTTTACGTGTAAAAACCAAACGGGCAGGATGGCAAAACGCCTTCCTCTTCAAACTCTTAGCTCATATGCGATAGCCCTGCTCCCGCAAGGGGAGGGGAATAGCTTTCTGCTAATATTCAATGATGGAAATAACAACTATATTTATATAAGGATGACCACATGAAAGAGCGTTTATTTGGCCGTTTAGGAAAAATTGGCAGCCAGGTTTTTATTTCTGCAACCAGTCTTCGTCAAGAAATTGAAGCGCTGAGCGTAGAACGGCTTGAGCGTTTATCGCGCCGATTGAATCTTGCGCGCCGCGCGGAAGTGGAATCACTGCAAGCGATCATAAAAGAGATGCGTAAGGTTCAGGAAGAACTTCGCGCGCGCGTTGAAGCGCTTGAAGGCAAGAAGGGGGTTAACACTTCCTTAAGAAATAAAGCAAAGAAGCCGCCTTCCAAAGTGCGTGCCAAATAAGTTATGCGTACTCGCGCAATAGAATCTTTTGCGAAAAGAACCAGCATCTGAGTCAAAAGAGTCACAGGAGACTCTGGCAAGTGTGTCTATTGAATCACGCTTGCCGAATACCGTAAAAAATAGTTGTTCACATCCCTTGCGGCGCAGATTCAGCTTATGTCACCTTGAGCGTCGATTTGATGCGTCGCGCGTCGCGCCGTTTCAATCAAAGTGGTTCAGGAGCGCATTATTAATGTCCATGCAGTTGCAGGAAAAACAGATTCATCACCCCAATCCATTGGATATGGTGGAAGAGATTGTGCTCGCCAATCAGTGGCATTTTGAACGCGCCCATGATGATGAGCTGGTCGTTGAAATGCATGGTGCATGGTGCAACTACCGTTTGTATTTCCATTGGCAACGCGATATCTCGGCGCTGCAATTCACCTGTCAGTTCGATATGAAGGTGCAAGAGCCACGCCTGCCATCCACCTATGAATTGGTTGGCCTGATTAATAACCGTTTATGGTTCGGTCATTTTGACCTGTGCGCAGAAGAAAAAACCCCGCTTTTCCGTTATACCAGCCTGTATCGTGGCTCGCACGGCCCGGCGCTTGAACAGCTTGAGGATATGGTCGAAATCGCGATTACCGAAAGCGAACGATTCTACCCAGCCTTCCAATATGTGATTTGGGGTGGCAAGAATCCTGAAGAGGCGATGACGGCGGCTATGCTGGATCCCGTGGGTAGGGCTTAAAAAGTAACCGTTATGCCCGCGAAGGCGGGCATCTACGAGTTTACTTAAAATACTCTGATAACAAGCAATCATTTTGTTTTTATAGATTGAAGCAGTAAGATCCTGGATGCCTGCCGAAAAAATTCTTTTGGGCGGGCATGACGGATGGAATAATCATGATCAAAAATCTTGTTCTTGTGGGTTGTGGGCATATGGGTTTTGCAATGTTGCAACCTTGGGTGCTCAAACACGCGGCTGAAACTATCTGGGTGATAACGCCTGATGCCCAATCGCTGCGCGGATTGCAGGAAAAGGGCGTGCATCATGTTGCATACCCGCACACATTGCCCCCAGACATTACTCCGGATGTGATTGTGTTTGCGGTTAAGCCGCAGATTCTTGGCGATGTATTGAAGGAATATGCGGGCTATAAGGACAGCCTGTTTCTTTCCGTTGCGGCTGGAAAAAAACTGAATGTCTATGCAGCGAATTTGGGCAGTACTGCGCGCGTTGTGCGCGTGATGCCTAATCTTCCTGCCAAAGTGGGAGAAGGTGCAACTCTGCTGGTTGCTAATGCGAATGTCACCGCAGATGACAAGTCGCATGCAGAAAAACTGATCAGCATGCTTGGCACGATTGCATGGCTCAGTGATGAAGCATTGATGGATGCCGCAACAGCGTTATCGGGATGTGGTCCGGCTTATTTTTATCTGCTCACCGATATTATGGGGCAGGTCGGACATGAGATGGGCTTGCCAAAAGAGTTAGCGCTAACCCTTGCGCGGCAAACCATGATTGGCAGTGCGGCATTGTGGAAAGTGGAGCCTGAAGCTGCTCACACCATGCATCAGAATATTGCCGTAAAAGGCGGGATGACCGAGGCAGCACTGGCCGAATTACAGCAAAATGACGCGTTAAAAGCGCTGTTACGCAAAGCGTTGATGGCAGCAAGCGAGCGTGGTAAAAAACTCTCGGAGTAAGCTATCCGTCATGCCCGCGAAGGCGGGCATCCATGAGTTTACTTAAATAATCTAATAATAAGCAGTTATTTTTTTAATAGACTTAAGATAAAGTAAGTTCGTGGATGCCCGCCTTCGCGGGCATGACTGCAAGTATTAGGGGTTCTATAACAAGTATTAGGGGTTCTATAAAAGGTAGACGTTTAGGATGGCAACGGCTAAAAAAACCAAAAGCAAACCGCAGGATTTTTACGCATTGTTTTTTGCGTGCGTGGAAAAGCGCGGCTGGTTTGCGCTGACCCTACCGGAGATTGCGCGCGCGACTAAAACGCCGTTGCCGGAATTGCTGCAGCGTTTTCCGGATAAGGCCGATATTTTAACTGCGTTTGGTCAAAGCATTGATGTGCAGCTTGCGCAAAATGTGAATGAATCAGCAGAGCCATTAAAAGATAAACTCTTTGATATGGTGATGCGCCGCTTTGATGCGCTTGCGCCGTATCGCAAAGGTATTGTGCGGCTCATGGATGATATGCAGGCGCATCCGGTTAGTGCCGCGATGTTGATGCTTGAAACATTGTGCGGATTTCATCGCTCGATGATTCTGATGATGGAAATGGCAGGGATATCTACCGCACATCCGCGTGCAATGCTGGCGGCAATGGGGCTCAAAATCGTTTATCTGTCGGTCTTGCGCACATGGAAACAGGATGAAAGTGCGGATCTTTCTGCGACAATGGCGATCCTGGATCGTGGATTAGATCGTCTTATCAAACTGTTACGGTTTGGTTAGGGGTGCGTTACGGTTGTATGCATCAATTACATCAATGGTTACATGGCAGTTACATGAGTGTGCAGTGCAAATAAAACCTTGACTTTTCAACCATTATCAGGCAATACTGAACATTAAGAGGATGGGGCAAAGAGTATGAGCACATATCCTGAACACTTTGTGGAGAACTACGAATGGCCAAGCCAAATTCATCAGACAATCAATCAAACGGTTCTGCAACACAGAACGGATTTTCCAGCATCATGGATTTCTCGAAATTTATTCCAAACGGTATTCCTGGTTTTGATATGCAAGGCATGATCGAAGCGCAACGTCGCAATGCCGAAGCCTTCACCCAAGCAGGTCAACGCGCCATGCAAAACATGCAAGCGATCATGCAACGCCAAAATGAAATGGTGCGTGAAAGCTGGCAGGAAACCAGCAGCCTTGCAGCCGAAGTAATGGCAGGCGGCACGCCGCAGGAAAAAATGGCCAAGCAAACTGAAGTAACCAAGGCATCAATTGAAAAGGCAGTTTCCAACAGCCGCGAATTGACCGAGATGCTGACCAAGTGCAACATTGAAACGGCAGAAGCGCTGACCAGCTGCTTTACCGGTGCAATGGATACCGTGCGCACAGCGTGCGTTCGTAAAGCATAATCCCGACTGCGACGTTGGCTTTTTGCCGTTTTCTGCGCTTCCGGTGCG
>RGZA01000085.1 GCA_010031785.1 Alphaproteobacteria bacterium
TTAAGCCTTAAGGCTTAAATCACCTTCGCTTCGTTACGTAATTTATCAACCAATGTTGCAACATCGGGAACCTTGATGCCTGCCTTGCGGCTGCCGGGTTCTTCCACGCGCAATGTTTTGATGCGCGGGGCTAGATCAATGCCTTTGGCTGCAGCATCAAATACCTCGATGGTTTTTTTCTTCGCCTTCATGATGTTGGGCAGCGTTGCATAGCGCGGCTCGTTCAAGCGCAGATCAGTGGTGATGATTGCGGGAAGCTTCAGTTGCAGCGTTTCAAGACCGCCATCGACTTCGCGCGTGACATTCACGCTACCGTTTGTAAGCTCAACCTTGGATGCAAAGGTCGCCTGCCCCCAGCCAAGCAACGCGCCGAGCATCTGGCCAACCTGATTATTATCACCATCAATTGCCTGCTTGCCCATAATAACCAGCTCCGGCTTTTCCTGATCGATGATGGCTTTTAAAACTTTGGCAACGCCAAGCGGTTGTGTTTCGCCATCATACGCCACATGAATAGCGCGGTCTGCGCCAATCGCCATAGCGGTGCGCAGTAGATCCTGTGATTGCGTAACGCCGATGGTTACCGCGATTACTTCGGTAGCAAGGCCCTTTTCCTTAAGGCGCACCGCTTCTTCCACCGCGATTTCATCAAACGGGTTCATGCCCATTTTGACATTGGCCGTTTCAACGCCGCTATTGTCAGCCTTCACACGGATTTTTACGTTGTAATCAATGACCCGTTTTACAGGCACCAGAATTTTCATTTAGTAACTCCACTCAATTAAGAACCGCGCCCAAGAACAAGCGCTATGGCAAATAACACAAGCGCAAGAGCCTGAAGGCCTACGCGCCAGCGCATTAAACGATTACCGTATTTGCGGTTAAATTCCCCGCCCTTGACCATGCTGATTAGGCCCATGATCAATACCGCCAGAACGGCGGCCATTGCGATACCCATTAAGATCAGAAAAACATTGCTCATCTAACTTTTATAGCAAAGCCTTTTTAACTAGGCTATATCCTTTCCTATGATTGAACCTATGATTGTCTTGGGCATTGAAACATCGTGCGATGAAACGGCAGTAGCGGTTGTGGATAACAACCGTCGGATTCTCGCACACACACTTATATCGCAACTGGATGAGCATCGTATCTATGGTGGTGTGGTGCCAGAAATTGCTGCACGTGCACACCTCTTCACTATCGATACATTGGTTGAAAAAACGATTCGTGATTCTGGTATAGCCCTGCAGGATCTGGATGGAATTGCTGCAACCTGTGGCCCTGGATTAATCGGCGGCGTGATGGTTGGCACGATGATGGGCAAAGCATTATCCTTGTCATTAAACAAACCTTTTCTTGCAATCAATCATCTGGAAGCACATGCGCTGACCGCGCGCCTGACCGATGAGGTTGCATTTCCTTATCTGCTATTGCTTATCTCCGGCGGGCATTGCCAGCTATTGGCTGTAGAAGGCGTTGGCAAATACAAGCTCTATGGCACAACGATTGATGATGCAGTTGGTGAAGCGTTTGACAAGGTTGCAAAATTATTGGGCCTTGGTTTTCCCGGTGGCCCCGCGGTTGAACAAGCCGCACGAACCGGTGATGCGAACAAATATGACCTGCCCTGCCCGATGCTTGGTAAACCCAATTGTGATTTTTCGTTTTCAGGTTTGAAAACTGCCGTGCGTAGTCTGGCGCAGCGCTTGGCACCGCTTGATGATCAAAAGCGCAGCGATATTGCCGCAAGTTTTCAGCGCGTCGTTGCGCAATGCCTTGCCGATCGCGTCAGCCATGCGATGAAAAAAATCACGATTGATTATCCGCCCCTTAATTATCCAAGTGCCAAAACATTGGTGGTGGCAGGCGGCGTTGCGGCCAATCAAACCCTACGTACGGGGTTATTAAATATATGCACCCAACATGGTTTTGCCCTTGTCACCCCGCCCCCGGCTTTATGCACTGATAATGGCGTGATGGTCGCATGGGCAGGCATTGAAAAACTGCGCCTTAACCTAAGCGATGGGCTTGATTTTGCACCGCGCCCACGCTGGCCATTATGTGAGTGATGAGAGTTGAGTGTTGAGTGATGAGACGCTAGAATTACCCAACTCATCACTTAACTCTCATCACTCAACTCTTATGCAGACCATTCACATCATCGGTAGCGGGGCATGGGCTAGCGCGTTAGCACAAACCATGCGCAGTGCAGGCAAAACCGTTAAACTTTTTGCACGCAATAAAATTGTGGTGGATGCCATCAATGCAACGCATCGTAATTCCGTTTATTTACCCGATGTCATGCTCGATAGCGCCATTACTGCATCAACCGATTTTGCAGGCATTAATACTTGCGATGCTGTGTTGCTGGTGGTGCCAGCGCAGCATCTTGGCAAGACATGCACTGAAATTGCTGCACATATTCCAAACCACATTCCACTCATCATCTGCGCCAAAGGTATTGAAGCGGCAACCGGGCGCCTGATGCATGAGGTTGTGACATCAGTTTTTCCAGCAAACGATATTGCGGTGCTTTCCGGCCCAACCTTTGCCGTCGAAGTTGCACAAAAACTTCCAACGGCCGTGACGATTGCTGCGCGCAGCATTGAGCTTGCCAAGCAGTTATGCGAACAGCTCGGCAGCCGCACGTTTCGCCCTTACGCATCCACCGACATTATGGGCGTTGAAATTGCGGGCGCGCTTAAAAATGTGATGGCGATTGGCTGCGGCATTGTGATTGGCAAGGGCCTTGGCGAAAATGCGCGCGCGGCCTTGATGACACGTGGCCTGCGCGAGATGACACGGCTTGCAACAGCGCTTGGCGGAAAACAGGAAACGCTGATGGGCTTATCTGGGCTTGGTGACCTGATGCTGACCTGCAGCTCAAACCAGTCGCGCAATATGTCGCTTGGCGTTGCACTTGGTAAAGGCGAAACACTTGCGGATATTTTAAAACAGCGCGTTTCCGTTGCCGAAGGCGTTGCAACATCGCTGGCAACACAAATCCTTGCAAAAAAACATAACGTTGCGATGCCGATTGTGGATGCGGTTGTTTCGGTTCTGCATGAAGCTGCAGATATTAACAGCGCCATTGAACAACTTCTCTCCCGGCCACTTACGGTGGAATAATCCACCTTGCCGTATTACAGCCGTAATTTATTGTAAAATGGCTGCTGTAAAATGGAGCGCGTGTTTATTAATACTTATCATTGACGGAATCTGATAAGCAAACCTACATTAATCCCTCTCTTTAATCGCTCTAACGCACCACCTCATCTAAGGCTTTATCATGGAACAACAAATCGTCGATCAGATTAAACTTCCCGGCTCGGTCCCGCATCATGATATGTCGGCCTGGGGGTTGTTCATGCAAGCCGATACGGTGGTCAAACTTGTTATTCTGATCCTTATCTTTGCTTCGGTTTACACCTGGGCGGTGATTTTACAAAAAGGCACCGCGCTCAGAAGCCTGAAGAGCAAAGCAACTTTTTTTGAAGATCGTTTCTGGGCGGGCGGTTCGCTCGATATGCTGTTTGATAAAATGAACGGCAGATCTACTGATCCGATGAGCGCAATTTTTCTGGCTGCAATGAAAGAATGGAAATCAGCCGCTGAAAAAAATCAGATGGCAACCGCTGCGATGCGCGCAAGTCTGCTTGCACGCATTGAACGTGCGATTAACGGCACCATTGGCCGCGAGCTCACCAATATCGAATGCCGCATGACATGGCTGGCATCCGTTGGCTCCGTATCACCGTTTATTGGCCTGTTTGGCACTGTTTGGGGTATCATGAACAGCTTTGGTGCGATTGCAAATTCACAAAATACCAGTCTTGCAGTTGTTGCACCGGGTATTGCTGAAGCATTGTTTGCAACAGCGATTGGTCTTGTCGCTGCTATTCCTGCGGTGCTTGCCTATAACAAGTTTAACAGCGAGATCGCACGTTATGCAGAGCGCCTTGATCATTTTGGCAATGACCTGCTCGCCACCATGTCCCGCAATCTTGAGGATATATAATCATGGGAGTTCAGCTAGGCGCAAAATCAGGGGGACGACGCGGACGTCGTAAAGCCCATGCGATGAGCGAAATTAACGTGACGCCCATGGTTGACGTGATGCTGGTGTTGCTCATCATTTTTATGGTTGCAGCGCCACTCCTTACCGTTTCTGTCCCCGTTGATCTGCCGCAAACCCAAGGACAAAATGTTTCTTCGGATAAAGAACCGTTAGTCGTTACTGTTACAGCCAAGGCCGAGATTTATTTGCAGGAAAATAAAGTCACGCTCGATACGCTTGTTCCAAAATTGCAAGCGATGAAGGGCGTAAATCCTGACATGCGTATTTTTGTGCGCGGCGATCGCGGCGTTGCGTATGGAAAAATTATGG
Organism: Alphaproteobacteria bacterium; assembly: GCA_010031785.1. Taxonomy (GTDB): domain Bacteria; phylum Pseudomonadota; class Alphaproteobacteria; order UBA9219; family RGZA01; genus RGZA01. The sequence goes on from RGZA01000085.1 coordinate 4,391, forward strand.
AAGCGATGGGCGCACTTGCTGCAGCAGGGTTCAAGCATGTTGCATTGGTCGCAGATCTTCCAAAAAAGTAGCCTGATCATGCATTCACGCTTTCGCAACAGCGGCCAACTAATCCCCCTCCCCTTGAGGGGAGGGGGATTAGAGCATGCTATCGGCAAGGATAGCGTTTCATCTGCAAAGGATATTGGTAGATGAGAAATTGGCTAATCGCTTCTGCGCTGCTTCATGTTCTGATCATGCTGATGTTATGGCTTGGCTTGCCGCAAATGGCAAAGCCGTTGCCCACGCCGCCCGTACTTATTCCGGTTGAGATTGCCGAGCTTGCGCAAATAACTGCTGCAAAGCCTGAAGAAAAAAAAGAACCCACTCAGGAACCAAAAAAAGAACCACCTAAACCACCTGAAATAAAACCAGAGCCGCCCAAGCCGGAGCCAAAACCTCCTGCGCCGCCCGAACCCAAACCTCCTGAGCCACAACCCAAGCCGCCAGAACCAAAAACGGAGCCAAAGGCCGAACCCATTCCTGCGCCCGCGATCAAACCAAAACCACCGGAAGTAAAAAAAGTGGAGCCGCCCAAGGATGCACTGAGCAGCATTCTAAAAAATGTGGCGAAGTTAAAGACGGAGCCCAAACCTGAGGTCAAACAACAGCCAACTGTCAAACCAGCTGAAACAGCACCTGCGCCAACACCGCCTAAGCCCGATACAAAAGCTACAACAGCAGCGCCATCTGCGCCACTGGTTGCTGATCGCCTGATGATCAGTGAAGAGGATGCCTTGCGCCGCCAGATTGCAGGCTGCTGGAATGTTCCGGTTGGCGCACGGGATATTGAAAACACCACCGTTGAGATCTATATCCGGGTTAACCCTGATCGCAGCCTTAAGGATGCTATTGTTGTTGATCAGGCACGCATGGCGCGCGATACTTTCTTTAGGGCGGTTGCAGAGTCTGCGTTGCGTGCCTTGCGCAATCCTCGCTGCAGCCCTCTTGCCTTGCCGCCCGAAAAATACCAACAATGGCAGGAAATGATTTTCAACTTCAACCCTAAGGACATGCTCTAACATGCAACCTATCCTTCGCTTTCTTTTAATTTGCGGTCTTGTGCTCATCAGCCATCAGGCATTTGCACAAAAGTTGCGCATTGATATTACCCAAGGTGTAGTAGAGCCTATTCCTATTGCTATTACAAAAATGGGTGGCAGCGATGCAGTGAGCGCACGCGTTGGGCAGGATATTTCAAAAGTCATCGCGCAAGATCTTGAGCGCTCCGGTCTTTTCAAGGCGATTGATCCCAACAGCTTTGTTCAGGATGCAACAAGCGCGCATGCCGCGCCGCGTTTTCCTGATTGGCGCGTGATCAATGCCCAAGGACTTGTGACCGGAACCGTATCACCGCAAGGCGATGGCCGCTTGCGCGTTGAATTTCGCCTATGGGATGTCTTTGCTGAACAGCAAATGAATGGCATGGCCTATTTCACCGTGCCACAAAATTGGCGCCGCATTGCACATATTGTTGCCGATGCTATTTATAAGCGTATCACCGGTGAAGAAGGCTATTTCGACACGCGCATTGTTTATATTTCTGAAAGCGGCGCAGAAAACCGTCGCGCAAAACGCCTTGCCATTATGGATCAGGATGGTGAAAATCACCGCTTCCTCACTGATGGCCGCGCGCTGATTTTAACGCCGCGCTTCTCACCCACCTTGCAGGAAATTACGTATCTTGCATATTACAACAACAAGCCGCGCGTTTATCTTTTCAACATTGATAGTGGCAGACAAGAAGTGCTAGGCGATTTCCCTGGCATGACCTTTGCTCCGCGCTTTTCGCCCGATGGCAAAAAAGTTGTGTTCAGCCTGATTGAGGATGGCGGCGACAGTAACATCTTCGCCATGGATCTGCGCACGCGCCGTACCAACCGCCTGACCAATCATCCATCGATCAACACCGCACCATCTTACTCACCCGATGGCAGCCAGGTAACGTTTGAATCCGATCGCGGCAGCTCACAGCAAATTTATGTGATGAGCAGCGAAGGTGCCAACCCACACCGCATCAGCTTTGGCAGCGGTCGCTATGGTACGCCGGTATGGTCACCACGCGGCGATCTGATCGCCTTTACCAAGCAGGAAGGCGGCCAGTTCTATATTGGCGTGATGCGTCCTGATGGCAGTGGCGAGCGTCTGATTACGCAAGCGTTCCATGCTGAAGGGCCAACATGGGCACCCAATGGCCGTGTGTTGATGTTCTTTAAGGAACGTCCTGGCAGTGGTGGCAAGACTGCGCGTCTTTATTCCATCGATATTACTGGCCACAATGAACGTGAAATTGTGACCCCGCTTGATGGTTCTGATCCCGCATGGTCACCGCTTATTCCATAAGCGAAACGTTGTTAGGTGTAGCCCGTCTTTATAGCATTTTTATATTTGTGTGCGCCCAAAGCGACATGCGGGTTACATTTTCAAAATTTAGGGCCATGAGATCGAACTAGCGCTTCCAAAATGATCGTATTTTTGGCAAGAGTAGATACAACGAAGAGAGGACACGATTCGGCTCTCTCACAGAAATTCCAAAACCATCCTTCAAAACCAAACGGAGAATAAAAAATGTTATTAAATATTGGGCGTCTAAAAGTTCTTAGCCTCATGGCTGCACTTTTGCTGGTTTCAGCATGCGAAAGCACGCCCGACGGTTCATCAGGCAGCGCAAACAGCTCAGGTAGCCGCATGGGCGGAAAGAATGGCGCAGGCATTGAATCCGGCGCACTTAAGAATCCAAATGCAAAGCCAGGTTCGGTTGAAGATTTCGTTGATAACGTAGGCGACCGCGTATGGTTCGGTTTTGACTCTGCCGAAGTAAATGAAGAAGGCCGCGCAACGCTTGATAAGCAAGCAGCATGGCTCAATGAATATTCATCCGTGAGCATCACGGTTGAAGGTCATTGCGATGAACGTGGCACGCGCGAATATAATCTTGCGCTTGGCCAAAAGCGTGCATCCTCGGTTAAGAAATACCTGATCGCTGCTGGCGTGCCTGCAAGCCGTGTTGAAACGGTTTCATATGGCAAAGAACGCCCAGAAGCAACTGGCAGCAGCGAAGAAACATGGGCACAAAACCGCCGTGGCGTTTCTGTGATCAAATAAACGCTTCGCGTTTGATATGATTTAAAAGGGGCGCTTTGGCGCCCCTTTTTCTTTGCTGAACTTTTGCCGCATTCTTGTATAGAATAATGCCATAAATACACGCCACCTATTGGAACTTCTCATGCACCTCTCTTCTTCCTTTCGCGTTACGCTTTCTGCTCTTCTCATCAGCAGCACATGCTTAACCTTCACGCCAGCGCTTGCACAAGACGATGATCTGCCACCACCGGTTGCACCAGCACCAAGCGCTGGTTTACAAGCGACCGACTTACAGATGCGCATGGGCGCGCTTGAAAATCTGGTACGCGCCATGACGGGGCAAGTTGAAAAACTGCAATTCCTGAATAATCAGTTGCTGCAGGCACAGCAAAAAATCGCTGGCGATAATGAAGTGCGCTTTAAAGACATCGAACAAAAACTTGCAACGCATGAAGCGAATATGAAGGGCTTGGTTGCCGCACAGCAAAATCTTGCACAAGCTCAATCCCAGGCGCAAGCTGTACAGCAAACACCCCCGCCCGTTGCACAACAACCCGCAACACCACCCGCTGCCGCAGAACAACCTGCCAAGGCGCTTGATGCACCGCCGGTAAAAGAAAAAATTACCGACAAGGCAAGCGGAACGCTCGGCACCATTACAACCGGCAAAGGCGATGATGCCACTGCGCAAACGCAATATGACGAAGCCTTTAATGCGCTCCGTCAGGCAAAATATGATGAGGCAGAAAAAACCTTCACCGTATTTTTGAAAAATCATCCCAAGCATCATCTGACCGAAAATGCCCGGTACTGGCTGGCCGAAACATTTTATGTGCGCGGTAAGTTTCAGGAAGCAGCTGTTGCTTTTGCCGAAGCCTATCAGGAATTTCCAAAAGGCGCGAAAGCCCCTGATAATTTGCTTAAACTTTCCATGTCACTCGGATCGCTTGGCAAGAAAGCTGATGCCTGCGTGACCTTGGGCGAGCTTTCCAAGAAATTCCCTTCAGCCAGTGGTGTGACTAAAAACCGTGCCGAGCAGCAAAAGAAAACGCTCGGATGTTCTTAATGGGTTGTTCATGATGAGCCTTGCGGCAACACCGCAATTATCGCCCCGCATTTTGAATGCGGATGATTTCAATAATCTTATGAATATGTGCGCATCGTGGCCTTCCGCACCGCGTTTTGCGGTGGCTGTTTCCGGCGGGCCCGATAGCATTGCCCTTACCTTTTTACTTAATGAATGGGTTAAACAGCGCGGTGGCAGCGTGCTGGCTATCACCATTGATCATCAGTTGCGCGTAGAGTCTGCTGATGAAGCAGCGCAGGTCAAAACATGGTGCACGCAAAAAAATATTCCACATGAAACCCTGCGTTGGGAAAAAGAAACCGCGCCCACCTCTGCGCTGCATGATCAGGCGCGCAATGCGCGTTATGATTTGCTAATTGAAGCATGCAAAAAAAATAATATCGACTATCTCTTCCTTGGCCATCACGCCGATGATCAGGCCGAAACCGTGCTGATGCGTTTTATGAAAGGCAGCGGCGTTGATGGGCTTGCCGCCATGCCGCGCCTACGTGATGCGCAGGGCGTGACCTTATACCGCCCCCTTTTACCTGTTTCAAAACAAATGCTCGAAGATACGTGCGCTGCGCATGGCTGGGCCTTTGTGCGCGATCCATCGAACCAATCCCTTAAGTACAACCGTGGGCGCTTGCGTAGCCTTGCGGCGCCGCTGGCAGCAGAAGGCCTAACCACAGCAACGCTTTACGAAACCGCGCGGCATGCCGGCATAGCCCGCGCAGC
>RGZA01000086.1 GCA_010031785.1 Alphaproteobacteria bacterium
TCGCGAGTGAGATGGGGAAACCGCTGCCCCAAGATAGAGAGAACGGTGTCAAGCAGATCGGGCCGGGGCTCCAGGATCTGTTTGGTGGCGGCAGGGATGTCGGGCTTGGGCAGCACTGGCAGGGTGAGCAACGTCAGTATGGGATTGTGCTCGGTCTGCTGGCCCAGCTCTTCCAGGCTCAGCCAGTGCACGCCATCAGGAAAGGACTGCAGCTGTTGCGGAAGCTGGGCTGGGCCGAGGTTGAGACGCCGGTGCAGCATCACCACAACCACGGCCAGATGCTGCACCTGGGGGTGGAGCTGCACGAAGCGCGCTGTTTGAGCCCACAGGCGGTGCTTGAACCCGGACATGGGTCCTCCGGATCCAAAGTGCCACCAAAAGGCACATGGAAATCCTCGATCGCGAGCTGCCCGTTGTGGTGTTTCCGGTACATGTGCGGCGTGCAGCAGTTGTAGCAATCGTCGATTGCCCTAAACGTAGCCAGTTCATCGGGCCACGATTTCTGAAACAAGCTGCGCCGCAGTCGATCTGGCTTTTCAGGAGTCCCGAAATAACGGATGGCCGAATCGGAGGGCGGACGCCACAGATCGATGCCCAGCGCCTCGGTCAGCATGCTGTGGTGGCGGATGGAAAAACGCTCGCGTGATCCCGCAGGCTCTGGCAACGGCTCAGGATCCCGAGCACGGCCACCAGCAGCAGTTACCAGGCCGGAATGCGGATCCCACGCCGCATCCGGGCATCCGGAATCGCCTTGAGAAAGCTGATCAGGTCGAGATCGGTTGCAGGTAGGGCGGTTTCGGGCAAGGGAAGGGAGCAATTCCGCTGACCTCAACCCATGCTGGCAGCTCCGGCCTGGGCGCATGTGACACACTGAATCAGCCCTGGGACAACTAGCGTTAATGAGGAGAACCGTTGATTGTATAGCTCAGACATCGATCGCTTCGAGTAGCATCACATGTGAACGTAATGGCCAAGCCTCTTCGATTCGCAGCAACCGGAAACCCGCTGCCTCAGCCATGCGCGAAAGTGTATGTGCAGTCCAAAACCACCACCACGGCGCGTAGTTGGGTTCCCCGAGCTTAAAAAGCCAGGGATGGTGCTCTTCAGACACAACGCAATGGACGCTTACGTCAAGAGATGTGAAGTGCTCGCGGAAAATTTGCAGGTTTTTATCCCTTAGCGCAGGAATGAAGTACGCGGCACCGTCACTCATATCGATGGAACCGCTCGAGCCGACCACAGTCTCGGGAACAGTCATCGATCCCAGTAGAAGAAAACGTCGGGTAAGCGTACGTAGCTGCATGAGTGTGTGAAACGGACTGGGCGCATGGTAAATAATGCCATTACAATGCACGAAATCAAAGCAGCCCACCTTCTCCAGCAAGTCAGGATCATCAAGGTTCGCGGTAACTGAAGCGTATCGCCCAGCCCAGCCACACTGATTAGCGCGCTCATGAAAGCTTGCCCACCAATGACTGTCTGGCATCTGATAGTCAAGCATCGTGGCCTCCGAACAGCCAGCCTCAAGAGCGACAGTCACTCGTTCATTCAGAGAACCCCACAGGCCACCCACATCAACGAAACTCAAGCCGCGGACGTGTTCTTGGATGATCGAATTTGTTGGATCGCTCATGCCCACCAATCAATTAGAGGTTAGGTGAAACGGCCCAAAACAACCCCCCCCAATCCTTGACGATGAAACCACACGAGTCAGGTAGCAGAGGTCGGCAGCGGCCGATGCCTTATGACTATACCATAGATGTGCCGAGAATTTAGGTAGGGACAGAAAAAGACTTGATTTTATCCACCAATAGCCTGACCGAATGGGCCCACGAAGAGCGGTTTACAGTATCTGAAGCATTGACTGATAGCCGCATCAAGTAATCCCTGTCCGTCAGGCAAGATCCAAGTAGGTCCAGAAGTTGACAAGGATATTCTGAAGTCTCAAAGGCGAATCCATTAAATCCAGACTTGACAAGTTCTGAGACCGCCCCAACGTTTGTTGCAACTGGTATCACACCATGTTGCATTGCCTCTATGAGCACAAGAGGGAGTCCCTCATATCTGGAGGGAAGAAGCAGAAAGTCTGCTTGAGAAAGCAGCCGAGAAATCGCGTTATGGTCATAGATTGGCGGCATAGACTCCACCGCAAAACCTGCTCGCTCAAGATCGCTTAAGGGGTTATAGTCCCCACCATCGGGGCAGAGCACGGAACCACCAACAATTTTAAGAGAGATATTAGTTACAAGCGATTGGGGAAGCCCGGCAAGAGACTTAACTAAGAGTGATAGCCCTTTTTGATAATCAAGTCTGCCAAGATAAAGCAACCTGAGAGGACCCCGAGACAAGTGGTACTCGGCGCGGACTTGAGATATCTCCTGTGCGGTATGCAAGACTTGAGAGGCATCGATCGATGAGAAGTTAATTACCGGAATAATCTTGTCTGTCGGTATTCCGAGAGAAGCAAGGTAAGAAGCAAGGCTGGCTGAGCATGGCAGAAAAAAGTCATAAGCGTGCTCAAATGCCAAGGAATTGTAAACGTTCCCAACGCCTAGACCCAAGGCAGTTTGGTCAATCACATGCAATGAGCAAGCTGTTTTAACTCCTAGTGATCGCAATATTCCCATAATGCCAGAGAAATCTGACACATGATAGTTAATCACTATATTCATACAGCAGAGCATGCCGATAGCCTTGGTTGCACCAGTAGAACGGCTTGCCCAATCAGGGACAGAAGTCCCATAATAAAATGTGGGCGATTCAATGCGACTTCCGATTTCGAATCCATCATCGGACAGAAAGTTAAGAGTTTCAAAGGTCGATTCAAGCCCAGCGTGCATGTGAATAGAGCACTGAGCCCCCCTCGTTCCAGAAACAAATAAATGACAGGAGATGCCTTCCTTATTTAATTCTGCTGCTGTTTTTAGTAAAACCTTTTCCACCCCACCGAACGCGATTAGGGGGACAGCAAAACCTACATCAATCTTGCTCTTGCTAGGCGCAATGTTGGTCACTGGAAAACATCCAAGCTTATCCCTTGAGACGAGATAAGAATTAAAGCGAAGATAGGCCAAGCCGTCAACTGGCACTTGGCTTGACTGCATGCTACTTATAAATGAGAATCTATAAGAGGAAGAATAAAACTTTTTAACGACTTCTAGGGCAAGAGTAGATGAGTCACATGAATTATTATACTGACCTCCTGGAATAGAAGAAGTGGGCAGCACAATTGATCGGGATGACGCAGATGCACAAACGGATAAATGACTAGCAACCCAGTCAAGAGAAGTGTCACGCATAATCTCTGACATGAGAACTGATCGCATCATATAAATACGGCCCAAGAATTGATCTACCGCAGTATTCGGAGTCCTGTTAATAGATAATAATGGCAAATCAGTTGCGTAGACATCGTGAAATGACAAAGGCTTGTCTTGAAGGCCAGCTTCTAGCTCAAAGAATAGATAGTTAAGAAGATGGGCCCCTTCTAAAACATCAAGGAGTACAGAATTCGCAACAGCAATGAAACCCGGGAAATATGTTGCATAAGTGGGAGGAAGCGCTGTATAAAACATACGAACTAAGGAATCTAGCGATATTCGAGCGGAAGACCTTGGGTCAGTACATAAAAGGACGTCAGCAGATTGGGTTACTATTGCATAACGGGGATTACTCTGACTTTCAAGCTCCAAAAGATGCCGGGGCCGCTTAATCCTTGGGTGCTTCTCATGGATTTGATGAAATAGAATTGCCGGCTCTCTATCGCTTACGGCCACCATACTTTCAGGTCGTTTTCTATACTTAAACCCCGAGGCTCTTAAGTTAACAGCATATGCGCCGGCGTGATTACAGCTTAACCAGAATTCCCAATCCTCCCAGCCTTTTCGAAAACTTTCATCAAATCTCAGGCCTGATCTTGCCAAACCGGTGGAGATCATACTTCCAGCCTCAGACATATTAATTCGAGCGTGGACATAAGGAGAGTAGGATCCGCCATAGTGAGAATTCCAAGGAATACCAATCATGTCGATATCAGGATAGACCCATACCTTTGACTCACCGATACTTTTTAAAGCTTGATAAAAGCGATGTATCGAGTGTGGCGCTAGGGAGTTATCGGCATCTAAAAAGTAGATTGCATCGAGGTCGTGGTAACTAGCCAGTGCAAAATCGATACCAAAATTTCGGGCTGAGCTTAAGCCACCATTTTCTTTTCGAAGATAATGAATCCGAGAGGGATGGGAATTTGCGAAGTCCCTTAATGTGTAATGAGTGTCAAGAAAGGGACAGCCATCCGCAATAAGAAGATGGGTAATTCTCCCATGAAAGGACTGAGATAGTACAGATCTAATTGGGTCAGCAACCAGACGTGAGTGCTTGTAAACTGGTGTAACAACGACAACGTGGGTCATGCTTAGTGCACTATGGATAAGTTATGCGCAAAGGACCGCATGGTCAGGCGGAATATTGCGAACAAGAGGCATCCCTGTAAAAATCAAAAGTGATAGTGGCGATCTCCCATGGGGTTGCAGATTAAGCGTTTCGTCTGCGTATGGCGGGTGGCCTTCCATTGCCAAAGTGCACGTTGAATGATTAGAAAGGCGTAATTTCATTGCAAGACCTTCTACTGGCAATGAGAATGGTAACGCCAGTTCAATAAAGCGGTTATTATTGAAAAACATTGGCGCTAGTGACCATTGTCGATTTTGCTCACTTCCATCCAGGAACAACAACTCGAATTCAATCAAACCCTTAGAATAGCTACCATCGGTGCCAGAAGAAATTAACACGATGGCATTTACGCCAGATGATAAAACAGGGAGACTCTGAAAAACACATTCGCCAGGTCGAACCGAAACTTTGCAAAAACTCTCACCATACATTGGTGTCTTGTAGGCTTCATGCCGATTTTGCACGTGAGCAAAACTACCATGTAAAAACTCTTGAGTCTTGACAAAAGCGTTCTGGACACGTTCAAGCTCGGAGCGAAGTGTAGAGGTCTCTAACAACAAAGATGCATTGCGAGAATTAAGGCTAACAAGTTCAAAGATTAATGCTTCTAAAAAGCCAATATCCATATTCTGAATGTCTGAACTCACAAGCCTAATTCGAGACAGTGTGGCCTCAGTAGTCAATGACTTACCTGACAACTCTAACAAGACATCCGAGATCTGCCCAAGTGATACCGGACTTTCAACAAGCGCTTGTGATGAAAGCATAATATATACAAGTCCGCTATTGTGATGAAGATAATTTCTGATCATATTGATTGTCGGCAAGTCCGGCGGCCAGCAATTACACCTTGCCAATAAGAAATCGTTGCCTTCGATGATATCAACGGTAGGCCGGACATCCAGCTCGGGGCATTCGGGTTTTGGGCCAATATCTGAGATCTGCTCGTGATATTTCTCGATCTGCTGACTTCTTTCATGATGAAAGGAGTTGCCCCTCTCAATTTGACAGAGTTGTTTTTCTAACTGATCAAGATGCCGACGATGGAGTTCCAGCTTCTGCAAATGGATAGCCAGCTCATCTGGTGCACTCTCAAGGATCGGTAGGTAGCTCTCAGTCAGTACTGCAGGTGACGTAGGCTTAATTCTGTCAATTTTAAGTGGTTGGTTGCCTGTCAGTATTTCCCCAGGTAAAATAATTTCTGAAGCTTGTGGGACGAGAAACTCTCCGTCGCGGTCGAAACTGAACCAAACCTTTGATCCAGCCCATTCTGATGGCATACTTTGTAGAGACACCACAAAGCCGCAATTGCTTGGTACATTCTGGCTTTGCATTCCTTCACGGTGTTGATCACAGTACACATCCCTAGGTTCTTTCCCTTCACGTTGTAGCCAGACCATGGTAGGTTTTGTTTGTCCATTGCGTGCGGCCCAGCCTCTAATCGCCCCCTGAATAACTCCATCACAATGGCCAATCAGTCCCAATAAGTCGCTTTGTAGTATATCTTTTAAAACTTTACCAACTGGCTTTTTTTGACCGAGCAAACCAAGTTCGACTTGGTTGCTTCCATCCGCACTCATAGCAATAAGCCTTGGCTCTTCTTGCCAATTCACAATCGGCAATTTGGATGGTAAGTTAATTATAAAACCATGTTGGGCTTGAGATCCAAGCATCTCACACACATCTGGTCGTAGCTGATCAACCTCTGTCTTTGCTAGCAAATGGCCACACACCAGAAGTCTGACCTCATGAAAAATAATACCGTTTGCGGCTACCCAACCAGACAGACGACCTGGCTGAATATTGTCAATTCCACCTTTATGGGATATTTTTGCACTTGTTGACTCCTTTAAACCCACAAGACGAGCAAGCGACGTCCTTCGTTCTTTTGGCACTAGGATAAATCCTCAGTGTTTTTTTATTCTCGCCCTGCGGCGTCTAGTTTGTCAAGCTTGGCGGCCCACCAGCCCAAGCTCTTGCCATGCAGCTGGCCCATAGCGCTCTGTTCCGGTTGCAATGTCCAGAGGATTGCGTACAAAAGCACCACCTTGGTCAAAGCGAAAATTTTGCATGGGCGTGGTGTACAAGCAATCGTCAAAAAAATAATGGACCACCTGGCTCCAGCGGCGTAATGTTCGGTCGTTCACCACATCACCACCATGCAGCAAGTTGGCATGCCAGACAAAAACATCACCTGCTTGCGCTAAAAATGTCTCCCGTCGCAGACCGTGCGTCACAACAGCTTCTTCCCAATGGGGTTCAAACAACACCTGAGGATGTTGTTCTGCTTTCACCTGTTCTGGTGACAGATCAAGATCACGTGCACTCAGATACGGCAAGCGATGGCTGCCGGGAAAATAATGCAGAGGACCACTGTTGAGCTCAATCGTTTGCAGCGCAAACCAGACTCCACACATGAAGCCCATGGGGTAACTGCTGAAGTGAACAGCGTCACTGTGGTAGTGCTGTTCACTGCCCACTGCAAAGTTGAGAGTTTGGAAGGCGAACGGCTTTCGGCCATACAAACTCTCAAGCAAATCAAGCACAACGGGACTCAGCGCCAATTTGCGAATCGACTGATAGTCTTTCCATCCATCTTGGAGTCGTGGAGAGCCGATGGCACCCGCTTCCCATTGTTTTAGTGGATCAGCAAATTCAGAAACCATATCAGACACAACCGATTCAACCGCTTGCAGATGCTCCTGATTGTGCAGATGCAGAAGACAGTATCCATCGCGATTCATCTGTACAGCCATCTCTTGCCATTGACCAAACACTCCCTGGGCCTGCAAGTATGCGAAATCTGAACGATCAACCAGGGGTTGACCAGTGAGGTTCAGGGCCATGAATCAATGAATGATCGTGTTGATACGGCCCCGGGTCGAACCTTGGCCATGGATTGTGAGCGACATGTCTTCTTCAATCAAACTCAAGTGTGGACTGTAGGACGGATCTGCCATGAGCACCCCACCCCAACGTTGCTGCATTGCCAATCGTTCACGCTGCCATTGTTGATAACTGGGTTGACCTTCTATCGGCAGCCCTCGACTTTTTGACTCATGGTGCACAAGGGTTGCCTCTGGACAGAAGAGATTGCGATAACCAGCTTCCATCAGCCGCAGACACAGATCAACATCATTGTAGTTAACCGCAAACTCTTTGCTGTTAAACCCTCCAACGTCTGTAAACTTTCGCTTTTCAATCACCAGGGCGGCCGCCGTGACCGCACTGAGATTGTGAGACAGCTGCAGCCGCCTTTGATAGCCATCCGCCTCTGCTGGCATGTATTTATGGGCATGGCCTGCCACACCGCCAATACCGAGCAACACGCCCCCATGCTGGATTGTGTTGTCTGGATAGAGCAGCTTTGCTCCCACGGCGCCAATGTCTGGCCTGAGGGCCTGCGCCACCATCACCGATAGCCAACCGGTCTCGATCGCCTCAATATCATTGTTAAGCAACGCAATCACATCACCGTCAGCCTCCTCGACAGCCTCATTATTGAAAGCAGCATAATTAAATGCTCCAGGTCGTCGTATCACGGTCATATTGCGTTGCTCAGACAGCTCCTCAAGATACGCAAGCGTTGCGGGCTCAGTACTGTCGTTGTCCACCACAATGATCTGCATGGGAAGCCGGCCGTCGTCATGCTTTGCCAATGACGCAAGGCAACAGCGCAGCAGCTCTCCACAATCCCTTGTGGGAACGATCACACTCACCAATGGGGCCGGTGACGGCAACGGCCAGGCGATCACATGCCCGCCGCAGCTGTGCTGGCGGATCGTCACATCGCACCCGCGCCGCGCCATGAATGCCGCCAAGATCGCATCGGAATGATGGGTTATTGTTGTCTCGCGGCGTTGGTCTGCGCGATGGTAAAGCACTTCGGGAATGTGCACAATCTGCGGACCATTGACCTGCGCTGTCGCCTCGAGGGCTAAACCATAGAGGCTCATGGGTTCACCATGGTCACGGAGGGTCGCACAGGCGGCCACGCACACATCACTGCGGATAGCCCAGGCATGCGAATAGCCGGGGTCGCTGTACAACAAATCTGGGTTCCATGCTGGTTTGAACTGTGGATGATGGCGACGCCCAGTCGCGCTGATGCAATCTTCATCCGCATACACCACAGCGGCATCAGATGAGTCACGAATGACGGCAGCCAATCGAGCCATGGCCTGGGGGGCCAATTCATCTCCCGTCTGCAGCACCACCACCCAGGTCTGGGAATCGTCGCCATCGACCTGTAGATCAGCATCCAGCAGTTCGTAATTGCCTTTGAGCTGACGCTTGATGCTGTTGATTGATCGGTTGCATTGCTGTGCATCCCGGCGATCACCATGCAACCAGACTGAAAAATGAACCACAGCCCCAGCGGCTGGTGGCTGTGTGCCCTGCAGTGCCGGTCGCTCGACCTGCTCAATCCAGTCGTCGTAACCCACCAGACCATGGTGCTTGTGATTGAGTAATTGGTTGTAGTCGCTCCAGAGTCTTGGGATCGAATGGTCGATTGATCGATGTGCTGGATAAGCTGGATGCATCGACATTAGCTTCGCCATCAGCCGTTGCTTCACAGACCAGAACGGTTGTTTGATCAGCCGCAGCTCGGCGATCGTTGCCCTCCCATTCAGCGCCTTTAGCTCAAAGCGTGCCTGTGGGGTGCTGATGCGAACCAGCCGCCGACGCCGCCGACCGCTGATCAACAGGCGAGCCTGCCCACCATTGA
>RGZA01000087.1 GCA_010031785.1 Alphaproteobacteria bacterium
TTGACAAGGCTGGCGACGTGGGTGAGCATGCGCAATTGCAAGCCAGCAAGACGCAGCGCATCATCCGGGGTTTTATGCAGCATCAAATCAGGATGGCGGCGCAGGGTGCCGGTGGCACTGCACGGTGCATCAAGAAACACGACATCGGCCAGATTATTGGGTTTGAATTCCAGAATATTGACCGAAAGAATGTTGGCATTCATTTTGATGCGCTGCAGATTTTCACGCAGGCGCAGCAGGCGATCCGATGATTGATCAATCGCAACCACTTTTGCACCAGCGGCCAGAAATTGCGCGGTTTTACCGCCGGGCGCTGCACAGCAATCATAGACGAGCTTGCCTTTTACATCGCCAGCCATCAATGCAGGCAGGGCTGCGGCGGCATCCTGCACCCACCATGCGCCATCATCAAAGCCGGGAAGTTTGGTGATGTCATCATGCGCTGATACGCGCAGGCTGCCATTGGGCAATAGAGTTGCGCCCAGTTCCTTCTGCCAATGTTCCGGATTTTCTTTGACCGTTATATCAAGAAACGGTTCACGCAAACTTGCGCGGGCAATGGGTTCAAGCAGTTCAAGCCCATAATCTTTTTTCCACGTGCTGAGCAGCCAGTTGGGAATGGCTTGCTGCCAACCATTAGTCGCATCATGAATTTGTTGTTCATTCGCGGCGGCTTTGCGCAAGATTGCATTCACAAGACCACGCATGACTTTGTCATTGGCATCAAGCAGATTGACGCAGGTATTCACAACCGCATGCGCGGGTGAATGCAAAAATAATAAATGGGTAAAACCAATGCGCAGCGCCATGCGCGCAGAGAGCGGCAGTTTTTCCACCGTTTTGGCATATTGGCGGATGCGGTAATCGATAAAGCCAAGCTGGCGCAGCGTGGTTAGGCATAGCAGGCGGCACAGCGAGCGATCGCGTGGTTCCAGCGCGCTGACTTCCTTGGTCTGATCCCATGCATCGTCAAGCGAGAGGGATTCATTGGTGATCTTGAGCAGGATTTTATGCGCAATAACCCTTGAATCCTTGGGGCGTGGATCTTTAGGCTTTGCATCTTTGGGCTTTGCAGCCTGTTTGGCGGTCTTGGTTTTTTGTAACTCTTCTGGCATGCTCTCGTTATGACTGAAAAACCAAGTTCCTTAAAGAATAATCCACCACCTGCTGCAAAGGATGCAGAAGGTAAGCCTGCGCCTGTTATTGCAGGTGAAACAGGCCCGAAAGAAGTAGGGGGGCAAAAAGGCCCGGAACCCACGCGCTATGGCGATTGGGAAAAGGGCGGCCGTTGCACGGATTTTTAAACTATTACTAAGGCGCTGGTGCGAGCTTTGCGGTAACGGTGTGTATGCTGCTAGGTTGTTGTGGATTGCACGAGGGCCATTCTTGAATGGATTCAAGTGAGCCTTGCCCCACTTTTCTGGAATGCACGATGTTTGAAACCCATTCTTCCTTTTTAGCGCGTTCAATAATGTACTGAATGACTTGTAATTGCTGTACTGGGAATAAATGGGATATCACTTTGAGAATAGTGCTTGCTACGGGTGATGTCTCGCGCGGGGTTACTGCGGTAACCTCGTGGTTTGAAAGAGTGAATTGAAAACCAATAACAAGTTGTTCTGTGGCATGGCGTGCGCGAAGTAACGCAGCATATCCTTGCGTTTCAGCAGCATTTAAATCAGGGGCGGAGTCTGACATGGTTATCTTCCTTATATTATCGTTTAAAAATAAACAGTATTAGCCATTCATGAAATGCAACACTGAAGCAACTAAACCTCTTTTTGGATATTCAGGTGCCAAGTGTATTGCGCCATTACTGTATTGTGGTCTGGCTGGGCCATTTTGACGTAAACCTAAATTGGCACGTCTGCAATCGCTACCATAAGGACCCAGAATAGTTACTTGCTCATCAGGAATACCAGCGAGGAACATGGCTGCACGAACAAATCGCACATCTTCTTGGCCAACGCCTGCAATTTGCAGTGGCCGATTGCTAAAATTTTCTTTTGCAAGGTGAAATGTTCCTTCGAGATGATGTGTGTCTCCACTAGGTGAAAAAATCAGACTGTTACCGGTAGCATAAGGTTGAGTTATGTTTGATTTCGATAGAGCTACTTCTGATTTAGATTTAGTTTTTTTTGATTGAGACTCAGACATTGTTTATATCCTAAAAAATCCGTTAAAAAATTCATAGTAAGCGCAACAGTTACTTATCACACCACATTTGAAAATAAAAACAATTAACTTTTTACCGCTCGCTAATATAAGTGTGGGGGCGGTATTTATCTTCTTCTGAATCGTCGGTGGGGATTTCTGCGAGCTCGTGATAGTGAGAGAGCATTTTATCAAGCGCCGAGGCAACGGGCGCGGGCTGCAAGGATTTCAAGCTGGTTGCTGAATCCGCATCACGTGAACTTGTATGAATAATCGCCATGCCTAATCTCCATATCTTACGAAGTTGCCAGACTGTAGGCGTGGTTTAGCACAGCATATGCAAGAGTCAATACAATCTAACCAATTTGGTTATATTTAAGAATAATTAAGTTGCTTTTATGCCGCGAGAGGCTCTTTAAGGTCCTCAACCGCCAATTCCTTAACGTGCCATGGCAGGCCCTGCTTGGCGACTTCCTCAAGGAATGGCTCTGGCGGGAGCTGTTCGACATTAAACACGCCTTCGCCTTTCCATTTACCCTTCAGGATCATCATGGCGCCAACAACGGCGGGAACGCCGGTGGTGTAGGAGACGGCCTGTGCGCCGACCTCTTTTGCGGTTTGCGCATGGTCGCACACATTATAAATAAGGACCTTGCGCGGCTTGCCATTCTTGACGCCTTGCATGATACAGCCGATGGAGGTTTTGCCGGTATAATTTTCGGCCAAGGTCGATGGCACAGGCAATAGTGCGGCAAGGAATTGCAGCGGGATGATTTCCATACCCTTATAGGTCACAGGGGTGATGCTGGTCATGCCAACGCTTTGCAGCACATCAAGATGCTTGATGTAATTATCGGAGAAGGTCATCCAGAAACGGATGCGCTTAAGCCCCTTGATGTTTTGCACCAGGGATTCTTCTTCTTCGTGATAGATTAAATAGGATTTGCGCGGGCCGACTTCCGGATAGTCAATCATGCGTGCAATGCTAAGCGGATCAATCTCTACCCACTTGCCATCTTCCCAATATTTACCGCGCTGCGTGACTTCGCGCAGATTGATTTCAGGATTGAAATTAGTTGCAAATGACTTGCCGTGATTGCCATCATTGCAATCAATGATGTCGATGTAATGCACTTCATCGAGCAGGTTGTTTTGTGCGTAAGCGCAATAGATGTTCGATACGCCCGGATCAAAGCCGCAGCCCAGCACGCCCATAATGCCCTTGGCCTTGAACTTGTCATGGTAAGGCCATTGCCATTTATAGGAGAATTTCGCTTCGTCTTTTGGTTCGTAATTGGCGGTATCAAGGTAATGCACGCCTGTTTCAAGGCAGGCATCCATAATGGTGAGATCCTGATAAGGAAGCGCCATGTTGATGACAAGGTCAGGCTTGACCTGATTGATAAGGGCAACCACGGCCTTGGTATCATCGGCGTCAATTTGCGAGACAGTAATTTCGCTTGCGCATTCGCGTTGGATGGTTTCGCACTTGATCAGCGTGCGTGAAGCAAGATGAATTTTTGTAAACACATCGCGGTTCATGGCACATTTTTTTGCAACAACGCTACCTGCTGCGCCGGCGCCAATAATCAAAACACTGCCCATTTATCACTCCACTATTAAGGTGCTTTTGCAGAACATATCAGGTGATTTTAGAAATACAATGATAAGTTCATATCCAAGAAATACTCTCTCCATTTATCCTCTCCCCTTGAGGGAGAGGATAGACGGAGAGCCCACTTCTTTCGTTTCAATTTACGTGCTGTAATTATGCTTGAAGTCAGCATAGGTAAAATGCCGCCAAATGCGGATATTTCCGCCTGTTTCGAGCATGGCAAGATCAGGGCGCGGATGGCCGTTGAACCAGTTTGCCTCGCCAAGCGAGTATTGCAGACCATCGGCAAAAACGATTTTATCGCCAACGCTGAGTGGCTGCGCAAAGGCATAATCGCCCCACACATCACGCGCCATGCAGGTGCGCGAGACAAAGGTGTAAGAATGGCCCGGTTGGTCTTCTGTTTCACCGAGCACAGACAGGCGCACGCCAGCTTTCATCACATCGGGTACATGTGCATTGGCTGATGCATCAAGCACAGCGTTCTGTACACCATCATTATTTTGTAATCCGAGTACGGATGCGACGAGATAACCAGCATCATAGACAACCGCTGCGCCCGGTTCGAGCACAGTGGTGAGATGCGGGAAGCGCGCTTTGAATTCCTTGAGCGCATTGATGAGCACATCCGTTTTATAATCAGGATGGGTGATAAAATGCCCACCGCCAAAATTGATGCTAGTGACGTGTGGTAAAAAATCTTTGAGAAGTGCGCCCGTGTGAGTAATCAGCTTTGCGGATTCCTCTGCCAGATTTTCACACAAGGCATGCACATGCAGCGTGTCCACCAGGTTCCAGTCGACATCGGTAAGCTCGCTGGGGGATACACCAAAATGGGAGCCTGCGCGGCATGGATCGTATTTAGCAAATTTGGCAACCGAGAGCGCAGGGTTTACGCGCAGGCCAATGATCGCAAATTTATTATGCGCACGGATAATGGGCGCAAAACGGTTCAACTGATCAAGGGAATTGAAATAAATATGAATGTTGTTTTGCAGTGCTAACAGCTCGCGGATTTCGCTTTCAGCATAGGCCGGGCAATAGGTGTGGATCTCCGTTTCGATCGATGCGCCATCTTGGGCAAGGCGTGCTTCATACACGCCGCTGGCGGTAAAGCCATCGAGCGTGTCGCTGATCATCTGAAAAATGGGCATTAAGGGACAGCCCTTGATCGCGAACAGGATTTTTGTGCCACTTTGTTTTTTGACATGCGCAAGGATTTGCAGATTGCGCTGCAAGCGTTCTTCGTCAACGACAAAGGCAGGGGTGGCGATTTCCCCAAGTTTGGACAGGATGCGATGGGGCATTGTTTGTTTAAAGGCGAGGTTCGAAGACTATCTTAGCGTTGATAGGCTGATTAGGTAGTTCTGGTGAAGAGAGAGTCAATGATTTTTCAGAATCTTGTGGCGGAAACATTGTTAAACTTACGGCAAAGAAATGCTGTGCAAGCTGTTCAGGACGTCCTTTGCAGGAAATTTTTTCGAATTGAACAGGGGTTATCAATCCGTTACTTTTATGCACAAGTGTGATGTAGCGTGTACTTTCATCTGCTATCGCAGTAAAAGTATAATCAACAGTTCGGTGCGCTTTTAATGCACTTGTCATGCTGCCAAAGGCTGCAAATAATAGCTGGTCAGGAGGCAATGCGGTGTGAGCATTATAGCGCGCATCAGTATTTGCAGAAGTCTGGCTTATTTCCAAAACTGCCTTGGCACTAAAAGCGAATTCAAGAATAATCAGTTCGCCGGGATTATGTTTAATTCTATTGGCAATGTCCTGAAATCCAAATTCAATCTTATGTGTATGCATACTCTATATCCTACAAATTTTCTAAAATAACGCTTACCTATCAAATCCTTATGCATAGTTCATATGCCTTATTTCCCGAAAGTAAAAAAGCCCCATTTTTGTTAAGGCCTTCTCATAAAATGTTAAGGGTTATGCTAGCCTAATATCGGGGCGTTTCCACATTTTTTCTTAAAGAGACCCATGTCGTCTATTTTACCTCTTCCTGTTATTGCGACTGTAAAAGCGGCTTATCGCGATGTTTTTGGCGATCTGAAAGCATTTGCGGGTGTAATGTGGCTGACATTACTCATGATGGTAGTATTTGTTGAGTTGCCCACATTGATGGTGACGCAGGCGATTTCCAAATTTATTCATCCTGAAAAATATGTCGAAGCAGGGGTGGATACAAATATCAGCGCTGAGCATGAGTTGCCAAAAACCGATGCAGAGGTAGATGCGGTAACGGTTGACGATGCGCGGCATGTTCCGCCCGAATATGTATTCATGCTGATGGGATTAAACCTGCTTGCGACAGCGATTTTGTTTTCGTTTTCCTTTGCATGGTATCGGCAGTTGCTGGTGGGTGAGAAAAAAGGTAAGATGATCGTGTTTCATTTTGGCAAAGCCGAATGGCGCTTTGCCATCACCGCGCTGAAATGTGGTTTTGCGGTTGCGCCGTTCATGTTAGTGATGGTGAGTTTTGCAATGGCATCTTTGCCTGAATTTGCAGGCGGTGCACCACAAAGCCTTGGGGAAAGCATGCCGGTTTTTTTGATCTGCGGTGTGTTGATGCTGGCGATTATGGCGCGCGTATCGATGAGTTATCCGCTTACCGTCATGCACATAACCGATGCGCCGATCAAGCAATCATGGGTTATGACGCGGCAGCAAACGCTGCGCATTGTCGCAGGCATTATCACTATGGTGGTGCCGCTTTTTAGTGGTTCGCTGCTGGTGGTGATTGGGATTAATTATCTGTTGAATGGCGGGAAAGGTGCCCCGACCTTTGCTGAACATTTATTATATAAAACGCTGGGTTCCTTGTTTTTGCTAGTGGCGTGCGCGCTGATTTCAGCTTTTACTGCACGCGCTTATGCGTTTTTGGTTCGTAGTCAATCCCAACTATAATCCCTGCCATAAAAGCATCCCAGAAGTGGCTTTAGCCACTATCTGGGATCTAAATTCTGAAAACAGATCCCGGGTCAAGCCCGGGATGCCTGTGATATTAATCCTCTTCTTCCATTTTTACCTTGAGGGCTTTCATCGCAATGTCGAATGAAAAACCTGCGCGGCACATTTTGGCGAGTTCTTTTTTAGGATCAGCGTCCTTGCTCTTGCGGTAGAGACCAAGGCTTTTTTTCTTTGCATAGATGCGCGCAGAAGCAAGATCCATCTCATCCAGCGTTTGATCTTCAACCACTTCGTAAAATGTTTCCTTGATCAGTTCTTTGCCAACGCCTTTATGTGTCAGTTTCTGTTGCATTTTCTGGCGTGATAACCCGGCCTGCTTGCCATGTTCGATAAAACGCTTGGCGAGATCGGCATCATTGATCCAGTTTTTTTCTTCGAATTTATTAAGGATGGTTTCTTTCCATTGCAGGGCATCGCGCGTTGCAAATTCCTTGTCATTATATGTGGCTTTATCAATATGCCGCTGCAGCACCCGGGCTAGCATGCCGCGCGTGGCCGAATAACGCGTGACGTAACGTAAGGCCAAAAACTCGAGCCGGTCTTTAGTAAGTAATTTAATCTTTTTTATTTTCTGCGGTTTCATGGCAGGGCAAGCATAGCGCAAGCTACTGGTAAAACAAATGAAAGTAAAGCCGGGCGGCATCTTAACCTTCTGTTAAGTATATGATACTTAAGGATTTTTTAAGGGGAGGTCGTGTAATCTTGGGATATATAAAATTTTAGGCAAATGCGATGATTGAAGTTATTTTATCAGAAGACAAAAAACCGCCAGTTAAACTCCCCGTGGTTTCGGCAGCCAAGAAGCCGCCATTCAACCGCTATTTCATCGAACTGCACGTTCCTGAAGATCGTGATGCCTCGCGCATATTGATGGATGAGATCCGCCGTCATACCGCGCTGGAGTTCATAGGGGTTCTGCGCGATTGGGCAAAAAATGAAAATATGGTTGGTGATTTATCCAGCGCATCGGTTACTGCGATGGGCCAGGTGATGATTGTGTGCAGCCACCGCCTGATCGACCTTGTGCGCGAGCAAGATGTGTGGGCTATTTCCCATATTCGCTCATCTGATCAATCTGGCGATTTGCATCGTTTATCGGGTAAATTCTAGAAATACCTTGTTCAATTGTGTCTGCCAGATATAATCGGCGCCATGCTTGAAATTGTCACCTTTGCATCAAAAAATCCCGGAACAAACCTGCTCGTGCTTGGCGCGGTGCATGGCAATGAAATTTGTGGGCCAAAAGCCATTCGGCATATTATTGGAAGATTTAATGCAGGTGAACTGACGGTTGCTGCGGGAAGCGTAACCTTTGTGCCGGTGTGCAACCCGCGTGCGTATGAAGAAAACAAACGCTTTATCGAACATAATTTAAACCGCGCATTTAAACGCCGTGAACAGCCAACGCTGTACGAACATCATTTGATGAATGAGCTCGCACCGCTTTTGGAAAGTTGCGATGTGCTGCTCGATATTCATTCCTATACTGCTGGCGGGCCTGCTTTTGCATTTCGCGGCCTTGATGAATTGCGTGATCGTGAAGAGCCATTCATTGCTGCGTTGGATGTGGATCATGTGATTTATGGCTGGGGCGAGGCTTATGCGGCGAGCGGCGTTGTAAAAGATCCCGTTGAATCGATGGGCACCACGGAATATGCGCGCGAGCATGGCGCGATTGCAACGACAGTTGAATGCGGCCAGCATCTGGACCCGGCAGGGGTGCCGGTTGCGATCCGCGCCATTGAAGGCGCGCTGGCGCATTGCGGCCTTGTGCCTGAGTTAGCGCGCGTACAAGATAATAAATTGCGCCGCACGCGCATTAAAAAATTATTCTATAAACAGCGCGCAGGAAGCTTTGCAAAACCCTGGAAGCATCTGGATGAAATGAAGCAGGGTGAGGTTGTGGCAACATTTGATGATGGTGAAGCGATCATCGCGCCCTTTACAGGCCGTATCGTGCTCCCCAATGCCACTTGCCCTGTGGGACAGGAATGGTTTTATCTCGGCGTGGATGAGTAGTCACCGTTATAAAGTCTAACTGCGGCGTTAGCTTTTTGCCGTTTTCTGCGCTTCCGGTGCGCACGTACTAAAAGTACGCTTGCGCT
>RGZA01000088.1 GCA_010031785.1 Alphaproteobacteria bacterium
CACAACCCCTCACCAAGAAAATCTAAGTACTTAGCCAAGGCTAAGCACAAGATTTTCTATCCTCTCCCGCAAGGGGAGAGGGGAGATTTGTCATGATTATCGGTATTGGTAATGATATCTGTGATATTCGCCGTATTGAAAAAGTTTATGAAAAATATGGCGCGCGTTTTTTAAACCGCATCTTCACGGCTGGCGAACAAAAAAAGGCGTTACAACGATCCACCGCAGCCCCTACGCTTGCCAAACGGTTTGCAGCGAAGGAAGCATGCGCCAAGGCATTGGGCACAGGCATGAGCGTAGGCGTATTCTGGAAAGATATGGGCGTTGTGAATTTACTAAGCGGCCAACCAACCCTTGCGCTAACGGGCGGTGCGCTTCTGCGCCTTGAAGCGTTAACGCCCAAAGGCATGAGCGCGCGCATTCATTTAACGCTCACCGATGAATATCCGCACGCACAGGCGCATGTCATTATAGAAGCGATTATTGAGGCGATTTAACGCCCTTTTGTCTGGTTGTCTAAATCCTCCAAACCCTGTAAGCATTGCAGCCTTATTATAAGGAAAAACCGCTTTTATGTCTCAGTATATGCCTGACCAGAAACCAGCCCCAACCCCGCCCGATGATGGGTTGTTCGAATTTATCCGCACACTGTTTGTTGCTGCGGTGATCGCGATTGTGTTTCGCGCTTTTTTCTTTGAACCGTTCAGCATTCCATCGGGCTCGATGGTGCCAAGCTTGTTGGTTGGCGATTACTTATTTGTTTCAAAATATTCCTATGGCTATAGCGGCCTGTCTGTCGGTCTTGGGTTTGTTGAACATATGCTTGGCGTTAAATTACCCAAAGGCCGTTTTGCAGAATTGAACAAGCCACAGCGCGGGGATGTGGTGGTGTTTAAGTTGCCTTATGATGGCTCAACCGATTATGTAAAACGTTTGATTGGTTTGCCGGGCGATACCATTCAGATGATCAATGGCCATTTGCATATTAATGGCAAGCTGGTGCCGCGCGAAGTCATGGGAAGTTACAATATTACGGCTGATGATCTTGAAGAAGGTCATGATGGGCTTGAGCATATTTTTAACCTGCCTGGTATTGAATATAACGAAACACTGCCAAATGGTAAGCAGCATCATATTCTTGAAATGTCCGATGAAGGCCGCCTTGATAACACACCGCCCTATACCGTGCCCGAGCATCATTATTTCATGATGGGCGATAACCGCGATAATTCGCAGGATAGCCGCGTGATGCGCCGCGTTGGTTTTGTACCGGAAGAAAATCTACTTGGCCGCGCGGAATTTATTTTCTTCTCGCTTAAAAATGGTTCACCTTTCTGGCAGGTGTGGAAATGGATTGACCATTTACGCCTTGACCGCATGCTTAAAGATATTAAATGACACCCGCTTACAAAAATCTTTGCGCTAAACTAGGCTATACGTTTAAAGACGAAACATTGCTGCGCAATGCGCTCACGCATCCCAGCCAGGATAGATCAATCCAAGAGCGGGGCGATAAAAAAGTATCGCCCTATGAACGGCTCGAATTTTTGGGTGATCGTGTGCTCTCGCTGCTGATTGCGGAATGGCTTTACGAAATTTATCCATTGGAGAATGAAGGCGAGCTGGCCAAGCGTCATGCCTCACTCGTCAACCGTGATTGCATTGCAGAAATTGCCGAAGGCCTATCGATCGCGGATTGTTTGCAGATGGTCAATGCCGAGGATCTGCGCCGTGGCCGTGTGAATATTCTCTCTGATGCGCTCGAAGCGCTGATTGGCGCGATGTATAAGGACACATCAGGAAAAGATGGGGCGCACCAGCTTGATGGGTTGCGCAGCATTATCGCAGCGTTGTGGCAGCCCTTTGTCCATCGCGCTGCAGCGCCGCAGGATGCGAAAAGTGCTCTGCAAGAATGGGCACAGGGCAAAGGCTTGCCCTTGCCTGAATATCGCGTTGTCAATCAATCTGGCCCGGCGCATGCTCCGACCTATGTGGTTGCGGTACAGGTCAAAGGCTATGAAGCGATCGAAGCGCAGGGCTCCTCCAAACGCGATGCGGAAAAGAAAGCAGCAACTTTATTATGGCAGAAACTGGTGGGCGTATGAGCGATAGCAATAACCAATCATGTGGCTATGTGACGTTACTGGGTGTTCCCAATGCAGGTAAGTCCACGCTGCTTAATCAGTTGGTGGGGCAGAAGCTTGCGATTGTGAGTGCAAAGCCGCAAACAACGCGCGCGCGCATGCTCGGCATTGTCATGGAAGCGGATGCGCAGATTATTTTTGTTGATACGCCGGGAATTTTTACGCCCAAAAAGCCGATTGAAAAAGCCATGGTCGGCGCAGCATGGGGCGGGGCGGATGATGCGGATATCATCCTGCTGGTTGTGGATGTCACCCACCGCCAGCCCGATAGTGGCACGCAGGAAATTTTGCAGCATGTGAAGCATGCGCATAAGGATAAGCCCGTATGGCTTGTGTTAAACAAGGTTGATGCCGCAACCAACAAGGGTCGCCTGTTACCGATTATTGAAGCGATGCATAAGGAACATGTGTTTGCAGAAACCTTTCTGGTGTCAGCAAAATCCGGTGAAGGCGTTAAAGATATTATCGCCAAACTTGCCAGCGCGATGCCAAAAAGCCCGTGGCTTTATGATCCTGAACAAATCACCGATATGCCCGAGCGCGTGATGGCGGCGGAAATCACCCGCGAGCAACTTTTTGTGCAGCTATCGCAGGAACTCCCCTATAGCGCGACGGTTGAAACCGATGCGTGGGAGCAGTTTGATAATGGCGAAGCAAAAGTGACGCAGACCATTTTCGTTGAACGCGATGGGCAAAAAGCGATTGTGATCGGCAAGGGCGGCGAACAGCTTAAAGCGATTGGCGCAGCCGCGCGCACCGAAATGGCGACAGCATTTGGTTTTAAGGTGCATTTGTTTTTGCATGTGAAGGTCAAGGAAGATTGGCAAAATCATAAGGAATTTTATGAAAGCCGCGGTTTGACTAAGCAGGATTAAGTTGCGGGTCTCCCTTCGCTAAAGCTTCGGGAGATACTCAAAACGGGTATTTGAGAAAAGGTTGTTCTAATACAAACGCTTATCGAAAATGTTTCACGTGAAACACATACGGTTGTACTAATTTTTTAAAACCAAGAAAAAATTTGACAGATTTTGGTTAGCAAAAATGTGTTTCACGTTTTTGCAACTGCATTTTTGGTTTTTAGAATTTTTGTGAGTTGTTCAAATTGTCCAAGACAATGAAGAAGGTGTCATCCCGCAAAAATGCTTCAGCATTTTATGTGAGATCCAGTAATAGATGTGCGCAGACGCGCACAAAGCTGAATCCCGGGTCAAGCCCGGGATGACGTGATGGAGATTTATTACTTACCCGCGTAACATGGCGCGCAGCATCCATGCGGTTTTATCGGCATCGTGCAATTGGCTGGTGAGCAGATCTTGGGTATCGGCATCATCGGCTTTGCCAGCAATATCGATGCCGAGTTTAATATCTTCGGCCAGAATTTCATAATCCGCCAGAAGCTGTGCGACCATGCCTTGCGCTGACGGTACCTTTGTTTCTTCGGCAAGGTTGCTCATGCGCGTGAATTGCGCAAAGGAAGCAGGTGCATAGACATCAAGGGCGCGCAGGCGCTCGGCCACTTCATCGGCTTTTTCGGTCAATGCATCATATTGCTTGCCAAAAAATTCATGAAGCTGAAGGAAAAGCGGGCCTTCCACGTTCCAGTGAAAACCATGGGTTTTAAGCGCAAGAATATAGGTATCAGCCAATACAAGAGTGAGGCTTTTTACCACGGCATCGTTGCCAGATTGCTTGGTGGCTGATTTGCGTACCGGTTTCTTGGTCTTTTTAGCCATGATCGATCCTTTTAAAGCTGGGGCCTTTTTGAATTAACGTAAATTAGCACAGGCACGTTGAATACGTTCGCACGCATCTTCAAGCGCTTTGCTTGAAATTGCATAGGAGATGCGGAAATGCGGCGACAGGCCAAAGGCTGCACCTTGTACCACTGCAACGCCTTCTGCATCCAACAAATAGGTTACGAAATCGGCATCATTCTGGATCACTTTTCCATCAGGTGTTTTTTTGCCAATTAATCCAGCGCAGCTTGGATACACATAAAATGCGCCTTCGGGGCGTTTGCAGGTAAGGCCGGTTGCCTGATTGAGCATGCTCACGACAAGATCGCGGCGTTGTTTGAAGGATTCCACCCAGTCTTTCAAAAAGCCTTGTGGACCGTTGAGTGCTTCCACGGCTGCGGCTTGGCTGATTGAAGAAGCGTTGGTGGTGGAGTGACCCTGAATAGCACCCATGGCCTTGATGATATCTTTGGGCCCGCCTGCATAACCTATGCGCCAGCCGGTCATCGAATAGGCTTTGGATACGCCGTTGATCGTCAGGGTGCGGTCCATCAACTGGGGTTCAACCTGTGCCGCTGTGTAGAATTCAAAGCCATCATAGATGAGATGCTCGTAAATATCGTCGGTCATCAAATAAACATGCGGATGCTTAAGCAATATA
The DNA here is from genome assembly GCA_010031785.1 of Alphaproteobacteria bacterium. Classification (GTDB taxonomy): domain Bacteria; phylum Pseudomonadota; class Alphaproteobacteria; order UBA9219; family RGZA01; genus RGZA01. The sequence continues at coordinate 4,542 of RGZA01000088.1, forward strand.
TCCGTAATCGCTTTCATCTCAGTCTTGGAATAGGCAGCGCCGGTTGGGTTACTTGGCGAATTTAAAATCAGCCATTTGGTTTTTGGCGTAATGGCTTTTTCAAGATCGGCTGCTTGCAGTTTGAAATTTTTCTCAGCCGGGCAGGGAATAATAACCGATTTACCTTCGGCGAGTTCAACCATGTCTGGGTATGAAACCCAGTAAGGCGCTGGGATGATCACTTCATCGCCCGGGTTTATGGTTGCCATGATCGCGTTAAAAAGCACCTGCTTGCCGCCATTGCTGACGGTGATTTGATCAAGCGCGTAATCAAGATTATTTTCGCGTTTGAATTTTGCCTGAATGGCTTTTTTAAGTTCAACCGTGCCATCCACCGCCGTGTATTTGGTTTTTCCTTCGCGGATGGCTTTGTAGGCGCCTTCCTTGATATGATCAGGTGTATCAAAATCCGGCTCGCCTGCGCCAAGGCCGATAACATTGCGGCCAGCGGCTTTTAATTCGGCGGCTTTTTGTGTAACGGCAAGAGTCGGGGAAGGTTTGACATTGGCAAGACGCTTGGCAAGCATAGACATAACGTAATCCTTGAATATTTAGTGGTGATTATGGCGCCAACATATACCCCAAAAACAGTACCTGACAAGCCCGATAGGAATGGCTTATAAAAAGCCATGGCACAATTAACGCAAATACCCGTCTGGCGAGAAATAATACAGCATGCTGATAGCGTGAGGGGAGTGCATTTGCAGCAAAGTTTCGCTGGTAATCCAAACCGTTTCGATGAAATGAGTATTGGCCAGGGCGCGTTGTTTCTGGATTATTCAAAACAATGTGTAATGCGTGAAACGCTGGGCCTTCTGGCGCAAGCATTGGAGCAGCAGGATTTTGCAAGCCAGCGTGCCGCCCTTTTTGCAGGCGATGCAATTAACAAGAGCGAAGGGCGTGCGGCGCGGCACATCGCCTTGCGTTCCAGCAATGCGGATGCGGAAGTGGCACAGGCTTTACAAAAAAGTCTTGCGTTTGCAGAAAAATTACGCGCACGACAAGTGATGGGCGCAACCGGCAAGCCTATTAAACATATCATTCATATTGGTATTGGTGGATCGGATCTTGGGCCACAACTACTGGTGCATGCGCTGGCGGATGCGAAGGCTCCGAATATTATTTTTATCCGCAATGTGGATGGCGGGCCGATTGCACAAGCAATGGCGCAGCTTGATCCCGAAGAGACACTTTTATTCATTGCATCAAAAACATTCACAACCGCTGAGACGATGTTGAATGCCGATACGTTGCTTGGCTGGATTACTGCAGTAATGGGCCGTGAAAAAGCCTTGCAGCATGTGGTGGCGTTGACGGCAGCGCCTGATATAGCAAAAGCCTATGGCGTAGCGGATGAATGCATTTTCCGTTTCTGGGATTGGGTGGGTGGACGTTTTTCTATCTGGTCATCGATTGGCTTGTCAGCGATGGCCGCAATGGGCGCGCAGCGCTTCACTGAATTTCTACGTGGCGGTGAAGCGATGGATACGCATTTTTATAATGCGCCCTTGTTGCAAAACATGCCGGTGCTGCTTGCGCTCCTTAGCATCTGGAATATTAATGTGCTTGGCTATCAGGCGCGCGCGGTATTGCCCTATGCGGAAAGTTTGAGCGAATGGCCAAGCTATTTGCAGCAGTTGGAAATGGAAAGCCTGGGCAAAAGTGTGGATCGTGATGGTAAGGCGGTTGATTATGCGACGGCGCCAGTTGTATTTGGCATGACCGGAACGCCAGCGCAGCATGCCTTTATGCAGGCACTGCATCAGGGTACACAAATTATTCCAGCCGAAATTATTTTGATCAAAAACCCTGCGCATGCGTTGGCCGCGCATCACCGCATGCTCAATGCGAATGGTTTGGCGCAAGCCCAAGCCTTACAGCAAGGCAAGCAGGTGGATGATAAGCAAAAATCTTTTTCAGGCAACCGGCCGAGCAGCACGATTATGATGGATGAACTCTCACCCTTTGCGCTTGGGCAATTGCTCGTGCTCTATGAGCATAAGGTATTTACCGAAAGCGTGATGTGGAATCTCAATCCGTTTGATCAATGGGGCGTGGAGCTTGGCAAGACGCTTGCGGCAGCGAGATTGAAGAAGGATTCATGACGATCCGTTTATTGCCATCGCACTTGGTCAATCAAATCGCCGCAGGGGAAGTGATTGAGCGCCCCGCGGCTGTTGTTAAAGAGCTAGTTGAAAATGCGCTTGATGCTGGCGCAACGCGCGTGGATGTAACAACGCGCGAAAGCGGTATCAGCGCAATCATTGTGCAGGATAATGGCGCAGGCATGAGCGCGCAGGATATTCAACTGGCGGTCGAGCGCCATGCGACATCGAAATTGCCTGAAGATAATCTGGAATTCATCTCAAGTTTTGGGTTTCGTGGTGAAGCATTGCCATCCATCGCATCGGTAAGCCGCATGCGCGTGAGCAGTCGCAAACGTGGCAGCAGCGATGCGTGGGAACTAACCATTGATGGGGGTGCGGTTGGGGAAGTTAAACCAACATCGTTGAGTGAAGGCACGCGCATTGAAGTGCAGGATTTGTTTTATGCAACACCGGCGCGTTTGAAATTTCTCAAATCCCTGCCAACGGAATATGGACATGTTCTTGAAACACTCGAACGGCTTGCGATGGCATGGCCGGCAGTAAGTTTTTCGCTGAGCGAAGAGGGGCGCAAGGCATGGCGCAGTGAGGCAGTGCCGGGATTATTTCCAGAACAACGCAAAGCACGGCTGGGCGCGGTTTTAGGTGCAGATTTTGCAAATAATGCGGTATCGGTGGATGCGGCGCGCAGCGGTGTAGCGTTGAGCGGATGGATTGGTTTGCCGACGCTCAACCGTGCTTTTGCACGCGATCAATATTTGTTTGTCAATAATCGCCCGGTGCGTGACCGTGTGTTGCTTGGCGCAGTGAAGGCAGCCTATGGCGATCTTATTCCCCATGGGCGGCATGCGGTGGTTGCGCTGTTTCTGGATATGCCAATGGCCGAAGTCGATGTGAATGTGCATCCGGCAAAACTGGAGGTACGCTTTCGCGATGGCGCGCTTATTCGTGGGTTGATCATCAGCACCTTGCGCCAAGCATTGCATGCCGAAGCGAAGGTGACATCGAATACGCTGAGCGATGCGGCGTTGCACAGTTTTCAAAATGTATTTCAGAATAAAGCAGCAGCGCCTGCAACAGCTTATCAATGGCAGCAGCCGTTGGAACAGCAACGCAGCATGAGTGGGTTTAGTGATATTGCGCAGCCATTCGGCCGTGATTTCACGGTGCCTGTGCAGCAAGATAATATACCTGTGCCAGTGCAGACTGATTATCCGTTAGGCGCTGCGCTCGCGCAAATTCACGAGACTTATATTGTTGCGCAAACGGCGGATGGCTTGGTGCTTGTTGATCAACATGCAGCGCATGAGCGCCTTGTGTATGAGCAGATGAAGGCATCGCTCGCTGCGGGCGGCGTGAAGCGGCAGGGAATGCTTATCCCCGAAGTGATTGAGCTTAGCGATGCCGATGCTGCGCGCATTTTAGAAAAACAACAGGAGCTAGCAGAACTTGGCTTAATCATTGAAGCATTCGGTGGTAGCGCGATTGTGGTGCGTGAAATTCCAGCACTGCTTAATAAAACCAATATCCAAAAATTGATACAGGATCTGGCTGCAGAGATTGCCGAATGGGGCCATGCGATCAGTTTGAAAGAAAAAATGGAAGAGGTATGCTCGACCATGGCGTGTCATGGTTCGGTGCGTGCGGGTCGCGCGCTGAGCTGCGAAGAAATGAATGCGCTGCTGCGCCAGATGGAAGCAACGCCACATTCCGGGCAATGCAATCATGGCCGCCCGACCTATATTGAATTAAAGTTCAATGACGTTGAAAAACTGTTCCAGAGACGATGATTGATAAGCGATATGATAATGAGAAGCGCGCTCTAAC
>RGZA01000089.1 GCA_010031785.1 Alphaproteobacteria bacterium
TATTGGCTTCCTTGAGCCAGACCGGTTGTTTTTCTTCCGGTAACAGCCATGAAACAATGAGATAGATGATTGCAAGCAGAAGGAAACCGCGCACCGCGCCAAATAGAAAGCCAAGCGAGCGGTCAATCGATGTGATGTGATCACCTTTGATAAAACTGCGGATATACATGCTGAGCGGAATAAGCAAAACAAGAACGCCAAGAAAAATGACAGCGCCACCGGCAAAATCACGCAACTGCGGTTGATGAATATATTCTTCAAGGTAAGGCGCAACGCGCGCATATTGGGTAAAGCCAAGATAGGCAGCAACCGACCATGTGGTGAGCGACAATGCTTCCCTTACAAAGCCACGAACAAACGCAAGTGCGGCTGAGAGCAGGATGATGATAATGACAACGACATCGACGGCGGTATTGGGCATGGCAGCACAACTCTTTCGTTAATCAGCTTCACTAAGATAGTTCTTAAACGTGCTTTAGAAAGTCACTGCGCCAGACTTTACTGGAAGACTCCAGCAGAAGTTTGTAGGGGCAATAAATTTTATAAAACAGGTTCTTAGCGGTCGCCGCATCATAGCGCAAGGGGCTGAAAGTATATAGCGTCTGGGCAATGTTTTTTTTGTACAAAAATCTAACGTGATGCGCGTTTTTGGGCTAGCTGTTGTGGCATTTGGCCAAAAAGCGCCTTCAATTCGCTAACATGACGAAGTTGTGTAAGGCGCAGGCCGTGGGCAGGCACATGCTTGCCTTCCTGCAAGGTGGGGATAATGGCCTGCTTGAACCCCAGTTTTGCCGCTTCTTTCAGGCGTTGTTCAATCATGGCAACGGGCCGTATTTCACCAGACAGCCCAACTTCGCCAAAAATCACCGCATCTTCAGGAACCGATTCATCAGAAAGCGATGACATAAGCGCAGCAGCAACCGCAAGATCAGCGGCGGGTTCTGAAACACGCATGCCGCCTGCGACATTTAAATAAACATCATTTGGTCCAATGCCAATGCCGGCCCGTGTTTCCAAAACCGCGAGCAGCATCGAAAGGCGTGCATTATCCCATCCCACACTTGCGCGGCGCGGTGTGCCAAGGGCTGATGGCGCAACCAGCGCCTGAATTTCAATTAGCATTGGCCGTGTGCCTTCCATCCCAGCGAAAACGGCTGTGCCGGTTGCTTCGGTGCTGCGATTGGCAAGAAAAAGGGCAGAAGGATTGAGAACTTCCTGCAAGCCCATATGGCTCATTTCAAATACGCCAATTTCATCTGTCGCGCCAAAGCGGTTTTTCACTGCGCGTAAAATGCGGAACTGATGCGTGCGTTCGCCTTCAAAATACAGAACCGTATCCACCATATGTTCGAGCACGCGCGGACCCGCCAGCGTGCCTTCTTTTGTCACATGCCCAACCAGCAACAGGACGGAGCCGTGTTTTTTCGCAGCATTGATGAGTTCTTGTGATGACAGGCGTACTTGCGCAACAGTGCCCGGCGCGCTGTCGAGCACATCGGTAAACATGGTTTGAATGGAATCAATGACGATCACATCGGGCGCATCATGCGCGTGTAATGTTGCGACGATATCGCGCACATGATTGCTGGCCGCAAGATGCAGCTGCGCTTGCCCAAGGCCCAGGCGCGATGCGCGCAGACGAATTTGATCGATGGATTCTTCGCCCGAGACATAGGCGCATTTATATTTTTGTGAAAGCTTGGCGAGCGCTTGTAACAGCAATGTGGATTTTCCAATGCCGGGATCACCGCCAACTAGTACAGCGGACCCTGGAACCAGACCACCACCACACACGCGATCAAATTCACCAATATCACTTATGCGGCGTGGAAGAGGGGGCGATGTTCCCTGTAAACTTACAAAATCCACGCCCTTATTTTTTCCGCCCATTTTTCCATGATGCTTTTCGCCGCTTAAACTTTTGCTCGGGCCGACACTGGCCACTTCCTCGACCATCGTGTTCCAGCCACCGCAGGCCTCGCACTTGCCACCCCATTTGTGCGATATCCCGCCGCAGCTTTGGCATACATAGATATTGGAGTTTTTGGCCATAAATGCCCCGTACAGCTTAATTGTTCACTTTATGTTCTAATCTAAAATGTGATGGCAAGCAAGAAAAAAGAATGGAATTAAATGCTACCCAGATTCTTGAGCATCATATGTGCTTCAAGCGCCAATGCGCGGCTGCGTTTTAAATCTACAACAGGCTGCGGATAGGTTTTGCCAAGCTGAACGCCGGCACCTTTCAATATAGAAGCAGGCGCTTCCCATGGCGCATGAAGATAGTCGGTTGGCAATTGCGCAAGCTCTGGAATAAAGCGGCGCACATAATCGCCTTGTGCATCAAATTTTTGTCCCTGCAAGACGGGATTAAAAATCCGGTAATAGGGGGACGCATCCGCGCCGCTTCCAGCAACCCACTGCCATGAGGCGGAGTTGCTCGCGAGATCTGCATCGACCAGCGTGTCCCAAAACCAGGCCGCGCCATGTTGCCAGGGTTGCAGCATATTTTTAATCAGCAGCGATGCTGCAATCATGCGCACGCGATTATGCATCCATCCGGTTTGCCACAACTGACGCATGCCAGCATCGACAATTGGAATTCCTGTTTGTCCATGTTTCCATGCATCAAACAGTTTTTTATCTTCCTGCCATGGAAAATTCACATAGGTTTTATTAAGCGGTGCTTCGGGTAAATCGGGGTGCGCAAAAAGCAGCGAGTAAGAAAATTCGCGCCATAATAATTCGCTGATAAATTTATCAACCTGTGTGATGATGCCGGGCTGTGCGTTGCTATTGGCGATTTCTTTGGCGGCATAAAATGCCTGACGTGGGCTGATCTCGCCAAAATGCAGATAGGGCGAGATGCGCGATGTGTAATCCTTATCAGGTCGATCGCGGCCAAGCGCATAATCCTGTAACCCGTTTTCCAGAAATTCGTGCAGGCGTTTATGCGCTGCGGCTTCACCAATGGTCCATGCTTGCTGCAGCGGCTTTGACCAATCGGGTTTTGTGGGCAGAAGCTTCCATTCATCTAACGTATCGCTCGGTACATTTATATCTGCGCCCCCGATAGTTTTTGGAATTGCAACAGGCTGGGCAGGGGGGCGGGCGTTTAAGCAGGCTTTAGCAAACGGCGTGAACACTTTGAAGTGCGTCCCTGATCCGTTTTTGATTTCCCATGGTTCAAACAGCAAGCTGCCATTGAAGCTTTCAACCGCAACGCCTGCATTTTTTAATTCCGTTTTGAGTGCTGTATCGCGTGCAATAGCGGCAGGTTCATAAAGGCGGTTCCAGTAAACCGCTCGCGCGCCAATTGCGTTTGCTAAATCAGGGATGATGGTTTTTGCCGCACCGCGCCGTAAAATCAGCGGCACGCCGAGTTTTTTTAAATCGCGCTGAAGTGATGTAAGTGAATGATGCAGCCACCAGCGCGATGCGCCACCCATGGACCAAGCCAGCGTATCATCAAGAATATAAACACATGTCACGGGCCCTTTTTCTGCAGCCATGCAAAGCGCGGGCTGATCGCTTAAGCGTAAATCCTGTCGGAACCAGAAGAGGGTGGGCTTACTGCTTAGCATCAATCAGCAATGCGCGAGCAACTAGCCAATATTGCCAACCGGTATAAACACTAAGCACAGCGGCAATCCACAGGATCAATCCGCCAAGAAGTCCCATAAACGGATAGAGCAGGTTTGGTGCAACAATAAGCATGCCAACACCAACCATTTGCATAGCTGTTTTTATTTTTGCTAGTTGCGTAGAAGGCAATGGTGTTTGTACTGCGGTATATTCGCGCAAGCCTGATACAAAAATCTCCCGCAAGACAATGGCAATTGCCGGGAAAACAACGCCGCTTCCCAAATGCCCGGTTGAAGCAAGCGCAAGCAGGCAGCCAGCAATCAATAATTTATCCGCAATGCTGTCAAGCACACGCCCGATCACCGAGACGCTGTTGTGTTTGCGCGCAAGATATCCATCAAGCCAGTCGCTCGCCGCCGCAATAGTAAAAAGAACTAACGCAACCCATCCCCATGCTCTGCCATCAATGCAAATGCATAAAGCGATAATGGGGACAAGCACAATGCGCAGCGTGGTAACGTGATTAGCGGTTACTGTGATCATTCTTAAACTCGCATCTGGATGCCTATTTCCAGCACCTTATTTGTTGGAATACGATAGAAATCATGCATGCGCACGGAATTCACATGCAGCCATTTGAACAAAATCGCCTGCCATAGCGGCAGCCCTACATGCGGGTCCGGAATAAGCGTGGTGCGCGACACAAAGAAGCAGGTGTCGCCCATATCGAGCTGCAAGCGGCCTTCTTCCACGCATTGGCGCATCAATAACGGAATGCTTGGCAATTCCATAAAGCCATAGACTGCTTCGACCAGAATAAAATTATCGCCCATATCCGTGATCTTGTAACGGTCCTTGCGTGGAATACGTGGCACGTCGGTGGTAGTGATGTTAAGAATAATTACGCGTTCATGTAGCACATGATTATGCCGGAAATTGCGCAGCAAGGCGTGCGGTGTATCACCGGTCGTGCGCACCAGAAAAATACTCGTCCCCATCACACGGTTATATTTAAGCGAGGGCAGAGATTCAATAAAATCCTTAAGCGGGATCGTCGCATTACTGATTTGTTTGAACAGAAAACGGCTGCCATCAATCCATGTAATCATGAACAGGAACAGGAATGTAGCAATAGTCAGCGTTAGCCAGCCGCCATCCGCAATTTTGTGGATATTACTGCTGAACAAAAGAATATCAATAACCAGCAACGGGGCACATATTCCAAGGCACATCCATTGCGGCCATTTCCAGATTTTCCACGAAACGATATAGGCAAGGATAACTGTAATCACCATCATCCCGGTAATCGAGATGCAATAGGCTGAAGCCAGATTGCTCGATGTCTTAAAGCCCAGCACTACCATCACCACGCCAATCATCATCATGATATTAACAGTGGGGATATAGATTTGTCCTGCCTCATGCTCAGAGGTATGTGTGATATTGAGGCGCGGTAAATACCCCATTTGAATAGCCTGCCGCACGACCGAGAATGCACCTGAGATGGTCGCTTGCGATGCGATGATCGTGGCAAGAGTCGCAAGAACCACTAGGCTCACGCGCATCCAATCAGGGGCTAGATGAAAAAATGGACTTTCAATGGCCGAAGGGTCTTCTAATAGTAGCGCACCCTGACCAAGATAATTGAGAACTAGCGCTGGCAGCGCGATATAAAACCATGCTGCGCGAATGGGCTTGCGGCCAAAATGGCCCATATCCGCATAGAGCGCTTCCGCGCCAGTAATCGCCAATACTACAGCGCCGAGAATAGGCAGAAAGATATGCAGGTTAGCAATCGAAAACTGAAAGGCGTGATAGGGGTTGAGTGCGCCAAGTACAATCGGGTTATGAATGATTGCAATAAGGCCAAGCATAGCAATGGTTACAAACCATACCACCATAATTGGTCCAAAAAAACGCCCCATAAATGCAGTGCCATGTCGCTGCAAGGTAAAAAGAAGTAATAAAATTGCGATGGTAATCAGAATAATGGTTTCGGTTGAAAGCTGTGGATTGACAATCTGAATTCCTTCAATCGCGCTTAATACCGAAATGGCGGGCGTGATGATAATATCGCCAAAAAATAATCCCGCACCTAAAATTCCCAACATGATAATAAAACGCCGCATACCAAATTTATTAGTGCTGCGTAACGCCAGTGCCTGCAGCGACAAAATTCCGCCTTCGCCCTTATTGTCTGCGCGCATGATAAACAGCACATATTTGAAGCTGACAATAATAATCAGCAACCAGAAGATCAGTGATAAAACACCCAGCACATTATCTGCTGACGGAAGCAACCCTGTGGCTTTGGAAAAACTCGCCTGCATCGCATAAAGCGGACTGGTACCAATATCCCCAAAGACAACGCCGAGCGCGCCGAGCATCAAGGTAAGATTGCGGGAATTTTTTGGTGTGGCGGCTTGGCTCATGAAACCTGAGAGTGGTTTGTGTTTTCTGGGTAAGACGATTGACTAATTTTTCATATAAAACAATGGCTTTTATTATAATGGAGTCCTGTTTGTAACGAAAGTACAACAATGTTGTATGAATAGATGATTAGCCCTAGAAAGGAGAGGATTATCGTTTCACGTATTTTTTAGAATGTTATGGAGAAGTGAGATGGATGTAAATCCTGATAGCTATGGTGGAATTGTAGACACTACTCTCAAAGGTGTTCCTTTGCCGACATTTGTGTACGGAGTAGAAACACGTGACCAGGCAATTCTGGCTTTTTTCAAAACTGCAGCAGCGGTGGTGATGAAGAGCACTCGAAAGATATCGACAGCTTTTACTATAGCCGCAAGTCTTTCTATTTCGGGTACTATAAGCAACTATGCATTTGAGAATACTATAAGCGATCTTTGGGATATTCAATATCCTATGGCATATGGAATTATAACCACCTTTGCTTTTGCTGGTGCAGCGATTGTGTCTAATAAAATCTCGCGTGCAGCATCAAGTGATCTTGCAGAATTGAGTATTCCCAAAAAAGAAGTTTTTCGGGCAAAATACGAAGTCTCCGCCCCTGTACGCTGGACGTTGAACATTGGTGCATATGTGCTACGGAAAATCGCACGATATGGTTATCTTGGCTATGATGAATAGCTTACCAGTTATAACTTACCTTAAACATTCCGCTATAGCTATGGGAGCTGGGCTGCAGATCGCTGTCAAATTGCAATTTGCTGGTCAGGCGCTCGCCGACCTTCATGGCGATGCTGCTGCCAATTTGCATGCTGTGGCGTGACATGTTGGTGATGCTGGTATTGGCGGCGGTGGTGGAGAAATTACTAAGCTGCGTTGTCGCACTTTCATTCGCATCAAGCATTTCATAACGGTAGATGCCATAGATTTCTGGCGTAATGGTCATGTTCGACTGGTAGCTATAACTGCGCGCCACATCAATACCCAGCATCGGTTTCAACGAAGAGCTGTTGGCAGCGGAACTGCTCAACCCATACATGCCTGCGCCATTTTCATTCATGTCGCCGCGATGCAAATTGGTGAAGGTAAACCCGGTGAGTGGCGTAATGCTGAACTTGTCATATTTGCCATGGCCCATCGCCGAAAGTGTCCATGCGATCTGATAGCCTTTGCCGCTCGCATCCGCCATATCATTGCTGATATCGCCCAGAATGCTGCGTTCACTGTGGTTTTCAAATTTGTTGAAGGATATGTTGCTATCAATCGATCCTTGTTCATGTTCAAAGGTTGTATAAAGCGATGCCTGATAGGCATTCACGGCCGTTGCCGTACGGCCCAATGCTTCAAAGTTGCTCGTGACGCGCGTATAGCCAGCCGCAAGTCCAAAATTCCAGTTGGTGCCTACATGCATATCCACGCCGCCTGAAAAACCGTTCAGGTCATAGTTATAGGTATCAAATCCGTTGCTGCTGCTAACGCGACCTTGACGTTTAAAATCGCTCGACCAGAATTGTGGAAGCGAACCACCATCACCCCCGCCAATCCCAAATTCCTTGCTGACAATATCCATCACCTTGTCAACCCGTTCCTGTAACTTCACATCATCGGCTTCGCCAAAGAATACTTGTGATGTACCAACACCATTGCTGAAGCTATGCGTTTTATTCTGGCGGCGCGTAACGGTTTGTGTGAATTCATTCCCTGCCGCTAACCCCAAAGTTGTAAAGCTGCCCATGCTGTGCCCTGTAAGGCTGGCGCTGGCAGGTGTTGGGCGATCTGAACTGGTGAGGAAAGAGGCGGGTGTTACATCCGCAAATGCCGGAGAAAAAGGAACTGTGACAAAGTGCACAAAGGCCACAAAAAAAGCCACAGTCGGTATGAACCGTTGGCCAAAATTAATCTTTAAATTTCCGTGCGCATCCATCTTTTTATGCCCAAATTAATCTTATTAGGATCAGGCTCAGTTATATAATTATACGTTCCAATGCTCATAAGTTTACAATGCTTACCTTTCCTTAAAATTAATTTTTTCCATAAAGATGCGCTTGCTGCACAGCATGGTTTGCAGGCGCACACATAAGAAAATGAGCGATTACAGCGCATTGCCTGCGCGGGTTTAAAATACATAAAAATCGAACTAGATTTTGCTGTGGGTAATGCGGTGAGTTACGTTAGGAACGCAGGTTGTTATTGTCGTCGTCCTACCATCAGATAAAGTATCACGCCAACTGCAAGCACAGTAGCAGTTATTTCGGTCGCTGAATGAAATTCATCAGGAATTGTAAGAATTGCAATCTCGGCCACCAGCCAAAAGACAGCTAAAATGGCCACTGGCCAATGCCATCGAC
>RGZA01000090.1 GCA_010031785.1 Alphaproteobacteria bacterium
AAACGCGTCATTGCGAGGAGGCCTTTAGGCCGCCCTAGAAATCTAAGTGGGCAATCCATGAATTGGACGGTAAAATGGATTGCCACGCCCTAAAGGGCTCGCAATGACGCTGATGGAAAATGAAAGGGTCGTTTTTAAAATATCATTATAAATCAATAATTTATCGAAAATGTTTCACGTGAAACACATAACATAGTATGTAGTTAAGTTATCGTAAACAATCTAAAGTTGTAAAATTGTTATAAACAAATTTTAGGTTTGGCAACACACTTCATATAGACAAACGAATCAGTTAATGGTCCAATAGAAATGGCGGCAAGCTTTCGCTTACCGCCACCCGAGCATGATAAGTAAGTCAATTTCAACAGAGCTTACTTACGCTTTTTTCCAGTCTTGATTGTTTCAACGACAGAAGTCTTCTTCTGTTGTTGAGCAATCTTGACGGGCATAAAGCGACCGCTGATCGCACTGCGACCGATTTTCTTTGACATGTATTTCACCTCCTTTCTTTTTAACTAAGTGTTTGTCCTGATGCGCCTGCATCAGGATTTTTTGTGTCCGCTGTTTGCGGAACAAAAAACCAAAAATGTCCGTTACGCCGTACCCGTCCTTCTTTTGAAAGACGATAAAGAGTCATGCCTACAGTTTTCTCGTGAATATCTATGTTGTAAGTGTCTTTGATATAACACTGAATTGGCGCAGCTTTTGACCCCTTATCACCTGCTTTTTTTAGTCGATCGAGCACAATGTCTTGTACACGGGGCATTTCAGGTTTTGTTGTTAGCTGAGCTTTAATTAGCTCAACTGGCACGACATGATTTGTGCGCGCAGAAATTGTAGTGTCAATTTTATTGGTATGCGTAATAGTTATGGGATTGTTTGCTGCATGAACGGCTTCATGTAAAAGCCGATGTTCTACTGCCCGCATACGTATCAATTCTTCTCTCTCATCTGGGGGGAATTCAATGTTTAAACCGAACACACGGGCAGCCGCTCTACAGTCAGCAATTTCGCGATCAATTTCGCGATCTCGCATAGCTAGCTCTTGCCGTTTCTTGCGTATATATAATCGTTCCCGGATTAATCCATCGCGTTTTGACGTAATTTTTTCTATTACATCATTATGTTTATCATTATCGATTGCCATGAGTAACCTTTCATTTATAAGGAATATACCACAAATTTATACTAAAAGCAATCAATAGGATTGCTTTTAAGGATTCCTACAAATTATATTTAAAATTCAAAGGCTTACGAACATATAAGTAGACAAAAAGCTTCATATCGGATAAGTTATCCACAGAATTTATTGTAAAATAATTCTTAAAAAATCTTAATTATAGCCGCACCAGCCACTCCGTATAGATACTATGGAACTGCTAAAAGCAGTGGTGGAATAAACCACTAAATCGCGCCGGATAGCGCCATGGCGATCAGGGTACTGCCGATAAAAATACAAAAGAGTACTGCCAAAATCAAAAGCAGGAATACTGTGCTAAGCGCATCAAGCCCTGCTTTGGCGATTGGGTCGGAGTTTTTTCTGCGTTTCATGATTACCCCCATAGCTGGTGACTGGGGGTGAAAAAGCCTCCGTAGGAAGGCCGCGTTAGCCTTTCGCCTTTCGGCTTGGACATACGCCAACGCCCCCCAGCCATAGCTGAGGGTGCATTTCGGCTGCACAAGCCGCCTACGAAGAGGTTTTTCAGGCCCCGCACTGAATTTTCAGTGCATTGGCACCATAAGGGAGTTTAGCGTTAAGTGTCAAACCGCGATTAGCGCAGGTGGTGTAAAAAATTTGTCACGCGCGTCATCCCGCAAAGCCCTTTAGGGCTTATGCGGGATCCAGTTGTTATAAAGAAACTGGATCCCGGATAATGCGCAAAAGCGCATTTCCGGGATGACGTGATGGAAGTATCGGTAATGCGTTCGTGATTACACAAGAGCTGGGACAAGCGATTTTATTTTGGGAACAAAGCAGCGCAAGCGATAGCATGGTTGTTGGCTGGAATAAATTATATATTAGAAATTTGCATAGCAGCAATGCACACATAGCAAGAATGTGCTAGGCGACTATTCTCCATTTATCGCCCTTTTCTTCCATGACGATATTTCCGCCCTTATCTTCAAGATTATTCAGACGTTCAATAAAGCTATGGATGGGTGATTTTTCATTGAACTTTTCCATGCAGATCAGGCGTAACAAACGCTGCGCTGGTTCTGGCATATCATGTTCGTTCTTTTCCCATCGCGCAATCGTTTGGGAATCTACACCAAGCATATTGCCAAGCACAGCCTGAGTGACATCCAGGCTTTTACGCAAATAGCGTGCTTCCTGTCCCTTGAAAAATTGAATGCGCGTGCATAAAAGGCGCGTAATTGCATCATGCAAACCCGCAATATTTGCGATTGAAACGCCTGGTCCATAGGGGGTCTTGTGTTTTTTATAGCCATTTTTGAGGTAGATATAATCTAACCCACTTACTGTGTAACGATAGGTCATTTTAAGTCCTCCCACATAACGGTGATGATAATGATATAGTTCTTTGCATCGTAAATTGCAGTGACTGCTGTTGCATCCCGGTTTGCTCTAACATTCTTGGTTACGTTGCATTCCCAGCCCCCGCGTTTTCCTTTCACGGGATCTGTCGTAACGTTGCCCTTCAATAATATATCAGCGACGTCTTTCGGGTTGATGCCCCGCTGCGTCATTCTTTCCAAAGCATGCGTAGAAAAAATGACTTTTTCATCATCCGCGGCGATTTCACGAATGGCTTTTTCAGCCATTTTTCGTGTCATTCGGAATGAGCTAATATTCGTCATGAACTATCATTATGATAGTTTTTTATTAGCAGCAAGTTAATAATCGTTTATAATTGTGTATATATGACAAAATAATCGTTTTGCGCATAGGTTAAGAGCAGGAATGCCTTATTGGTGGATCCCGGATAATGCGCAAAAGCGCATTTCCGGGATGACGTGATGGATGCCCAGCACTGCAGCGCTTTGTGCGCGCGTAAATGTGCTATCAAGCAATATACCGACCCATCGCGATGAGGGTTTTATTGGAGTGTTGGCGACACTTGGCATTCGGCTGCTCGTGAAAATATTCTTTAGAAAATCAATTACACATTATCAATCATTTCTAGCGTTTTATGCGCGTGCGCCAAAGCAGTTATTTAGTTTCAGGGCAGCCATAGGGTGCGTCCGCAATTATATGCTATTGAAATAGAAATGGGATTCCGGCTTTCGCCGGAATGTACGTGGCGGGATAATGTTCTGTTATCTTTTCAATCAGCTATAATTGTTTGCACACGGTGATAGGGAATACAAATAATCCCAAAGCGGATGGCGCAAAACTGGCCCTGATCTGCAGCGCCAAACGCCTCGTAAATCCCTCAGCCCTATGAACTAAGCGTATCTGCAATCTCTTCGACCAGCGCGGGGCCTTTATAGATCAGGCCTGTGTAAAGCTGGATCGCATTGGCGCCTGCATTTAAAAGGCGCTTTGCATCATCCCCGCTTTGCACACCGCCAACGCCAATGATCGGCATGGATGTCGGGATGCGCATGCGGATTTCAGAAACCATCCAGCAGGAGATATCGAGCAGTTGCGGGCCCGAATAGCCGCCGACTTCTTTGTCGTTATGTTTAGGCCAGGTGAGAGTTGAGTGATGAGTGATGAGTGATGAGTAAGAAAAAGGAACAGTGTTGGTTGCAACAAAGCCATCCACGCCAGCGCCTAAGGCTGCATCGACCATGCGTGCAAGCGCTGTTGCATCGCGCGTGGGACCAAGTTTGACGAGCACGGGAACATTTTTTCCACCCTGCCCTGTCCCTTCCTTGGCGGCGCGGATCTGCATTGCAGCGTTATATTCGAATGAATGATCCCCATCATGCGCGACATTCGGGCAGGATGCGTTAAGGGTGATGTAATCAACATCAGGCGCAACAGCTTGCGCGAGAATTTTGAATTCTTCCAATACACCATCAGGGGATGCAATGCTTGCGCCCACACATAATTCTCTGCGCGCGGGATGATATTGAAAGGCGATCAGATTTTGGGTGAAAGGTTCAAGCCCACTGCCCGGCAGGCCCAGCCAGTTGATCACGGCATTACCCTTCATGCGCCACATGCGTGGCTGCGGATTACCATCACGCATATGTAGCGTAACCGTGCCCGCTTCCACCAACCCAAAGCCCATTTTGGACCAGCCCGGCAGTGCTGCTGCTTCTTTATCGGCGCCACCCGAAAGGCCGATGGGATTGCGAATGAATTTACCAAATAATGGAATGCTGAGATCTTTTTTATTTTTAAGCGTTGGCCCAAGGCCAAGCTGTAATGCCTTGATCGTCAGCGCATGCGCGGCTTCAGGTGGGAGAAGATGGAGGAGATGCATGAGTGACATAATTTTATAAAGTAAGAGTTACGCTCTCTTAAACCTCTCCCCTTGAGGGAGAGGTTGCAAGAACTAAGACTTAGCTTGCTAAGTCTTAGTTCTTGCTGGTGAGGGGTTATTGTTATGATTATAGAATGAAGCGAACCCCTCACCAAGAAAAACTATGTACTTAGCAAGCTAAGTACAAGTTTTTCTATCCTCTCCCTTGTGGGGAGAGGATAAGCTCTTAGATTCCAAGCGTTTTTACAGCGTGAGCGTCCAGTTCAGCATGGTGCTGGTTGCGGGTGTTGCCAGCATGCCAATGGGCAATGGCGTGATGGTACCAAGTTCGGTCTTCACAACCGAAATTTCCTGCGGCGTTTTGGTAAGGGTGAAGGTTTCTTTTGGAACAGGCAGGCCATAAAAATACGCGCCATTCTTGCACAGGAAATGGATGAAGCTGTTTTGCCCTGCCGGGGTTGAAAGATCTACGCCCGCGCCTTCAAATGCATCGGCATAAAGTTGCGGTGCAATGCCGCCGGTATAACAGCCAGCTGCGCAGCCACAGGGCGTTGATTTCACGCTGTGCGGTGCGCTATCAGTCCCCGCAAAAAATTTGGTATTTACAGGATCGGTTGCAGCTGCGCACAAAGCCTTGCGGTCATCTTCAAATTTCACCAGCGGCATGCAGTAAAGATGGTATTTCAGGCCCTGCAGCATATGGCCAAGGTTGTAGAGCATATGTTGCGGCGTAATGGTGGCAACGACATTGGGTCCCTTGCCGTGCACAAAATCGGCAGCGACTTTGGTGGTGATATGCTCGGCAACGATTTTTAATTTAGGGTATGTGGCGCATAGCAAATGCATATGCTTGTCGTAGAATTTTTCTTCGGCATTGGAGGTGCGGCCAAAATAATCTTCGCCCGTCTGCTTGCTCCGCTCGCCATGAATGCACAGCACAACGCCATGTTCTTCAAGCGCTGCGAACACGCCATTGCCAATGAAATGATCAAAGGTCACGCTGTGTTCTGAATTGGTGGTGCCGTGTGGTGGGTAATATTTTACAGCGCGCAATAGGCCGGTTTTTGCACCATCGGCAATCATTTTGGGCGTGGTGTTGGCGGTCAGATAAAGCGGTACAATGATATCGCTGAACTGATCCCCGCCAGCAGCGCGCAGATCGCTCAGATATTGCTCGATCGACCAATCAGCGCCTGCATCGTTTTTCAAAACCTTGGCCACGGGTGGCTTGGTGTTGGGCATGGCAAGAATACCCGCGCAGCCCATCTTAAGATGCTGTTCCACCATCGGCGCCAGCAGTGCGCCCTGACGCATATGCGTGTGCAGATCATACCATTTGGGCAGGGTAAACGAAATGGGCGTAAACGAAATCGGCATCAGGGCATTGCCTTATCTTCCATGTCAGTCGAACAGGCAGGTAACAATATTTAATTTGCCCTGTAAAGGATGGATTATATCGGCTGAAAATGGGGCAGAAGTTTTTGCCCGATCACGCGTAGGCCTAAATTGCACACACGTCTTAATACTGGCCATGCATACTGGTTCCATATAGTTGTCCGTAATGCAGCCATTTTAAAATCGCGCTGTATTTTTGGCTCCGCTGGAAGCGGCGATGGATAGGTTTTATGTATCTTTGCAGGCGTAGGGACGTGCTCACAAAACAAACCCCTATCATCTATTGGGATGAACCATGGCCCACCTTTGCTGAACGCTACTACCGAGTTTCTTTGATCAGGTCTTGTTCCAAGCATGATATGCGCTGGATGCGTGCGGATCTCTTCCATGTCTCTAAAAAAGCTTACAGCGCCACGTGAAATTCTCGTTGGCAGGACCTCTTTTTTATGTGAGAGAAGATCAATATGCACCAGTACATGGCAACCAAGATGAACGAAGGCTTTGGCAAGCATCAATGCTTCAAGATTTTTGCATAAAATACGCGGGGGGTGATTTTCTGTACCATGCCATGCCGTGAAAGTCTTATGATATCTCCAATAAATACCTGCCTCATGCAGCATCTTTGCAGCAAGTCTAAGGTCGGACTGGGATGGGGGGGCTATGGCGACTTTGGGCGCATCTGTAACGGCTTTTGTGTTCATGAAATGCTTTCAAATTAAAAAAATAATATGACAAAGCGTAAGCGTTTTTTTAAAGAAAGCAAAAGGAAATCATGTATTAAATCAAGATCTTATGGTCATTTTGATCAATTCTTATGACCAATATAGTTAGCGCATCAAAAACCTTGCCCCTTTGACTTTCGCATCCCGCTGGATTTCAATGCATCATCTTTTTCATAATGGAGTATTCATGCGAACCATCCTGATTATTATTGCGGTTGCTGTTCTTGGCGTGGTTGGTATTGCGCTTACCAAGCCCGATGAATTCTCTGTTACGCGAACTGCAACCTTTGATGCGCGGGTTGAGAAAGTGTTTGCCGCCGTCAATGATCTGCACCAATGGGAAGCGTGGAGCCCTTGGGCTAAGCTTGATCCTGCCGCAGTGACAACCTATGCCGGACCGCAAGCAGGTGTTGGTTCAAGCATGGCATGGAACAGCGAAAAAGGTGAAGTGGGCGTTGGCAAAATGACGGTTACTGAAAGCGTTCCGGGCCAGAAAATTACGCTTGCACTGGATTTTGAAAAGCCGATGAAGGGCACCAATCTTGCCGAATTCATTTTTAAATCAGAGGGCGTAAAAACCACCGTGAGCTGGAGCATGAACGGCAAAGCCAATTTCATGAGCAAGCTGATGAGCGTGTTTATGAATTGCGACAAGATGGTGGGTGAGATGTTTGACCAGGGGTTGGCCAATTTAAAGGCCGTGGTGGAAGTGAAGTAAGCCTCTAAAACCCCAGTAAATACGCGTGAAACTATTAGGTGGATTGCCAGTTTATTTCTGATCTGGCAGCTTGGGGCAGTATTTTTTAGGTATTTTTAAGTATATGAGGATTTTAGGATGCAACGCATTATAACAGCATTTATTAATGGAACATTTGCTTCATTTTCCCAAGAGAATGGGGAAGGTAGTGGCACACCTACTGTTGTTATCCAGTTTCAATCGGCCCGTAATGTCTTTACGTTTCCTGCGAGTGGTATTGATTTAAAACTGCTCAATACCGCAAAGGTTGGCGATCCTATCTTTGTTCAAACGGAACAAGGAATCCCAACTAGAGCTATTCTCAATCATGAGCTGCTATTTACGCCTATAGCGCAGCCAACCTGACAGTAGTCAATAACGATGAGATCCCGGATAAAATGCTGGAGCATTTTTCCGGGATGACGTTTCCCTAAGTTCGCGCGAAGACGCACTCACTAAGTGAAACTGTTTTTTTATATTTAACGCGATCGCTCTGGGCTTCGCCCAACCGCGCCTTGCTATTTCCCAATACAAA
The DNA here is from genome assembly GCA_010031785.1 of Alphaproteobacteria bacterium. Lineage (GTDB taxonomy): Bacteria > Pseudomonadota > Alphaproteobacteria > UBA9219 > RGZA01 > RGZA01. The sequence goes on from RGZA01000090.1 coordinate 7,786, forward strand.
ATTCGCGGAAAATAATATCAAGAATGTCATCGACATCCACAGCGCCCGTGATGCGGGCAAGGGCACGCGTGGCAAGGCGGATATCTTCGCCCACTAACTCGGGCGGCTTACTTGCATTATAGGCAGTAATGGCGCGGGTTAAATGATTTTGGCAATGGGTCAATGCTTCACGGTGGCGCTCACGCGTGAGCGGCGCTGCGTGGTTGTCAGCAAGCATGGTTTTTATGCGCGCTGCGAGCGCGTCGAGCAATTGGGTGATACCATCTCCTGTTCGTGTAGAAATAAAATACA
>RGZA01000010.1 GCA_010031785.1 Alphaproteobacteria bacterium
GGGGGCGGGGACACCTCAATAAATTCAGATTATTTCTTGCGACTTTCCCTCTCCTTTATGGACGATACGCGCAATGCCCATGTTATATTTGAGGACACGCCCTAACAAAAAACACCCATAAAAAAACGCCAGATGATTAATCTGGCGTTTTAATAATGTTAAGCTGTAAAGCGATTAGTGCTTTGGCTTCATGTGATCGTGGTGGGCATCTTTTTTATCGTCATGATGATCTTTCTTTGCATCATGATGTTCATCCTTGTGGTCAGCTTTCTTTTCATGAGCATCTTTTGCTGCTTCATGTGCTGGCGCTGCTTCTGTAGCAACTGCAGCAGGTGCTGCTGATGGCATTACAGCTGGGGGCGGTGGTGCTGGTGGGGTAACAGGCGCAGCATGATCTTCTGCGAAAGCGGGGGCAGCCAAAAGCATTGCAGCAAGTGCAAGAGCAGCAGTTTTCATTGAGTAATCTCCAAAAAGTTAGGTTTTAGTTAGAGTAGTAAGATGCTAAGTACGCCAGCAAATTATGGCAAGCCTATGTTTGAAAGATTATTATTTTATGAAGAAATCTTTTTTCGGCTTGATGATTGCCCAGTGGATCTGGGGCCGGGGTGCGGTGGTAACCGTTTGCCATGGCAGGGCAATGGTTTGATCGTGCGTTATATCCTTTGCATCCATTTTGAACAGATATTCTGGCCGTGCTCCATTATTGACCCAGACAACCAGTGCACCTTTTTTAAGCACATCACCTTCATCAATCCATCGGCTGATCACAGGGTTGCCATCAATAAAGACATGCGGGCGGTGGTTAATGTCGGGTGCATACAGGGCAATGTTACCACCAACCCATGCATCACTGATAATGTATTCAAGGGGCGCCTGCGTTTCCTTGTTCCAGAGTTCATACATGGTGCGTGATAATTCCTGTCCCGGGAAATGCGCGCGCAAGGGCTTGTAACCTAGGGCCGTTGCATAGATAACGTTGACATAAAAAGCAGTGAGGCCGAGAAGAAAAACAAAACTCCACGCAAGTGCAAAAATCTTCAGCTTCTTTTCGCTTATCTCGGTCGGTGCTATCACCATGATCCATAGCGGTATGAAGGTGAGATATGGCATGCCCCACATATCCAGCGCCTTATGGCCAGTGAATAGCGAGATGATGAAATTTAGAATGAGCGGTGCAAAGGCCAGCACACATAACAGGCGTTTGTTCAGGCGGGGCAATGCATCCGGTGTTTGTTTTGACTTATAGAAAAGCGCAGCAAGCCCAAGCATCGGAAGCATATCGAGGATTTGGGTCAGCGTAAACCGAACCGGGAAGATCAAGCGCTCCCATATATCCTTGGCTTCCACGCTGCGGCTCAGCGCATAGGTAAAGGGATAAAAATCATGTTGAAACAGCCATCTTACATGCGGGTAGAGCAGCGCGGCATTGAGCGCCACAAAGCCCAATAAAATAGGGTAGGGTATTTTAAAGAAATTGCTGCGCACCTCTTTTTCTAAAAGAATGAACAGGCCAAGCCCAAGGACTAGCAGCGCGATCGAATATTTTGCATAAATACCAAGCGTGATGCACAGGCTCAGCAGCAACCAATATTTTATTTTGTGGCGTAGCACCGCATGGGCAAACGCATAGCCTGCCAATGCCCATGTCATGATCTGCAAGACATTGGGGTTAAATTCGATTGCCAGAAAATTGAAATAAACAATGCCTTCGCATAACAGGGCCGCGATCAGCGCTTTGGTCTTGGTGGTGAAGAGGCGCCCGGTGCGATACACCGCCCAAAAGCCAATCGCTGTCGTGACCGCCGATAGTCCAAAATAACCAAATCCGGATGATCCGGTGATATGCGTAACAAATTGCAGCAGCCATGCTTGCAACGGTGGGTGCTTGTGGTAGCCCCATTGCATTTCGCGGCCCCAGACAAAGCCTTCGGCTACATCAAGCGGTACGCTGGGTTGTGTAAGTGCTGGCAAAATAGTCCAGCACAGAACATGCAAAGCAATGAACACCCAGAAGATGCGCGAGGCATTTTTTTCCACAATAGCGGGTGAAAAAGTGAGAGCCATTACTTACTGTCATCAATGCCGCGCTGTTCGGCAATGAAATAAAGCGGGCGGCGTTTCACTTCAACAAAGATCCGCGCGATATATTCGGCCAAAACACCAAGACCAATCAGTTGAATGCCACCAAGCATCAAGACGCTGACCATGATGGTGGCAAAGCCCGGCACATCAATGCCAAACAGCGTCGTTTGAATGAGCAGATAAGACATATAAAGCAACGAGAAGAGTGAAACAACACAGCCAATCGCCGTCCACATACGCAAGGGAATGCTGCTGAAGGATAGCAAGCCATCAAATGCAAAGCGGATAAGGCCAATGGGCGACCAGCTTGAGATGCCTTTGTAGCGCGGAGCAACATCAAACTCCACGCTCGCGCTTGAAAAACCAACCCAGCTCATCAGGCCTTTCATGAAACGACTGCGCTCGGGCAATGCATTTACCGCATCAATTACCTTGCGGTCGAGCAGGCGGAAATCACCCGCGCCTTCGGGCAATTTAATGTCACCAATTTTATCAAACAGCCAGTAATAGAAATGACTAAACTGGCGGCGCGCAATACCATCGGTATCGCGGTTGCGGCGCAGCGCATAGACCATCTGCACACCATCCTGCCATTTTTTATAAAGCTCGGGAATAATCTCGGGTGGATGCTGTAAATCGCTATCCATAATAATCGCTGCATTACCGCGTGCATGCGAAAGGCCGCAGCTGACCGTATTTTCTTTGCCAAAATTACGTGCAAGGCGAATGGTAATAATGCGCGGGTTGCGAGTGTGATGTGCAACCAGTCGCGCATAAGTATCATCGGTGCTGCCATCATCAATGGCGATCAGCTCGTAAGGGATGGCCATTGTTTCAAAAACGGCTTCAAGGCGGCTGAAGAGCAAATCAAGATTCTCTGCCTCGTTATGGCAGGGAAGGATGACGCTGAGGATCGGAAGAGGAGATTGTGACACGGGGGATTCTAACTGCGGTGTTTCTGACATGGATGAAATGAGCATGGCAGAAAACACCGAAGGTACAAAGAAAGGTTTTTAGAACCCTTCGCGTTCTTTGCGCTTGCGTTCAACCTTGCGCAGACGGCGAACGGCTTCAGAACCTTCACGCGCTTTGCGCTCGGACGGCTTTTCGTAATAGCGGCGCAGCTTCATTTCACGAAATACACCTTCACGTTGCAATTTCTTCTTCAACGCGCGAAGCGCCTGGTCCACATTATTATCACGAACGCTAACTTGCAAAGCCGTCTCCTACTTTCAATTTTACAAAACAAATTCTGATCGGTTTCTCTGTTAGTCTCAGGGCCGAACCTCTTTCAAGCTGCGCAAACTAGTGAAAGCCTTTTGAAAAAGCAAGCTAGCATTACTTATGCCCTATATAGTTCGCTTTTTGTTCCTGTTTGGCTTATATTTCGCGTCATGCTAGGTTTATCAAATGGAACAATTATCCAAAGAAATGCTGATAAATGCCGCCCTGCGGCAAATCCCGTTTGAAGGCTGGACCCGCCGTGCTTTTGAAAAGGCCGAGGAATCGGAAGGATTATCCGCTGGCACCTATGCCGCTTATTTCCCCGGCGGTGTGCAGGATGTAATCAAGGCGATGCATCGCTGGGTGGATGAACAGATGGTCAAGAAAATTGACGCGCAGCCTGATTTTGCAAATGCAAAAATCCGTGAGAAAATCTTCCGCTGCGTGATGGCGCGTATTGAAATTTTAACGCCGCATCGTGAAGCGATCCGCCGTCTGGTCGGGCATCAACTCTTGCCATGGAACAAGCCATCAGGTGTGCGTGATCTTGGTTGTGCTGCCGATGCTATGTGGAAGCTCGCAGGTGATCGCTCGGTCGATTATAATTTTTATACCAAACGCATTTTGCTCTCGGGCGTTTATGCCTCAACGCTCAATCACTGGTTCAGCGATAGCAGCGATGATTTTGCCAGCACACAGGAATTCCTGCGCGCACGTATTGAGAATGTTCTGAAGTTCGGAAAGTTTGTGGGCGGGATAAAAGAGCGCTTTAAAGGAAAAGCGGCTTAAATGTTATAGCGTGAGTTCAGCATAATGAACGCCTGATGGCAGCGCTGTGTTACGCTGTACATTTTGGTGAAGGGGCTGCCGAGCGCTGTTTTGATAACAAAGCTTTCCGCCAGCTTCGACCTTCGCAATGCATACTTCCAGAAGTGCTTCGCCAAATTCTTTGCCTGAAAGTGCGCTGCCTCTATCCATCTCACGAATGAGGGGACCAGATAGCTTATCATCGGCTCCTGCAACCTGATCCCATCTGCCATTACCAAGTTGAAAGAGAATTTTAAATCCGCGTCCTTTTCCTTGAAGAAAATGATTTCCGGATGCTATTGCATCTTCTTTTTTATATAATGCAGGCATATGCGTACCTTTAAATCTCAAAATGTGAAAAAATAAAATTCAAATGCCCAGCACATTGCTGTCACTTCTAATTTACAAACACTAAAATATCCCACGCGAAACTAAAAAGCTTTTTCTAAGACCTTATAATCACTGTATAAATATACAAAAGATTATTCCGTCTTATCGCTTACAGCATTCTTTTTACGGAATTGGTCAAGGCTGATCACCACGCCTTTTTCGCCATCATCTTTTGGCGTTGTGGCTTTTTTGATTTCCTCATTCGCGCTGTCATCATCAAACGCATCATCTTCATCGCCTTCTTCCATGGTCTGGAATTGCAACGCAAAATTGACGGATGGATCAGCAAAGGTAGTGATCGCGCCAAACGGAACCGTCAGGCGTTCCTTGATGTTATTAAAGCTCAGCGTCACGCTGAATCCGGTTTCAGTGACCACCAGCCCATAATACTGGTATTGCAACACGATGGTCATTTCCTTGGGATATTGCTCATGCAGATGCGGGGGGATTTGCACGCCCGCAAATTCGGTCAGGAATGAGATATAGAAATGATGGCTGCCAGGAAGGCCGCGCTCTGCCACCATTTTCAGCGTGTCGGAAACAACGCGGCGCAATGCGCCTTCAACCATTAAATCGTAACGTAAATCTTCATCTGACATGAACAGGAACTGGATGCTAGGGGTTATCGGCTTATTTTATACATCCTTCTTCGCCCGAGTGCGGTACTAAGTCAAGGGAGGGTTTTTCAATACGTTTTTAAAGGCTATCACAAAGAAGTCATGCCCGCGAAGGCGGGCATCCACGAGCTTGCTTCTTTGTTTTAAGAAGTCAGTAAGCGCGTATATTTTTGCATTTTTTTAAGTAAGTTCGTGGATGCCCGCCTTCGCGGGCATGACTGCAAGGTTTGTGAGTTCTATAAATAAAGTGGGGGGCTTCTGTTGCCCGGTGCCCCCCGGACCGCTAAGACTTAAACTATCTTACCGAGTCCCAAAGGACTAAGCAGCGATAGCGATTTCGTCTTGAGGAGCAACGTTGTCGTTGGCATCCGTAGTTGTTAGCCCGATAACGGCGGAACCATGCCGAGCAAAAACTGCACTTTTACTACATACGTCGATCCTAGTTCGCCCCCACAGCAAAAGTCAGTAATGAGGATTTAGTAATGAGTAGTAAGAGCTATTTCTTCACTACTCACTACTCTTTACTCACTACTACCTTTTGATGGTGGAGGCGCCGGGTACCGCCCCCGGGTCCGTCCTGCTTATTCTGTACAGCGTTTATCACTATAGTCGGTAAAACCGACGCCCATCTTATAGCACAAAACCCGTAACAAATCGTGCACTTATTTTAATCAGATATTTCAACCCGTTATAAGTTGACCTTAAGGGGCTTTCTTATGAAACTAGAGCCATATTGATTCCTCTTATCTGGATTCCATCATGCCTGTTTCTGCTGAACAACGCTCCGAAATTGACCAAATCCGCTCCGAAACCAAGCCAACGCGCCGGGTTACGGTTCCTGCACTTGAAGAAATTCTGTATGAGCCACTGCCGGTGCTCGATCACGGCTTTGTGCGCGTGATTGATTATATGGGCGATGATAATGCGGTGGTGCAGGCTGCGCGCGTATCATACGGCAAGGGCACCAAGAAAATGAGCGAAGATGCGGGTCTCATCCGCTATCTGATGCGCCACTGGCATTCAACGCCGTTTGAAATGTGCGAAATCAAATTCCATGTGAAGCTGCCGATTTTTGTCGCGCGCCAATGGATCCGTCATCGCACCGCCAATGTGAATGAATATTCTGCGCGCTATTCAATCATGGATAAGGAATTTTATCTGCCGCAACGCGACCAGATGGCAGTGCAATCCACGCAAAACCGTCAGGGCCGAGGCCAAACGCTAAACGATCAAGAGTCTGCACGCGTGATGGAGCTGCTTAAAAACGATTCCGAGCAGGTCTATGAGCATTATCAGGAAATGCTCAATGAAGATGAAAAAGGCAATGTGATTGATGCGGGCCGCGAAGGTTTTGCACGCGAACTTGCCCGTATGAACCTCACGCTCAATTATTATACGCAATGGTATTGGAAGGTGGATCTGAATAATCTGATGCACTTCCTGCGCCTGCGCGCTGATGATCATGCGCAATATGAAATCCGCGTTTACGCAGAAGTGATGCTTGATGTATTGCAGCGCTGGTGCCCGCATACCTTTGGTGCATTCAAGGAATACCGCATGGGTGGCGCAAATATTTCAACAACCGGGATCGGCATTGTACGCCGCATGCTGGCGGGTGAAAAAGTGCAGCAAAGCGATAGCGGCCTTTCCAAGCGCGAATGGAATGAATTGATGGATGATCTGGGGCTTGAAAAACTGAAGGCGTAATAAATAGACTTACCGAAGCAATACAGCTATTCCCCGCCCCTTGCGGGCGGGGTTAGGGGTGGGGTAGATAATTAAGTAAGTACGAAACCAGCAAGAAATAAGACTTAGCAAGCTAAGTCATAAGTTCTTGCATCCTCTCCCGCAAGGGAAGAGGCTTATCGTCTCGGGCTTTATAACTCAGAGTTAAACGCAACTAATGCCGCTCCAGTTCATCAACAAATTCCTCCACGGCCAATATTCCAGCAGTATCGTTCTGATTATTGCGACAGCGTGCGCGTTGTCTCTTGCCAACTCGCCCTGGTCTGCGGATTATCAGACGCTGTTGCAACAGCATATTGTGATCAGCACGCTTGATCTATCGGTGACCTATTGGATCAATGATGGGCTGATGGTGCTATTTTTCTTGCTGGTCGGCCTTGAGATCAAGCGCGAATTACTGCACGGCGAACTTGGCACGCTGAGCAAGGCGGCTTTTCCGGTTGTCTGTGCGATTGGCGGGGTCATTGTTCCCGCGCTGATTTTCATGTTCATCAATAAGGCGCAGCCAGCGCATTGGCCGGGTTGGGCGATACCCACGGCAACCGATATTGCCTTTGCGCTGGGTCTGTTGGCGCTGGGCGGTAAAAATGTGCCGCTTTCGCTCAAGGTTTTTTTAACCGCGCTTGCCATAATCGATGATCTGATTGCAATCATCATCATCGCGTTGTTTTATGGCGAGCCCCTCAAGATCGATGCATTTTTTGTAAGTATTGCAGTGATGGCAGGATTATTCGCGCTCAACCTCATGCGCATCAAGCATATCTGGCCGTATCTGTTACTCGGCGTGTTCCTGTGGCTCTCCATTTTTGAATCCGGCCTGCATCCTACCATTGCGGGCGTATTGCTCGCGCTCATGATCCCGATTGATGAGGATCGCAAAAAATCCCCGCTGCATCGTTTGGAAAACAAGCTCCATCCTTTATCCGCTTTTGTGATCATGCCGGTCTTTGCGCTTGCCAATGCGGGGCTTTCCTTCACGGGTGTCACGCCCACAGATTTCCTCAACACACTTCCGCTTGGCATTATGATGGGGTTGTTTTTTGGCAAGCAGATCGGCATCATTCTGGCCGGAAAAATCGCCATGCGCATGGGCTGGGCGCAATTACCCGCCGATATTACCCCGATGCAGTTTTATGCAACCGCCATTTTGGCGGGTATTGGTTTTACGATGAGCCTGTTTATCGGTTCACTGGCGTTTAAATCGGGTGAGCTGGATAATCTTGTGCGGCTTGGCGTAATGGGCGGCTCGCTGCTCTCAGCAGTGGTGGGGATTGCGCTGCTGCGATTATGCAAGCCAGCAACGACTTAAGCTGCTGCCTTATTCATTTCGCGCGTCTTAGAAAAAATTAAGTCAGGATTTTCTTCCTTGGTGCGCTCAAGGTGCCATGCATTGCGCGCAAGGAATACCAGCGCGCCATCATGATCTTGAGCAAGGCTCATGCGGTACTTATCGGTGAAGAGCTTGATTTTCGTAGCATCGCCTTCGATCCCCCGACCTTCTACCCAACGCGCATATTCAACGCCTGCGGTTTCAAACTTTGCTGGCAGTCCATATTCGGCCTCAATACGTGCGCTGAGCACTTCGAACTGCAGCGGGCCAACAACACCAACGATCCAGTCTGAACCGCTGAGCGGCTTAAACACCTGGCTTGCGCCTTCTTCGGCAAAATGCTCAAGCGCTTTACGCAAATGCTTGATCTTCATCGGATCATCCAGATGCACGCGCTGCAAGACTTCAGGCGCAAAGCTTGGCACGCCGACATAACGCAAAATTTCTGTTTCGCTGAGCGTATCGCCAATACGCAGCGTGCCGTGATTAGGAATACCCATAATGTCGCCGGCATAGGCGTCTTCAGCCAATTCGCGTTCGCGCGCTAGAAACAGCACCGCATTATTAACCGCCATCGTCTTTTCACTGCGAATATGTTTGAGCTTCATGCCGCGTTTAAAATGGCCCGAGCACAAGCGCACAAACGCAATCCGGTCACGGTGGTTGGGGTCCATATTGGCCTGTACTTTGAACACAAAGCCGGTGACTTTTTCTTCCGATGGATTAACGATGCGTTGCGCTGCTGCTTGCGGGCGCGGGGAGGGGGCAAAATCGGCCAATCCCTGCAACAATTCGCGCACACCAAAATTATTGACCGCGCTGCCAAAGAAAATCGGCGTCATATGCCCTTCGCGGTAGCTTTGCATATCAAATGGTTTGCACAGCGCGCGCACCATGTTCACATCATCGCGCAGTTTGGCAAGGGCTTCTTCCGGTAAATGTTCCGCAAGTTGCGGATCATCAAGCCCGGTGCATTTAATGCCTTCATCCAGCTTGGCGGCAAAGCCTTTCCGGTTCATCAGGAACAGACGGTCGCGGATCACATCATAACAGCCAAGGAAATCACGGCCACAACCAATCGGCCAGCTCGCAGGCGTTACATCCAGCGCAAGGGTCTTTTCAATCTCGTCCATCAGATCAAATGGATCACGCGCTTCGCGATCCATCTTGTTGATGAAGGTGATAATCGGAATATCGCGCATGCGGCAAACTTCAAACAATTTGCGTGTTTGCGTTTCGATACCCTTTGCACCATCAATTACCATCACCGCGCTGTCTACCGCAGTGAGGGTACGATACGTATCTTCGGAGAAATCTTCGTGGCCCGGCGTATCAAGCAGGTTGAATGCCTTGTCATCAAACTCAAAGCTCATAACGGAAGCCGAAACTGAAATACCGCGTTCGCGCTCAACCTTCATCCAGTCCGAGCGTGCGCGGCGTTGCTCACCGCGCGCCTTCACCGCGCCCGCAAGCAAAATCGCGCCGCCGAACAGCAACAGCTTTTCGGTGAGGGTCGTTTTACCAGCATCAGGATGCGCGATAATCGCAAAAGTGCGTCTGCGCATCACTTCTTTTTGTTGTTGAGAAAGGCTCATGAGGCTTTGGAATAAAGCCTGTTTGAGGAAGAAGCAAGAGAGATATTATTTTATAATAGGCGTAACCGTAAATTTCATACCCAGCGCATGAAGCACGGCATTGATGGTCGAATGGCGTGGCTGTGCACCCGCACTTAATGCTTTATAGAGGCTTTCACGTCCTAATCCTGCATCCTTGGCAATCTGCGCCATACCGCGCGCCTTTGCGACATGGCCCAGAGCACGCACAAGCATTTCCGGATTTGGATCTTCTGCTGCCGCAATCAAATATTCCTGAATGATTTCCTCACTTTTCAGATAGGATGAAATATCAAGCGGTGCAAATGTTAGTTTGTTTGTTTTTTTCTTTTTCATTGCGGTTGTCCTTTCACATTCTTTGCCATTCTTTTTGCTTTTAAAATATCGTTCTTTTGCGATGCTTTGCTTCCTCCGACTAAAAGCAGGTAAACTGCACCATTCATTTGCGTATAATAAATTCTGTATCCCGGGCTTAGGTGGATACGCATTTCAAAAACACCATCGCCTACTGATTTATAATCACCAAAATTTCCTAAACATGCGCCATCAAGCCGCGAAAGAATACGTGCGTAAGCCCTGATGTCTTTTAGACCAGAAAGCCATTCATCAAACTCAGAAGAACGCAGCAATGTAACCATCAAGACGATTGTATCTAATTGGATACAGCTAGGCAAGCGCTAAATTAGGTCTCTTTTTCCCCGATAACCCTGTTTCGGCCTGCTTCCTTGGCTTTATAAAGGGCGGCATCGGCTTTGCGGAAGAGGATCTCTGCGCTTTCTTCGCCTTCATCAGCGCCAGCAACGCCCACGCTTATGGTCACGGGAATTTCAATTTGCGGATCACGAATGTCAAAGGGCACATTACAAATCGAAGCGCGCAAGCGTTCCGCTGCACTCATCGCGGCACTATAGGGCGCTTCAGGCATTACCAAGGCAAATTCTTCACCGCCCATGCGCACCACCATATCAAAAAAGCGCAAGCCGTTATTGAGACGGCGCACTAGTTCCTGCAAGACCTGATCACCCGCATGATGGCCATAGCTGTCATTGATTTTTTTGAAATGATCGATATCCAGCATCACAATCGAAATAGGCCGTTTGGTTGCGCGGCTGCGATTAAACAAACGCGGTGCATTTTTTTCAAGATAATGACGATTATAGGCGCCCGTGAGCGGATCGGTTACCGCCATCGCCATGTTTTTTTCATAGGATAACCGCAAGCGATCATAGGTGCGTTTATGCCTGATCTGTGTGCGCAGGCGCGCTTGCAGCTCATGCGGATCAACCGGTTTGAAAATATAATCATTGGCACCGATATCCAGCGCTTTGGCGATTTTTCCAAGTTCGCTTTCATCGGCATAGACAATCACCGGCACATGGCGTGTGGATTCATTGGCTTTTAAATTAGCGCATACGCGCAAACCTTCTTCACCAATCAGATTAAGATTGATCATGATGGTATGAATGCGCTCGCGCGCAAGCAATGGCTCGATCTCTGCGGATGTGGTAATGGCATGGCACACCATACCGGCATGCAGAATGTGCTTCTTGATAATACTCTGCTCATGCGGTTGATCATCAAGAAGAATGATCTGGCCGGAGCGCAAGCTATCATCATCAATATCGCTCATCATGGCGCTATTGCCTTCGCGCATGCGCCATTCATCCATCAGGCTTTTCAGGCGTAAACAGGAACGCACGCGCGCCATCAGTGCAATATCATTAATCGGCTTGGTTAGAAAATCATCCGCACCCGCATCAAGGCCGCGCACGCGATCCTGCACATCGGAAAGCGCTGTGACCATTACAACCGGAATGCCTTGCGTAGCAGGGTTTGCCTTGATCTGGCGGCAGGTTTCAAAGCCGTCCAACCCCGGCATCATCACATCCAGTAAAATCAAGTCCGGTTTTTCTGAAACCGCTTTTTCAAGGGTTTCAAGGCCGTTTTCAGCCGTAATGACCGTATAATATTCCCGCGCCAGTTTCGCGCTGAGCAATTTGACATTTAACGGATTGTCATCGGTGACAAGCAGACGTGCTGACATGCTTAGCCTAAGTATTTTTGGACTGTTTCAAAAAACTTGCCCACAGAAATGGGTTTGGAAAGATAATCATCACAGCCACTCAAACGAATTTTTTCTTCATCACCCTTCATGGCAAAGGCGGTGATGGCAATAATGGGGATCGATAAAAGGCTGCTGTCATCTTTCATCATGCGGATAATGTCAAAGCCGGAAATTTCCGGTAACTGGATATCCATCAAAATCAAATCGGGTCGTTCGGTCTGCGTAATGCGGATCGCTTCGCTGCCTTCGCGTGTTTCAAGAATGCGATGACCTTTGGATGACAATAAATCGCGGAACAGTTTTGCGTTCAGCTCATTGTCTTCGACAATCAAAATGGTTTTGGGATTGGTCGGCATTGGATATTTGATACAAAGGTAAGGGGAGAATGCAGCGTCCCATAAGGATGTCAGTAGAAGGTTAAGAAATCCCTGATTATTGATGCGTTACGAACGTGGAATCGTATCACTTGCACTACATTTTGCCGCTGGGACCGGCTTTGCTTCAATCAAATCTGCGGTCATGGAATAATCACCGTAATCAATGGTCATGGTTTTGATGATCCCATTATCCAGCAGCGTCATGTCCATTTCATAATCGGGGGAGGCTGTTTCGCTATTGGGCGCAAAAAACGCCATGCGGATCGGCCATGCCTTGACATTGGTTAGCTTGTTTTCCCCAACTTTATTTGAAGTGACGTTGCCTGCGCTGGCTTTTTCAACCACAGCTTGGGGCGCGATGGGCTCGCTGATGAAAGAGCTAATTTCATTGAAGCCTTTTTCATCCGCGCCATCAAATACATTCACCGAGAAAAACTTTTCACCTTTGCGTGCATGTTCGAGCAATTGCAAGGTGTGGTGCGCAGGGAAAAGCACGCCGGAAAGGCTGAGCCGTTTTTCATTGTCACCTGAATACACGGCTTCGCCAGAGCCAAGGCCATCGCTATCGACATTCAGATTGGCATAGCCATGAAAGGTTTGGGTTGTTTCTTTATCATCGCCAGTACGGCGGGTGTGAAAGTTAAAGCTGGAACCATCCTTGGCTTCACGGCTTACAAGGTCACTCACCGTATCGCTGACTTCGCCTTCGCTATAAAAAAAGCGCATCTGCATTTTTTGTTCAATATTCCATGCATGGCAATCATCGGCCCATGAGAAAAGCATGCGCCCGGAAATATCACTCACCCGGCTGCCATTGCGTGTGCCCGAAAGCTTGATGCTATACATTGCGCGATGGGGAGTAATGCTTGGCGGCGCGATCGGTGCAGCTGTTTTCAGAACAGGTGGCTGTTCAGCAGTGACAGCTTTTTGTACAGGTGCTTGTGTGCCAGTGGATAGAATAGCAGCATGTGCATGTAGGAAGATCAGCCCGAACACACCAATGCCGCAGGCAAGGATAAGTTTTTGCATAATTTTTTTCTGGGGCCGATCAAAAATACGCTTCAATTTATTTTACTCCTAATACACATGTATTTTGCCACCAAATGGTTAAGCAAGCTTTACGGTCAGGCGTTATTTTCAGAAAAAGACCTTATTTTTAGCGGGTTAGAGCAGTTTCGTTAGGCAAAATTTTCCATCCTAAAAGCGGTTTTATGATGGCGCAGGCGGGCAGCAGAGCAGGGCGCATCAAAACACTTATCTTTTTCAAATGCTTACGTATGGCATGGTCCTTGCACATTTTCCCCCTAACTGTGCGGCTCTCGCACAGGTGAGGATGGAGAGAGTAAATGGCCCGCTACCCAATAACCGCCACGATGATTAACAGTGATACCGATTATTCTCTGCCTCTCAAAGACAATATCATCGATCAAACCCTCAACCGCGCACGTATCAGTGATCTTGATTCCGCGCTTGCCGCGATTGGCGAAGCCGAACATCTCATTCAGGCACAACGTCGCCGCATCGCTTATCTTGAAACGCTATCACTCAGTGATGAAGTAACTGGCCTTATGAACAGGCGCGGTTATATGACGGCCTTGCAGCGCGAACTCGCCGCTGCCAAACGTGATCCACAAGCGCATGGCGTGGTCATGATGTTTGATCTGGATGATTTTAAAGCGGTCAATGATGGCCATGGCCACGCAGCAGGCGATGCCTATCTTTCATCTTTTGCCGCAGTGCTGAGCAATATCGTGCGTCCATCTGATATTGTTGCGCGCATTGGCGGTGACGAATTTGCGGTTATTTTAACAAGAGCAGCAGCAAAACCGGGAATTGCTCGCGCTGGTTCTATCCAAAAGCTGATCAACAGCAAAATCATGACCTGGCGCCAGCATACGCTACAGTTTAAATCAAGCTGTGGCATTGCAACCTACACAGGCCGTGATATCGCCGAAGCCGTGCTGGTTTCAGCGGACCTCAAGCTGTATGCGGATAAGCAGAAGCGGAAGAAAACCTAAATATAAGGCTTGACCACTATTACCATTTTATGGTAATAGTGTCTTTGAATGACAAGGCGGTTTTTGAATTCTTTAACAGAAGATTTGTATCTGGGGTATATCCGCAAAGGTATGCCAGCGGATATTGCTCGCGTTGCGCGACGCAAATTGCAGCAGGTTGTGCGCGCTGCATTGCTTCAGGATTTAGCCGTTCCACCCAATAACCGGCTTGAAGCATTAAAAGGGAGCCGTAAGGGAATGTATAGTATTCGGGTGAATGAGCGTTGGCGCATCTGCTTCATATGGAAAGAAACAGGCGCAGAAAACATCGAATTTATTGATTATCATTAGAGGAGTAGCATCATGGCAAAACGATTTGTGGGAACCATTCACCCAGGCGAACATATCCTTGAGGATTTTTTGAAGCCGATGGGATTAAGCGTTTATCAATTTGCAAACTATATGGGCGTTAGTCAGGCGCATGCGAGCGAACTGGTAAAGGGCAAGCGGCATGTTACCCCCATTGTTGCCTTGAAGCTGGCAAAGGTTTTTGGAACTTCGGCAGAGCTATGGCTTGGCCTGCAAATGGAATATGAAATGGATGCCATTCGCAGCAAGAAAACTGCTCTTACTAAAAGCACAAAGGCTATTCCTGCATCGCTCAAAAAGTATGCAGAAGAGCGGGCGGGGAAATAGGCGGTAATGCTAGACAAAGAAAAAGTGGGCTTAAACACCAACGAATAACGCAATCGCAAAGCCAACCATTACCAATCCAGATAGCCGCTTGAACCATGGTCCTGACTTGATAATAAGCGCTCGGGCTGATGCATGTGAAACCATAGTGCAACCACGGTGTGCCAGCCAAAGGCGATTAATGGCATCATGACAACTGCAACAAGCTGATAAGAGAGAGGCATATCAAATGCCTTGGCTGCAGAAAAAATGCTTATGTAATAGGCGATTGCTTTTGGATTGGTGATATTGGCGATGAAGCCCATCAAAAAAGCATCGCGGTACGAACGTTTTTCCGTATTTTCGCCAAGCGTTGCGCCAGCTAGGAATGAGCCGCGCAATTCACGAAAACCCAGATAAAAAAGATATGCGCCACACATTATGCGCATGACAAAACTCAGCTATGGCAGATTGCTTACGAGCGCGCCAACGCCAAACAATCCTGCGGCGGTATAAAGCAGTGCGGATGGTGCAACGCCAAGCGCTGTAACAAGCCCTAACCGACGATCTTTGATTGCATTCTGAACAACAATCAGCGTATTTGGCCCCGGTGACATAACAATTGCTATATGCGCAGTCGCGAGCAGCAATAATGTTTCAATGGGCGTTGCCATATGTTTTTAAGCGGTTTTTTTAACCGGCACATCCACCTTGATATGCAGTTCCTTGAGCTGATTGGGCATCACGAAATTCGGTGCCTGCATCATCAGATCTTCCGCGCGTTGATTAAGCGGGAAGGCGATGACTTCGCGGATATTTGGCTCATCCGCGAGCAGCATCACAATGCGGTCAATCCCCGGTGCTGATCCACCATGCGGTGGTGCGCCAAGCTTGAGCGCTGAGAGCATGCCACCAAACCGTGTTTCCAGATCTTCGCGGCTATAACCGGCAATACCAAACGCCTTGTACATTACTTCGGGTTGGTGATTACGGATCGCGCCCGATGACAACTCAATCCCGTTACAAACAATGTCGTACTGGAATGCTTTGATATCCAGCGGGTTCATTTTTTCTAATGCCTCAAGCCCACCTTGTGGCATGGAGAACGGGTTGTGCGAGAAATCGATCTTACCCGTCACTTCATCGGCTTCGAACATCGGGAAATCCACAATCCAGCAGAAGCGGAATGCGTTCTTTTCAATGATGTCGAGTTCCTGCGCAACCTTGGTGCGCGCTTGCCCGGCCATTTTGGCAGCAACCGCAGGCTTATCGCAGACAAAGAATACGGCATCGCCAGCCTCACAATTAGCAACGTCTGCTAATATTTTAATTGCTTCTTCGGATAAGAATTTTGCGATTGGTCCTTTTCCTTTGAGGTAAGCTTTATTCTCAAGTTTAGATTTAATATCTGGTATGTGTTTTGAAGCCGCATCTGCCAAATCTTTTATTACTGAACCATCCGTGTTCACAGTTTCGTTCTCAAATAAAATATACCCAAGGCCCGGTGCGCCAATTTCCTTGGCCCAGTCATTGAGCTTGTCAAAGAAGCTGCGTGGCTTATCCGAAACTTTGGGCGCACGAATGGCGCGTACAACACCGCCTGCATCAATGTTGGAGCGGAAGGCACGGAACTGCACATCATCGCGCTTAAACACTTCAGTTACATCGCAAATAACGAGCGGGTTACGCAAATCCGGCTTGTCATTACCGTATTTAAGCATGCTATCGGCATAGCTAATGCGCTTGAATGGGAAGCCATCAATCGCTGGTTTTGTTTCACGGCGGAAAGAACTAAAATTTTCAAAGGTTGAATGCAGCACCGGTTCAATCGCAGCAAACACATCTTCTTGTGTTACGAACGACATTTCAAAATCGAGCTGATAGAATTCGCCTGGCGAACGATCCGCGCGGCTATCTTCATCGCGGAAGCACGGCGCAATCTGGAAATAACGGTCATAACCGGCAATCATCAGCAATTGCTTGAATTGCTGCGGTGCCTGCGGCAATGCATAGAATTTGCCAGGATGTAAACGCGATGGCACCAGAAAGTCGCGTGCGCCTTCAGGGCTGCTGCTGGTTAGAATAGGCGTTTGGAATTCGTGAAAGCCTTGCGCAATCATCTTGGCGCGAATGTGCGAGATGACTTCGGAGCGCAGGATAATATTTTCCTGCATCTTCTTGCGACGCAGATCAAGGAAGCGGTAACGCAAGCGCGCATCTTCACCCGCATCTTCATCGGAATTCACCTGAATGGGCAGGGGGTCCGCTGCGCCAAGCACGCTTATTTCTTTTACATCCAGTTCAATTTCACCGGTGGGCAGGCGGGTATTGATGGTTTCTTCCGGGCGGCGCACAACATCGCCGGTAAAGCATACAACGGATTCATTTTTGAGCGCTTCCACTTGCGCAAAAATCGCACTCGATTGATCAATCACGCATTGGGTGATGCCATAATGGTCGCGTACATCGATGAATAAAAGGCTGCCATGGTCGCGTTTTCGGTGCACCCAGCCGGAAATACGGGCGGTTTTGCCAATGTCGGAGCCGCGCAGCGCGCCGCAGGTATGTGAGCGATAAATATGCATTTTTCTTCTTTGCTATATAGAATTATTCCATAGGGTCTGACACCATGGATGTCATGCCCGCGAAGGCGGGCATCCACGATCTTACTTACTTTTCCTTTGTTGAATATAAGAAACGAAGTAAACTCGTGGATGCCCGCCTTCGCGGGCACGACTGAACTAATCGATATTTATAAGGTTTTACTTTGATTATCAACAATAATGACGAATTAAAGCAGTTTTGCGATAAGCTGCATTCCAGCCGCTTTCTCGCGATTGATACAGAATTTATTCGTGATCGCACCTATTGGCCGCGCCTATGCCTCATTCAGGTGGCCGGTGAAAATGACGTCGTCGGCGCAATTGACCCGCTGGCCGATGACATTGACCTCTCGCCACTGCTCAATCTGCTCTATGACGAAAAGATCCTAAAAGTATTCCATGCAGCGCGTCAGGATCTGGAAATTTTCTTTCACATGACGGGGAAGGTGCCTTCGCCAATTGCTGACAC
Organism: Alphaproteobacteria bacterium; assembly: GCA_010031785.1. Taxonomy (GTDB): domain Bacteria; phylum Pseudomonadota; class Alphaproteobacteria; order UBA9219; family RGZA01; genus RGZA01. The sequence continues at coordinate 17,993 of RGZA01000010.1, forward strand.
GCAAGTGATGGGCATGGTGTGCGGCTTTGGCGAGTCCGTGAGTTATGAAAACATTGTTGCCAAACTCGCCAAGGGTACGATTGATAAATCTTCGCGCTTTACCGATTGGGCGCTGCGCCCGCTTTCTGAAAAGCAATTGCATTACGCGCTTGATGATGTGCGTTTTTTGCGTCCTGTGTTTGAAAAGCTTGAGAAGAAACTCAAGGAGCTTAACCGCGCGGATTGGATTGAAGAGGAGATGAATATTCTTCGCGAACCATCCACCTATAAGCTTGAGCCGGATCAGGCATGGAAGCGCCTGAAAATCAAAATGGATAAGCCAAAGTTTTTCACGCTTGTAAAAGATTTATGCGCATGGCGTGAACGTGAAGCGCAAACAATTGATATTCCGCGTAACCGCGTTATCCGCGATGAAGCGCTGATGGAAATTGTGCATCATGTGCCGCGCGATGCGGCTGAACTGGGCCGCGTACGTGGGCTTTCGGCGGAGTTTGCCAAGAACCGTCTTGGATCAGGGATCATCGAAGTGATTAAGAATGCGCAAAGCCGTGCACCCGATGCATTGCCAGATGAACTGCGCAAAAAACATTTGCCGTCTAATCTTGGTGCGGTGGTTGATATGCTCAAAGTTCTGTTGCGGCTTGTAGCAGAAGAAAATGATGTTGCAACAAAACTGATTTCCAATGCATCCGATCTGGATATGCTCGCTGAAAACGATGCTGCTGATGTGCTGGCCATGAAAGGCTGGCGCTATGATGTATTTGGCAAAAAAGCGGTTGCGCTCAAGCAGGGTAAGCTGGCCCTTAAATTAAATAATAATAAGATCGAGTTTATTGATGTATGAGGTGATGCATCTTTCTCACATTTTTTCAGCATAGTGTGGTTAATCAATGCTTAAAAACCGTACATTTATAATTTGTTAAACCGATTACCCTCATACTGCCGATCAGAAAAATCTGGCAGAAGAGTTGCGTCATGGCATTTGGATATCGCTTTACAAAAACAACCGCTTTCACGGAAAGTGCGCGGCGCTATAACCCGAAATTATTTGTATCACTGCATGCGCGCCCATCGCGCATCACGCTGCGTGAAGCATCTAAAAACAGCATCGAAGAGTTCGCAACCAATCTTGAACATATGCTTGGCAGCATTGAAGGCGCGCGCGAACCGATGCGCAAAGACAGCGCCTTTGCATATGCTGATACCATGGCAGAAACATCTGCCGCTTAAACGTCCCGCAATTTTAAATCTGGCGGTTTGATCCCTTCAAGCATAGCTGAGCCACGTCCCGAAAGGCTCGGGTTTTTCATGAAATACTCATGCGCTGAAAACGCTTCTTCGCCCACAGCTGGCGTGATGCGACGATAGGAACCGTTCATATCCATTTCCCAGCTTTGCGTGTTGTCCTTGATATTGGCGACCATGATCTGGTTCAACACCTGCTCATGCACGGTTGAATTTTCAATCGGTGCCATAATTTCGATGCGGCGGTCAAGATTGCGCTGCATCCAGTCAGCCGATGTAATAAAAACATTGGCATGTGTGCCCGGCAGCGCTTCGCCATTTCCAAAACAGACAATGCGGCTATGTTCAAGAAAACGCCCGACAATGCTGCGCACCGTAATGCGATCGGAAAGGCCGGGTACATTGGGCTTTAAACAACAAATGCCGCGCACAACCAGCATAATCTCCACGCCTGCGCTGGATGCTTCATAAAGCTTATCAATCATATCCGGATCAACCAGGGAGTTGAGTTTTGCCCAGATGCTTGCAGGCTTACCGTTTTTAGCATGCGCAATCTCAGCATCAATCAATTCATAGAGTTTTTGCCGCAATGTGATTGGCGCAAAGGCAATCTTCTCCATCGCGCGCGGTTCGGCATAGCCGGTCATATAATTAAACATCGCAGCAACGTCGCGTCCAATCGCGGCATTGGCCGTAAACAGCGAAAGGTCAGTATAAACCTTTGCAGTTTGCGGATGATAATTGCCCGTGCCGATATGCGTGTAGCTTTTAAGCTCCGATTGTTCGCGGCGCACAACCATTGAAAGTTTTGCGTGAGTTTTTAAATCGGTGAAACCATACACCACTTGCGCGCCAGCACCTTCCAATGCGCGGCTGATGGTAATATTGGCCTCTTCATCAAAACGCGCCTTGAGTTCAATCATCACCGTCACGGCCTTGCCAGCACTTGCCGCTTCAATCAATGCCTGCACAATCGGGCTATGCGCGCTGGTGCGGTAAAGGGTTTGCTTGATCGCAACAACGGCAGGGTCTTTGGCTGCTTGGAGCAAAAACACCACAACCGCATCAAAGCTTTCGTAAGGATGATGAATAATCAGATCTTTTTTGCTGATGGCTGCAAAAATATCGCCTTTAAAATCGATAATGCGCTCGCTGTGCCGCGCGGCATAGGGCGGATAGCGCAGATCATTGCGTCCGCAATTTACAATTTCCCGTAAATCAGAAAGTCCATTAATGCCGCGCACGCTATGCACATATTTTTCATCCACGCGAATTTGTGTACGCAAAATGCCCCGCAGGCTTTCCGATGTATCGCTATGAATGCCAAGACGGATCACATGGCCCATGCGTCGTTTTTTGATGGTATGCTCATAGGTGCGCAGTAAATCTTCCGCGCGGTCATCAAATTCGATCTCACTGTTGCGGATCACGCGGAACACCCCCGATGATTTCAGGGTAAAGCCGGGCAGCAATTCTTCAGCAAACAGCAGTACCACGCGCTCAATCTGGATAAAGCGCTTTTTGCCAGGATCATCCGCATCCTTATTGTTGAGTAATACAAAGCGCTCCACGCTGCTTGGAATTGCAATAAGGTGACGCATGATTTCGCCGGTTGCATTTTCTTGCATTTCCAAAATCAGCGCGATCCCTTTGTTGGGAATAAGCGGGAAAGGATGCGCAGGGTCAATTGCGATTGGTGTAAGCAATGGCAAAATCATGTTCTGAAAAAAATCGCGTAGCCATGCAATATCGCTTTTGATCAATTCGCTCGTGCGGCATACGTGAATGCCAGCGCCTTCCAACTCTTTACGGATTTCCTGCCAGGCTTTTTGCTGTCGCTCCATCATCTTGGCAGTTTTAATATTAATTTTTTCAAGCTGCTGTTCTGCTGTTAATCCATCATCGCTCAGAATATCGACCTGGCTGTAAATCTGCCCATAGAGCCCGCCAATGCGCACCATATAAAATTCATCAAGGTTGGCAGCGCTAATGGCCAGAAAATGCAACCGCTCGAGCAAGGGATGCGCAGAATTAAACGCTTCATCAAGCACGCGGTTATTGAATTCCAGCCACGATAATTCGCGGTTATTAAAACGGGATGCGCTGTTTTTTTCAGGTTCTGTGGTCATGATTGGAACAGTTAATTCATATGGACCTATCTTAAGCAGTCAGGTATTAACAAGGTGTTTCCAATCGTTATATGAGAATACACGCTTATGAAAACCCTTATTCTTTTACGCCATGCGGAAGCGGTAGAATTGAAAAACGGAAAAGATATCCAGCGCCCTTTGACGCAAAAGGGCAGGGGCATGGCCGTGTGGGTTGCGCATCAGCTTTCCAAGGAAGAGCGCTACCCCGAATTTATCCTATGTTCATCGGCCTTGCGTACCAAGGAAACATGTCAGCTTATTCAGGATGCGTGGGCAGATGATTGCCATCCGCAAGTATTTTTTGATCCCGCCATCTATAGCCTTGATGTGGCAACCGCGATGGAAATGATTTCCGAGCAGGATGAGATGCATGACACCATCATGATCATCGGCCATAACCCCACCATCCATGAATTGGCGGCGCATCTGTGCGATGTAACGCAGGCACCGAAAAAAATAGCAAAACTGACACACGGTTTCCCGCCAGCTTCCTGCGCGATTATTCAATTCGATGTCCAGGATTGGAACAAAATCCGTAAAGCCAAAGGTACGCTGGTCGATTTCTTTCATCCAACAGGATCGCATTAATGAATACTGAAGCCGATAAACCCTATGCTGGTGCTGCATGGCGCGAAGATGCCTTTGTAGTTGATGTGGTTGCACTTGAAGCCTTTGGCTGCATGGCGACTGGCCTTGCCGATGGCACGGTGAATTTGCGCCTGCTTGGCAAACCTGAAACGCTTCTGTGCCCACCGATTGCTGCACATAAAAGCGGCCTTACAGCGCTGGCGATTGCACCAAGCGGCAAGGCGTTTATTTCGATTGGCGAAGATGGCCGCGTGATGCGCATTTTGCCCGATGGAACTGTAACGCAGCTTTTGCATCTTGAAAAAACATGGTTTGAACAATTGGCCGTGCATGCGGCGTCTGGCCTGATTGCGGCAAGTTATAAAAAAACCGTGATCGTGTTTGATGAGCAGGGAAAAATGCGCGGGGAATATTCGGGTCACCCCAGCACCATTCAGGGCATCTGTTTTGATCCCAAGGGCAAACGCATCGCAGCGACGCATTATAATGGCGTGAGCCTGTGGTGGCTTAATGGTGATGCCGGGCAGGTGCCACAGCGTTTAAACTGGAAAGGCTCGCACCTTTCGATCAATTGGTGTGGCAATGGAAAATACCTGCTGACATCGATGCAGGAAAATACGCTGCATGGCTGGCGCGTTCCTGAATTTGCCGATTTTCAAATGAGTGGCTATGCGATCAAGCCCAAATCCTTTGGCTGGTCGCATGATAATCGCTGGCTTGCAACATCCGGCTCGCCCGGCATTGTCTGCTGGGATTGCGGTGGCAAAGGCCCGATGGGCAAGCCCGCAACGGTACTCGCGCAAGATGCTGAAGATATCACAACGCGCGTTGCCGCGCACCCAACGCTTGATCTGGTTGCCGCTGGTACACAAAATGGCGATGTCTATATGGCGCGCTTTCAGGATGATCGCATCGTGCGTTTAAAAACCAACACGAAAAGTGAAATCACCACCTTGCGCTGGAGCGATAATGGCCAGACCTTGCTCGGAGGCTGCGAAGATGGCCCCGCTTATGCCTGGGTGTTTGCGGATTGAAAAATCGTCTCGCGCAAATAATCCGGCGCCTTCACATCATACGTGGTGCCATGATGCACAACGATAGTGTTATCGGTGATAAACGGGCGGATTTTATCAAGTTGAAATAGCCCCAGCCCATAATCCTTGCCAATCGCCATCACGCGGCCGATCGCAAAGCCTTCATGCAAAATATCATGATGCCGCACGGGTGGTAGACCTTCGTATTTAAAGGGCAGATAGCGCTTTTTAACAAGGGCGCGATAATGCATGCGTGCGGTCAGTTCTTGCCCCACATAGCAGCCCTTGGTCCAGCTAATCGCATTGAGCGCATCAAAATTAATCTCAAGTAATGTTGCCTGTCCCACTTCAATTTCAGAAAGACCTTCCGCAACGCCATTCTTGTAGCGGAATTCGCGGTAATCGCTTTCTTCCTTGTTGGTGGTGATCGTATTTGCTTCATCTTTAGAAAGGATCAGCCGCTCGCCCATCACCGCCGCACGCGGATCGGCAAAGGCCTGCGGATGATCGCTTGCAACGCCCCACAAGCCAAACACTGAAAACTGATTGCGCGTATCTTCAAGCCCGACATTGGCGCGCATTTTATAAAAGGATAAACGCTTCACAAGTTCATTGAGCTGCGCCGTGTCACAATCAATCAGCAGCGCATCGCCTTGCGGCCCAGTTTGCGGAACGACAAAAAAATCAAACAGGTATTTTCCCTGCGGGGTGAGGTGCGCGGCAAAGAGCGGTTTGCCATCCATCGCCAGCTGCATATCCTGGCTGATCAGTCCCTGCAGGAAGGTAAAACGGTCCGGCCCCAGCAAACGCAGGACAGCACGGCTTTCCAAAAGGGCTATTTTTGTGGCTCCATTCATGGCTTTTGACATAGCGCAGTTTTGTCGTCTATCAAAGGGGGGATGATTGCCGCCCCCAAAAAATTATTGTTCATAACCTCCAACCGCCTTGGTGATGCGGTATTATCGACCGGCGTGCTGGCTAAGGCGATTGAGCGTTTTGCGCCAACGGAAATCACCATCGCCTGTGGGCCCATTCCTGCGCCGTTATTTACTGCGGTACCTAACCTTAAAAACATCATCATTTTAAACAAGCAGGAGCGGGGCCTCCACTGGCTCAAACTTTGGCAGCAGGTTGTGCCGCACATCTGGGATGTGGTGATTGATCTGCGCAATTCCGCCGTGTCCTATTTAATCTTTAGCAAAAAAACCTTCCGCTTCACGCAAGGCGATGAGACGCGCCATAAATCTGAACAACTCGCCGATGCGCTGAAGCTCACGGATATTCCTTATAACAAAATCTGGCTTAGCGCTGCGGCACAGCAATTAGCGCAAACAACGCTGTATGATGGCGAGCCTATTCTTGCGCTATGCCCGACCGCAAATTGGCAACCCAAAACATGGCCAGCCAATCGCTTTATTAAAGCAGCCTTGCGGTTGCCATTTCAGCGCATCGCCGTGTTTGGTGCTGAGCATGAACGCGCGCAGGCGATGCCGATCATCAATGCCTTGCGCGCCTCGCGTGATGTGATTGATCTGGTCGGTAAAACTAACCCACTCGAAGCCGCCGCATGCCTTGCGCGCTGTAATTTGTGCATTGCAAATGACTCTGGGTTGATGCATATCGCAGCCGCCATGGGCATCCCTACACTCGGCCTTTTTGGTCCAAGCAATGATGTGGAATATGCGCCGCATGGCCCGCATACTGCTCTCGTGCGCGGTGCGCCGTTTGATTACACCGATAATCCTTTTGCCCTTATGCAGGCGATTACGGTTGATGCAGTTGTAAACGCAGCAAAAAAACTAATATAAATAGTGCGTTAGCCTATTTCCTTTGACAAAAACATTCATTCCACGCATGTTCTTTGCATTCCAAGAGGTGCCCAACTTAACCTCGGATGACGTATAGGGCGGCGACCGCCGCCCCGCGAGCTTATGCGAGCGAAGCCATACGGCGTCTGAGCATAAAAAGGCTGAGAAATACTCTTTGAACCTGATCCGGGTAATGCTGGCGCAAGGGATGGAATGGTCAAATCCATATCTCGCATTCAGCATCGCTCTTAACTGTAGAGACCAAAAAAAGGATGCGTCATGCTCGATAATTCAAACGATCTCACCGTCACCACTGGCGCATTTCCATCATCGCGCAAAGTCTATGTGGAAGGCGAGCGCTTCAAAGATGTGCGCGTTGCAATGCGCGAGATTGATCTTGCACCAGAGAGCAAGGAAGAACCGATGCGTGTCTATGACACCTCGGGCGCTTATTCCGACCCAAGCATTACGATTGATATTCAAAAAGGGTTGCCAGCTTTGCGCCGTGAATGGATCATGCAGCGCGGTGATGTTGAAGTAGTGGAAGGGCGCACACGTAAACCTGAAGATGATGGTCTTGCGCCGGGCGAAACGCTCAAGGTTGCGCAGTTTGACCGCAGCAATACCCCTGTTTTACGTGGCAAAGCAGGTAAAGCGGTAACGCAACTTGCCTATGCGCGCGCAGGTATCGTAACGCCAGAAATGGAATATGTCGCCATTCGCGAAAATATTGGCCGCAAGGAAAAACTGAAACAGGCCGAAGATAAGGGCGAGCGTTTTGGTGCAAATATTCCTGATTTTGTAACACCAGAATTTGTGCGCGATGAAATCGCTGCAGGCCGCGCAATTATTCCCAACAACATCAACCATCCTGAATCCGAACCGATGATTATCGGCCGGAATTTTCTTGTTAAAATCAACGCCAATATTGGTAACTCCGCCGTTGCATCCAGCGTTGCGGAAGAAGTTGAAAAAATGGTTTGGTCGATCCGCTGGGGCGGTGACACCGTGATGGATCTTTCAACAGGCCGTCATATTCACACCACGCGCGAATGGATTATCCGCAATTCGCCCGTGGCGATTGGCACGGTGCCGATTTATCAGGCGCTGGAAAAAGTAAATGGCAAAGCCGAAGATTTAACCTGGGAAATTTTCCGCGATACGCTGATTGAACAATGCGAGCAGGGCGTGGATTACTTCACCATTCACGCAGGCGTGCGCCTTGCCTATATTCCTATGACAGCTAAGCGCGTGACGGGTATTGTTTCGCGCGGTGGTAGCATCATGGCGAAATGGTGCTTAGCGCATCATAAGGAAAATTTCCTTTACACGCATTTTGAAGAAATCTGCGAGCTGCTCAAGCAATATGACGTTGCCTTTTCACTTGGCGATGGTCTGCGTCCCGGTTCAACGGCTGATGCAAATGATGAAGCGCAGTTTGGTGAATTGGAAACACTTGGCGAACTTACCAAAATCGCATGGAAGCATGATTGCCAGGTGATGATCGAAGGCCCTGGCCATGTGCCCATGCACAAGATCAAGGAAAATATGGATAAGCAGCTTGAGGTGTGCGGCGAAGCACCATTTTATACGCTGGGGCCCCTCACAACCGATATTGCGCCGGGCTATGACCACATCACCTCCGCAATTGGCGCGGCGATGATCGGCTGGTTTGGCACCGCAATGCTATGCTATGTGACGCCAAAGGAACATTTGGGCTTGCCCAACCGCGATGACGTAAAAGTGGGCGTAATTACCTATAAAATCGCTGCGCACGCTGCCGATTTGGCCAAGGGTCATCCGGGTGCACGCCTGCGTGATGATGCGCTGTCACGCGCACGCTTTGAATTCCGCTGGAAGGATCAGTTTAATCTATCGCTCGATCCTGATACGGCCAGTTCATTCCATGATGAGACCTTGCCAGCGGAAGGCGCAAAGCTTGCGCATTTCTGCTCCATGTGCGGTCCAAAATTCTGCTCGATGAAAATCTCCGCAGAAATTCGTGAAATGGCGGATAAGGGTATGGAAGAAAAATCAACGGAATTCCGCAAACTCGGCAGCCAGATTTATCATGATGCGGCTGAGTAGTTTTTAGATGATAGTAACCGTCATGCCCGCCTTCGCGGGCATGACGGATTGTGGGTAATATGACGTTTATTCTTCTCGACAACACTCGCGACAAAGAAGAAGGCGCATGGTTGTTTGAAAATCCCTATGACATCATTAGCGCCACTTCGCCGGATGATGTCACGCCTGCCTTAAAAAAACTCGAAAATACCAGTAAAAACGGCATTTTTTGCGCTGGCTTCTGCTCGTTTGAGCTCGCCTATGTGCTGGAGCCTTGTCTGGCGCAGCGCCTACCGCATGATCGCACCGTGCCCTTATTATGGTTCGGTCTTTTTAAAACACGCAAAAAACTATCCTATGCGCAAGCAACTGATTTTCTAAAAAATAAACAGCATAGCGATGTGCAAGTTTCTGAATTGCGCCCACAATGGAATGCCGCGCAATACAAAAAGCGTTTTGATGCAGCGCGCAGCTATATCATCGCTGGCGATATTTATCAGATCAACCTGACTTTCAAAACACAGTTTGAATGCATGGGCGATCCCATCGCCCTCTATTTACAATTACGTGAACAGCAACCGGTTTCCTTTGGTGCCTATATCGATGTGCCAGAATTCAAGGTGCTATCACTCTCGCCCGAATTATTCATTCGTCAAAAAGGGCAGCAGGTCGAAACGCGGCCCATGAAAGGCACCGCGCCGCGTGCTTATCTGCCGGATGATGATAAAGCGATTGCAGGAAGCCTGGCCACCGACAGTAAATCTCGCGCAGAAAACCTGATGATTGTTGATCTGATGCGCAATGATATTGGGCGCATTGCAGAGCAGGGCAGTGTAAAAGTTGCTGATTTATTCGCGGTGGAAACCTACAAAACCCTGCATCAAATGATCTCAACGGTGCAGGCAACACTCAAGCCGGAAACAACGCTCACTGAATTCTTTAAAGCCATCTATGCGCCGGGCTCGGTGGTTGGCGCACCAAAAATTCACGCTATGGAACTGATCCATGAATTGGAAGATGCGCCGCGCGGTATTTATTGCGGTGCAATTGGCATGCTCGGGCCGGAAAGCGAAAAAGTATTTAACGTTGCCATTCGTACTGCCGTGTTATTTCCCGATAAAGAAAAAACCTATAAGGGTGAGATGGGGGTTGGCAGCGGTATCGTGTATGACTCACGTGCCCAAAGCGAATATGACGAATGCCTGCTGAAAACAAAATTCTTTACAGCAACACATGCGCCCTTTGGCCTGATTGAAACGCTGCGCTGCGATAAAAACGATGGGTTTTATCTGTTTGATCGGCACCTTGATCGCCTTATTGCTTCGGCACAGTACTTTGCCATCTCCTGTGATCGCGCTGCGCTTCATATAGCGTTGCTGGATCACGTTGTGGGCCAAAAGGCTGAGCATCTGCGCGTGCGCCTTGAGCTCTCCGCCGATGCAGCCATACAGATCAGTAGCGCGCCGCTTGAAGCCATGGCCCTGCAGCAAACGCTTACTTTCACAATCGCGCCCAAACCTATTCACAGCGCGAATGTGCACCTCTATCACAAAACCACGCAGCGCGAATTTCTTGATACGCCGCGCCAGCAATCAGGCGTGGATGAAGTCGTATTTCTCAATGAGCGTGGTGAGCTAACCCAAGGCAGCTATACAAATATATTTCTGGAGCAGGCGGATGGAAGCTACCTCACACCGCCTATCAGTGCAGGACTGTTGGCCGGAACCTTCCGTGCCGAATTCATGGAAACGCACCGCGTGATTGAAAAAACGCTCTATCCACATGACCTAACCACAGCTGAGCAGATTTATCTGGGCAATTCGGTGCGCGGTCTTTTAAAGGCAGTGCTTAAAGCTTAGTGCCAATTCCTATCGAATGTACAAATGTACTTCGGGTGATTGCGCAACATCACTGCTAATATTGCTCAACGTAATGCGGTTGGGTTGCAAACCAAGCTGAATAAGCGAGCTCTTCACATTTTCAGCATTACGGTCTGCGCGTTCCAGATCACCGCCGACCGCTGCAGGGTCATTGCTTTTCGGGCTAACGGCAACGATCGTGAAGGTCGCATCAGGCTTGCGGTCAAGTGCGGTGCTCACTGCCTGATACATCTGATCTTCATAATCAACATGTGCCTCGTTAAAGCGCACAAGAACTAAAAGCTGTCCAAGGCTGGCCTGATCCATCGAACCGCTCACAGGGCGCGCGCCGGTTCTAGTTTGGTGATTATTAAGCGGGGATGATTGCACAGGAGAAACCGGCACGGCTGGTGGGTTGTAAACGCCATCAAGGCTGGTTGGTTCGCGCAAGCTTGGGAAACCGCTTACATCCATCTGGGTATTGGGCAAGGTGCCATAGGATGATTGAGGGCCAACAATGACCGTTTGTCCAGCAAGGCTGTTGCGGATGAGTTCGCCACGGCTGATCGCCAGAGCAAGCACTTGCAGATTTTGACGTTCGGTTGAGAGGTAGGTGTTCTGACGGCGGATGTCATCATTAATCTCACCACGAATGCGATCGATGTTAACGGTGTTCTTGGCCACTTCATCGCGGATCAATGCAAGCTGATCATGATCTTCATCCAGCGCGCCGGAAAGTTCAAACGCTGCCTTGATTGCTTGCAGCATATAGGCTGCCTGTGATGATGAAGCAGAAAGGGTCGATGACAGCATGTTGAGCTTGGAAATGGAGTAGTTCACTTCCGTCAGGCTTTGTTCGGCTTCCGACCATTGGCGTAGCAAGATCGGGTTGCCGCGCGTGGTGCCTGCTTCAAGGCGCGCCGTAATCGCTGCAACCGTGCTGTGGAATTGAATAGCGCCCGCAGCGCCATGGCCACGCAGTTGATTGAATTCATCCACATCGCGATCAACAGCCTGACGCAGGCCAACCGCTTCATCACGCAGTTGGAATACGCGATCCGATATAACTGAGCCGCTTGGCGGTCCAAAATCAGCAAACATATTCTGGCCGCTTGGAACGCGCACCGGTGTGCGTGAACCCGGTGCAGGTGGTGCAACATTCACATTAATCTGACTTGGAATTTGGCTTGGCGCGGGTGGTGGTGGAAGACGCAAGCGCGTATCATCGGTCGTTGGCGCGGCGCTGCCAGAAACATTGCTTGAAATGTTGTCCGTTGGACGCACAATCATCGGGCGCAGGCTGTCATCATTAACATCTTTATCGGCTGCGTATGCAGGCATCGAAACGAGTTGCACAATGGCCAGAGCCAGTACGGCAACTAAACGATATATATGCTTGGTCACATTCATACCCAAAACCTCATTTTGACTTAATTACGTCGACTTAATTATGGCGCATCAGCAGTCTCGCGACCAAAGCCTAAAAACTTATGAAAGATTAATACGTTAGAAGCCTCTTTCCTAGCGAAGTTCGCGATAATTGGCAATGAGAAGCTAGGAAAGGCGCGCCTGTTGCTGGTGGGACACAGAGATTCTGATTGATTCGCGCGGTTTTTTTAGGAATAGCGAAGCTCCCATTAACGTCTGCGCTTACCTTTTTGAAAGCTGCGCTTGCCAGAGAAAGGGTGACGGCCATCGTTCTTGCCGCCTGACTTATCGCGGAATCGCTTCTCACTTCCGCTTGCCCGGCCAACAACGCCAACAATACTAAAGCGCAAGCCGCCTACAACTGGGTCGGCTTCCACAAGCTTGACCTTCAGTGTATCGGCAAGGCGGAAAATTTTTCCGTGCTTGCTGCCCACAAGGCGCTGGTTCTGTTCATCATGATTATAATAATCATCGGGCAACTGGCTCATGGGCACAAACCCATCCGCGCCTGTTTCGGTGAGGCGCACGAAAATTCCAGCGCGCGTTACGCCGCTAATGCGTCCTTCAAATTCACCGCCAATATTGCTGGCAAGATAAAGCGAGGTGTAGCGATCGCTCGCATCGCGTTCGGCGTCAATCGCGCGGCGTTCGGTTTTGGAAATATGTTCGCCAAGTTCCTCAAGGCGCGATAGCTCATCATCGCTGATGCCATCATCACCAAGTTTGAACAAGCGGATCAGCGCGCGATGCACAATCAAATCGGCGTAGCGGCGAATGGGAGAGGTGAAATGCCAAAACCTTTAAGGAAATCGCGCAAGTTCGCAATCTTTTCAACGCTTGGTAAATCATGCACGCGATACAGCGCGCCCATATTGCCATCTTGCAATGCGCGCGCTGCTGCCACATTGGCGAGTACCATAAATTCTTCGATGAGTTTATGACTTTCAAGGCGCGCGCGATTACCAATCGATGAAATTTTTCCATCTTCGCTTACTTTGATTTGTCGCTCGGCAATATTGAGTTCAAGGGTGCCGCGTTTCTTGCGCGCTTCGAGTAATACGGTGTAAGCACCATAAAGCGGTTTGATGACACTATCCAAAATCGGCTTGGTCAGCTCATTCGGATTACCATCCATCGCTTCCTGCACTTGCTCATACGTTGTGCGGGCAACCGAGCGCATTAATGCGCGGGTGAATTTGAAATGCTTAAGCTCGCCATGTTTATCAATCGTCATATGCGCAACCATGCAGGCGCGATCAACGTTAGGTTTTAAAGAACATAATTCATTGCTAAGCGCTTCAGGTAACATCGGCACAACACGGTCGGGGAAATAAACCGAATTGCCGCGTTTGATGGCTTCGCGGTCAATAATCGAATTGGATTTGACGTAATAGGAAACGTCAGCAATCGCGACGGTTAAATTCCATCCGCCCTTGTTCGATGGATTGCTATCAGCTTCTGCATGCACAGCATCATCGAAATCGCGCGCATCGGCGCCATCAATCGTGATGAGCGGGAGTTTGCGCAAATCCGTGCGGCCTTTTAAATCCGCGCCTTCCAGTTTTTCAGAGGCAGCAACAACGCCATCCGGAAACACCCATGGAATGGAATGCTGCGCAATCGCAATCAGGCTGACGGCGCGCGGTGCATTAAGCGGACCAAGATTATCAGTAAGGCGCACCAGTTTTTTGCCAAACCTGCTTTGCGTTAAAACTTCAGCGGTGACGATATCGCCTTTGACTGCGGTAATCGTCTGGCCTTTGCTATCAAGAATATATTCATCGCGGTTTTTGCGGTCGGTTGGACGCAGCACCAATGCTTCGCCGCTTTCTTCAATTACGCCAACGAGCTTGGTAACAGCGCGCGGCAATTTCTTGATGGGCCTTGCGGTATAATCACCGCGCCCCTGATGCTCAAGGCGTACGAGAACGCGATCGCCCTTGGCCAGGCTTTCAAGCTTTAGCGTTTTTGCCTGATGATGCGAGATATGCACTTGAATGCGCGCATTGCGGTCATTCTGTTGTTCTAGCGGAC
>RGZA01000091.1 GCA_010031785.1 Alphaproteobacteria bacterium
GCCAGGTCAAGGCTGGTGGTCTTGAGACGGCCCGGGGCACCGATCAGCCGCCGCGACAGGCGCACATTGCGCAGGTCAGCCAGCTGAGTGAGACCACCGGCCTTCTGGATGGCCGTGATCAGGGTGGGAACGCCTGAGATCTGGACACCTCCATTCGCGGTGCCGGAGTTTTCGGTAGGGGTGAGGGTGTAGAGGCCTGGATTACTCACCTCGCCGATGACGCTGATGAGCTGCGGCCGGGATGCCTGCAGACGCAGGGTGAGGTCTGGCCGCACCACCTGTCGGCCGTAGAGCCGTATCAAAAGGCCTCGGGCTTGATCGATGGTGAAGCCACTGACCGCCACTGATCCGAGCAAGGGAAACACTGCGGTTCCATCATTAAGAATCTGGGTGGCACCACTTAATTCTTTCAGTTTAGGGTCTAGCAGGTCAACTTGTAGCTGATCGCCAGGACCGAGGATGTAAGCGTCAGGTTGGATCACAGGCACTCCCGTCTGCCCCTCGCCTGCCAGAGGCAAAAACACTGTGCCTAAGGCGATTGCGCTGACAATCCCAAATATGCCAGTTCGCCTGGCAAAAGAACCATTGTGCTGAGCCACCGCGTTGAGCCAACCCATGGACAAATCCAGAATACTTAACCAGGTCCTCTCGGCGCTATAGTGGTCAAGTTCAAATACCGTCCAGCCCAGTGGCACAAGGAGAGAGCTCGGCCATGACTCAAGCCCAGAGCAGCTCCGAAAGCGCTGCTCCAGTGCGGGCTGTGGCACAAAACGATCAATATCAGGTCAATTCATTAACGACTCAGCCACAACTATTGAGGTCTATTAGAAGGCGGCAAAGCTTATTCGTATTGGTATCACTTGCTTCCTTTGTGGCTATGGGCCTCAACCTAGCCCGAGAAAGAATATTTTCCCCTGTCTACACCGGTGGGTTTCAGATCCTCCTCAACGATCCCATTGGGGAAGACAAAAAAATCAGTCGTTCAACCACGAGCAGTGAGTTGGCTGAGCTTGCCAAGCCGACGACAAATGCTCGTCTTCCCGACTTAGTTCAGGTTTTGCGCAGTCCTTCGCTGCTCGAGCCGCTTGCGGCCAAAATGAAGATAAGCGCCAGTATGATTGATTCTAATTTACGCATTTCTCCCCCGAATGAGGACGTTCAAGATGTCCTTGTCATCAATTTGGACTGGCCTGATCCTTCACAAGGAGTGGTAATATTAAAAGCTTTGGCAGATGAATACCTTGAGTTTTCAAAACGGCAACGTCTAAATAGACTCAATGATGGGATTAGTTTTTTGGATTCTCAGGCCCCTATTCTTGAAAAAAAAGTCAACGATATTCAGGTAGAACTTGAAGCGTTTCGACGAACGCATAATCTCATCACTCCTGATGCGCGCGGTAATGAGCTCCAAGCACAGTACGATCAACTGAAAGAGTCTTTGGGTGCGTTGCGCCGACAGCAGGCTGAGCTTGCGAGTCAGGCACGTTCTATTGAAAGTGGAACGTTGTCCCCCGCCTGGATGCCAGCCACGCCACTACGTTCGGCTTCCAGAGGCATTGCCAGTGCAAAAGGTGTTGCAGAAGTTCCCTCTCAAGGAGGGGGTCTGATGACGCCTCAGCAACAATTAGATCAACTGGATCAAAAAATTGCCGAAGCGTCTGCCAGCTACCGACCCGACAGTCCTGTGCTGCGAAGCTTGATTGCTGAGCGTAACCAATTGCGTCCCGTCGTTCAACAACAAGCAATGTCGAGCGTTGTCAATCAACTCAATGGAAATCTCGCCCAGCAAGCCGAGATAATGCGACAATTACAGTCTCTTCGCAATAACTTCCAGCGCAGTCCTGCACTTATTAAAACGTATGAGAGCATGCAACAGCGCCTCGAAGTTGCAAAGTTGAATTATAGTGGATACATTCAAGCACGTGAGAACTTTCGACTTGATGCATCTCAACAATCAGTGCCATGGAAGCTAATAGCATCTCCAAGGTTCAATGAAGTACCAACAAAGCCTAATATTGGCCGAGGGCTTTTACAGTCTGCTGTATTCGCTCTTATTCTTGGCTCGACAGCGGCTCTGTTGCGCGATCGTCTTGATAATACGATTCATACTCCCCAAGAGATAGAAGAGTATCTCAACCTTCCTGTTCTCGGTCTCATACCTTACCTGCCTCTCCAAGCGGGGTTGACTCTCAACAGTTCAATTGATCAGATGGATAGTGGGGACCGGTTCGCAGTGAGAGAGTCTCTACGAAGCCTATTTACAACCTTCAGACTGCTTCGTTCAGATCGTTCCATTCGCTTGGTTGCTTTGACCTCTTCATCACAAGGTGAGGGCAAATCAACGGCAACAGCAATATTTGCGGCGACTTTAGCAAACTTAGGATTGAAAGTACTTGTTGTTGATGCTGACATGAGGCTTCCGCGTCAGCATGCGTATCTTGGAACGGATAATCTAGAAGGATTCTCGAACCTTTTGACAGATCCATCCGTGAGGGTCAATTCCTTAATCCGTCCTATTACCGACACCTTGCATATTATTACTGCAGGGCCAAAACCGCCTGATCCGGCAAAACTACTCAGCTCAGATCGTTGTGCTGACTTAATTCAAGAGATGCGAGGTCTTGAAAATTATCAGATTATTCTCTTTGATACACCTCCAGCATTACTTCTTGCCGATCCAGTGCTCCTTGGAGAAAAAGTTGATGGCATGCTATTTCTTATAGGTCTGGGTCGTATTGATAGGGCTCTAGCGCCCCAGGCTCTCCGCAGAGTTCAGGCTAGCGGTGTTGACGTTTTAGGGGCAATTGCAAATCAAATCGAGTTTCCAACAAGCCTAAATGAATACAGTTATGCTTATGGCTTTGGTTATGGTTATGGAGGTTATTCTGATCGCTACAAGAACACGTACAAAACCAATGCAGGCGTTGAAATAGTCAAGACCCTTCCCCAGGACTCATCAGTCAGTACTCAGGGTGACTTGACTCCTGCCCAACGGGTTAGTCAATTACTTCGCGAACGTAGGATCCAGAAATAACCTTCTCTAAAAGTGCTAGTTGTGAAAACAGCGGCTTGGCTGGTCGATGCATGCGTTTAACATAGTCAAGAGATTCAAATATCGACATATCGTCCTGAAGAGATAATAATCCAATACCCATTAGGACTGACCTTTCTTGGCCAGCCCAACAGTGAATATAAATGGAACTCGTACTAACGTACAGATCCGAAAGCATCTCAAGTGCTTCTATCAGTAATTTCTGTTCTAGGTTTTGCTTAACTCGATGATCTGGGAGTGGACAACGAATGCTGTGCCACCCCCATGAAGCAGGAAATGTTGGCAGATTCTGATCTTCATTGCTAGAACAGCAGTTGAACACTCCAGTAATTCCTGCTTGCCGTAATTGTAACCAGTCTTTCTCGTCCATTGGGTGGGATCCTATCGCGATTTCACTGTGCTTTAACCAACTCCAATAAAAATCAGATGACATAAAAAAAGCACCCGCAAAGCGGGTGCTGAAAAGAACAAAGAAATCAGACAGTAGCCTTGAGCTTGCGACGCAGTTGACGAGCAAAGGAAAGACCGGCAACAACACCAGCAGCGGGAAGGGGACCAGGGACACCCGAAAGAGTACCACCAAACGCACCAGTGGTGTTAACCGTAAAAGATACAAGCTCGCCAGACAGTCCTGAATCTGTTTTGTAATCAGAAGTAAAGAAAGAGGTGCCGTTAGGTGCGGTAAAAGTGGTAATAGGATTGAAGAATGTGATTGAGTTTCCGAACGTTGCAGTCGGATTGAGAGCGATGGTCAGGGGAGATGCCCACTCAGCAGAGGTAGCACTAAGCTTGTTGATTTTGTAAACAAAGGATCCGAAAGCGGTCAGAACGTCAGAGAATGCTGAGCAACCCTCCGAGCATGTGAATGAAGAAGGGTTCGAAGTGAGGGTATAGGTGGAGCCTGAGACGCTGGAGGTGCCTGAGAATCCGTAGGAGTAGTTAAGGGCCTTGGCATCAGGAGTTGCGGTCAGGACGGCTGTCCCAACTGCGATGGCAAAGCCTGCCTTGGTCAGATGGTTCATGATGGGGTTGGAGGAAGGGCAGCACAAGCCCAGAGGGCTCCGTCTATATTACTACGAGGAAGGGTTTTTGTCCCGGTAGTGGGTCGGCTGTCAGCAGTTGATGACTAGACTAGTGATTCTTGGGAGAAGCTCCGTCAACGCCTGCGCTTATTGCTCTTCGAGCGGCCTCGACCAGAAAAAAGGCCCTTGGCCGATCCGCCGCCCCCCCCAAGCTCTCTCACGAGTCCTGAAACGAGAGTTTGCTGGCTCCGCCTTCGGGGAGTCTGCTGTTTGGGCGAAGGCGCTGCTGCTTTACGAAGGTCATTCTTTGCGGTGAAAAGGAACGAGCGAATGATCCCAAGAAATCCTGAAGATAAGTCGACGAGCGCTCGTGTGAAATCCTGGACCCAAGGAATAAGTCTTGAACTAAGGCCCAAGAAGCCTATGGAAGCAATTATTGCCGAAACTACAATCGAGCGAACAGCTGCAGATTGACTTTTTAAGGCTTGGGCTATTTCTCGGTTTCCAGACTTTTGCTGGGCTTTTATTCCTTCGGTGATAGCCTTTGCGACTGCAGAACGGGCCATGACTGGAGACATATCGACAGGAATGTCAATGTTTGAAATCTCTGGATAAGTCTTCAGCGCAGCGAGTATTTGCGGAGTGGAGTTAAGGCTTTCAAGGTCTGATTCAATGGCATTGCCACGAATTCTTCCCTGTTGTAGCACGTTTTGGAGGCGGGTCTCGAGGCGATCTTTCAGGCCTTGAGATAATACGCCAGAGATGGGAATTGTTGCCAGATAGAATAAGAGAAGGATGAAAGGTATGGTTCGCGTGACACGCCATGGAACAGAATTCATTGAAGCTTGTCCTTCCCGACCCCAAAAAAGTAAACAAAAGCCGAGGAGCAGGCTCGGAGACTGTGCAACAAAAATAGAAAGCTTTTGCATCAACACTTCAGGTTGTGCAGACCGCTCCCCATAAAAGGCCAAAGCTAGGGTTGCCAAGCTATTGGCGAGTAGCACTCCACCAGCAACTGAGAGGATGGATGACTGTTTTGCTGTTTGCCGTTTGGCTTGTGCTCGGACGTAGCCATCAGTCTGGGGGTTCATGCTCACTTGGAGAGAAGAGAAGTTTCAGCGATGATACTGCGTCGCAGGTGAGACCAGGCCTGGATCACCTGGGCTTTGTCATCATGGCTCAGTTTCTTTGCAGTTCGAGGTGTTGCAAAGCTCAAGGAGACCAACAAGCAGCTTGGAACAGCTTGAGGAGTTAACCCCAAAAATGTACTCAGCGAGGGCCTTCTTTCTTTTGTTGATAATTTTAAATCGGCATTACTAATTCCTACGGCTGTTGGGGTTGCGCATGTTTGCACTGTTGCGTCACCATCCAGGAGTCCGATAAGAAGATAATCAGAGCCTTGAAATATTCTGGCACTATCATGAGCTTTAAGGGGAGTATCAGCGGTTAAGTTCTTGACAGTCAACTGCCCTGGATTTCTAGCAGTGGCTATTGCTAGGACCAAGCTAAAGTCGTTTCCATTTAAATGAATCAGGGTTTTGCTGCCCTTGGCTCTAATGTCCGCTCGTTTTGGGAAGAGAAATGGGATAGAAGTCTGGGCTTTTACTCCAGAGATATGACCTCGTAGCATGGGTAGTGATTTTGGCTCTGGTAACAAGGGACTAAATGTTGCTCTTGCAACTGATACAAACCCGTAAATCAAAAGGAAAGGTAGCGGGAAGGCCGCCAAAGAGAATCTTATGTTCATGGGTTAGCATTGAGTTGACGCTGTATTAGTCTTGAGTAAAAAAAACCAACCAACATAATAGAAGCACCTGAAAAAATTAATGAGCCAGTTCCTTCATGCCAAAACTCAAAGCTACTTTCTTTGATAGTTCCGCCAATTGCAACAATGAACCCTAAAAGTGCAACTCTGACAATATTCGAGAAGGCCCCAATAAGTGGAGCGAAGATTAGAAGGGTCAGTCGATCAGATCGACGGCGGAGTGGAAAACAGATTAAGAATATAACGGCAACAGCGAATGCTTGGTAGATAACTTCGAGTCCGTTGCACGCTCCTTCGACTCGAACCGCCGTACCTCCCGTGAAACTAATAATCCGGCCATCGACTGAAGGGTCAAGGCCCAAAAGTTTCAATAGGAAGCCTGAGGCGTAAGAAGTTGCAAAACTCAAAACCTTTTCCGGGAAAAACTTGACCAACAGAATCCACGCAGGAAATAATGCAAAGATTGCAAAAATATCTCGGTAAAGGCGAATTCTTCGAACAGGACCCAGGAGGCATGCTAATCCTATAAGTGCTGCAGTAGGAGTTATGTACAGAATGCCCTCGTAACCCGAAACTAGTGAGGTACGCCAAATAACCCATGCTATGACGAATGTGCCCAAAAAAGCTGACAGTAATGTTGGTTTGAGTTCGAGATCTTCCCAGTGGTCCTCAAAGCAGATCCAAGCAGCTCCCCACGTCAGCAAGGCAAGCATTAACGCTGATGGCTGACTTTGGGTTCGATGGAAGACGATTAGATGTTGACAGGCTATGGCAGACGCAATCCCAAGCCAAAGGTGTCGGCTGCGTAAGGAGCGAATCTTTAAATTCACTGGACGATGCTGAGGTGGGGTTGTTTTGTCAAACCAGGATTTTTGTAGATCGTCGGCAGGTGCTTTCCAAGTATTTCTAAATAGTCAGAACAGATCTTGTCAGGGTGAGTCTCTTCAAGCGAGAATCGACGAGACGCCCTACCCATCGCTGATTGTTCTTTCGGGTTGTCTCGGAGATGTGAAATCCATGCCGCTAAACCGCGGGAATCACCATTGGCGAACCATTGGCCGCAGCCTTCGGATTCTACAAGTTGTTGCAGGTGAGATCCAAACGGAGTAACTGCCGCAATCGGTGTACCGGCTGCTAGATGACCGTACACTTTGCAAGGAGCAACCAATCCCTCGGTACCTACCGATAGGCTCACAACAGCCACGTCTGCAGCGGCTAAAGAATAGGGAAGCGCTTCGAGCTCTTGATAGGGCAGAAAAATAATATTGCTAAGGTTGAGATCTCGGACTAGTTTCACCAAAACTGAATTTTGAGGGCCTTGTCCGATGAAAACAAATCGGATATTTGGATCTTCTTTGAGAAATAAGGCTGCCCCAATGACTGTGATTAAATCGTGGCAGCGCCCTTGATTTCCTGAGTAGACTACATTAAAGCTCTCCGTCAATCCGTGCCGTTGAACAAACCAGTTCTCGTTGCGTGGAATGGGTTGGATGGCTTCGGGGTCAGACCAGCTCGGAATGATCGACAGTCTTGGAGATACATCTGGAGTCAGTAAGAGAACCCGATCGGCCATCTGCTGGCTCAAGACAATAATCTCGCTGGCACGGCGTAGCATCAGTGAATTAAGGTGCTTCCAAAGGCGAATTAATGGGTGTTCTTCTGGCAGGACTTTGAGTTGTACAAGCACATCAGGGTAAAGGTCGTAGAGTAGGACGATATAAGGGGTTCCAAACAATGCATTGAGCGCATATCCAAGAAAAGGTAAATAAGGCGGCTCTGTGGTGTACATCATTAAATCTCCTCGCTGAACTGAATGCAAGAGTCTCTGGCCTGCCCTGAGTAAAAACAGAAAACCATTTACGGCGCGTCCGCGTATTCTGCGGGGCCAAAAGCGGGACGCTCGACTGCGACGGATACAGCGATTCGGTTCAAAATGCAGATGATCTGCGCGTTCGGTTGAATATGCATAAGCGGGCATTCCAGTAAGGATTTGCACCTGCAACCCTCGTTTTGCCATGCGAGTCGTCAGGTCATCAAGAAGCTGGCCAGTGGCCGCAAAATCTGGGGGAAAAAACTGAGTAATAACGGTCAATCGAGCGGTTTTACGTCCTTGACGTCGCCAACTTCTTCGGCTTTTGATAGATGCCTGGATAGATTTTAGATTAATCGGGCTTGAATCGGAGTCGTCGAGAAATGCGATGGCCATCGCAACTTGCTGCAATGACAGGAATT
>RGZA01000092.1 GCA_010031785.1 Alphaproteobacteria bacterium
CTCCCCCCTGATCAAATCGAATTCATCGACGTATCACCCAAGCAGCTGGTTTCGGTTGCTGCGGCGCTGATCCCGTTCCTTGAAAACGATGACGCAAACCGCGCGCTCATGGGCTCCAACATGCAACGTCAGGCTGTGCCTTTGTTGCAATCGGATGCACCGCTTGTTGGTACGGGAATGGAAGGCACTGTTGCCCGCGATAGCGGCGTGACCGTTGTTGCAAAACGTACCGGTATTGTTGATCAGGTTGATGCAACGCGTATCGTTGTACGCGTTAGTGATGGCTTGGCGAATTGGCGCTGGGTCGTAACGTGCTCGTGGCCTTCATGCCATGGAATGGTTATAACTTCGAAGATAGTATCCTGATTTCCGAACGCATCGTGCGTGATGACGTATTCACCTCCATCCACATCGAAGAATTCGAAGTGATGGCGCGTGATACCAAGCTGGGGCAAGAAGAAATCACCCGCGATATTCCAAACGTAGGTGAAGAAGCCCTTAAAAACCTCGATGAAGCAGGTATTGTTTACATCGGCGCTGAAGTAAATCCTGGCGATATTCTCGTAGGTAAAGTCACGCCTAAAGGTGAATCACCTATGACGCCGGAAGAAAAATTGCTGCGCGCAATTTTCGGTGAAAAATCCGCTGACGTTCGCGATAGCAGCTTGAAAGTGCCACCCGGCGTTTCAGGTACAATCGTGGAAGTGCGCGTGTTTAACCGTCGCGGCGTTGATAAGGATCAACGTGCGGTTGCGATTGAACGTGAAGAAATCACCCGTCTTGCAAAAGATCGTGATGATGAACGCGCCATTCTGGAACGCGGTTTCTTTGACCAGCTCAAGAACCTGCTCGTTGGCCAAAAGGCTGTTTCGGGTCCAAAGAACTTCCCGGCAGGCAAGGAAATCACCGAAGCATTGTTAGCGGATTACACCCATGGCCAATGGCGCCAGATTGCGCTTAAGGAAGATGGCGTGATGGAGCAAATCGAAGCCGTATCAAAGAGCTTTGATGCTGCAATCGATGCCCTGAAAAAACGTTTTGAAGACAAGGTTTCAAAGCTGCAACGCGGCGATGAATTGTCCCCGGGCGTTATGAAGATGGTGAAGGTATTTATCGCTGTGAAGCGTAAGCTTCAGCCGGGCGATAAGATGGCTGGTCGCCACGGTAATAAGGGTGTTATCTCCAAGATTAATCCAATGGAAGATATGCCATGCCTTGAAGATGGAACGCCAGTTGACGTGGTTCTTAACCCGCTCGGCGTGCCTTCACGTATGAACGTAGGTCAGATTCTTGAAACCCATTTGGGTTGGGCGTCTGCCGGTATTGGTAAGCAAATCGGCGAAATGCTCGATGCGTATTACTATAAGCGCGGCGATCTCAAAACGGTGCGTGAACGTCTTCGCGAAGTATATGGCGAAGAAATCTACAGCCGCGATATCAAGCGCATGGATGATGATCAGCTGATGACCTTGGCGAATAACCTTCGTCGTGGCGTTCCGTTCGCAACGCCTGTATTTGATGGCGCACGCGAAGATGATATCGTTGGCATGCTCAAGCAAGCTGGCTTGGATAGCTCTGGTCAGGTAACCCTAACCGATGGTCGCACGGGTGAACCGTTTGATCGCAAAGTTACGGTTGGCTTCATCTATATCCTCAAGCTGCACCATTTGGTGGACGACAAAATCCATGCTCGCTCCATTGGTCCATACTCGCTCGTTACACAACAACCGCTTGGTGGTAAGGCCCACTTTGGTGGTCAGCGCTTTGGGGAAATGGAAGTCTGGGCACTTGAAGCCTATGGCGCTGCATACACCTTGCAGGAAATCCTCACCGTTAAGTCGGATGACGTTTCAGGCCGTACCAAGGTTTATGAAAGCATCATCCGCGGTGAAGACAACTTCGAAGCAGGTATTCCTGAATCCTTCAACGTGCTCGTCAAGGAAATGCGCTCGCTCGGCCTCAATGTTGAGCTTACGCGCAAGGATCTGGTCGCAGAAGCTGCAGAATTGGATGCAGCCGCTGCTGCCGCCAATGATGACAGCGCTGGTGCACCCGTTGCATTGATTGAGAAGAAATAGGCGATAGGCCCAAGGTCTAAGACAGAATTGTCTTGGGCCT
This sequence comes from Alphaproteobacteria bacterium, assembly GCA_010031785.1. Classification (GTDB taxonomy): domain Bacteria; phylum Pseudomonadota; class Alphaproteobacteria; order UBA9219; family RGZA01; genus RGZA01. Next base: position 2,119 of record RGZA01000092.1, read on the forward strand.
TGGGCCTAATACCTGAGACCAAAAATTAAGTTAGTAATTTTAGATTACGGTTTTGCAAAAGGAACACGACCAATGAACGATATTATGGCTCTCTTTAACCAGCAAACGCAGGCGCAACAGTTTGATCACATCCGGATCAGCTTAGCGTCACCTGAACGTATCCGTTCATGGTCGTTTGGCGAAATCAAAAAGCCTGAAACCATCAATTACCGTACCTTCAAGCCAGAGCGTGATGGCTTGTTCTGCGCACGCATCTTTGGACCCATCAAGGATTACGAATGCTTGTGCGGTAAATATAAGCGTATGAAATATCGCGGCATCGTCTGCGAAAAGTGCGGCGTTGAAGTTACGCTTCAGAAGGTACGCCGTGACCGTATGGGTCACATTGAACTTGCAGCACCTGTTGCGCATATCTGGTTCATGAAGTCACTGCCAAGCCGTTGCGGCTTGTTGCTCGACATGACCTTGAAAGATCTGGAAAAGGTTCTGTATTTTGAATCCTACATGGTGACCGAACCAGGCCTCACACCCTTTAAATACCGCCAACTCGTTAGCGAAGAAGAATACATCAACGCACAAGACGAATATGGCGAAGATGCATTCGAAGCCAGCATTGGCGCAGAAGCGATCAAGAAAATGCTCATCAATCTCGACCTTAACGCCGAGCGCGTGAAGGTTCGTGATGATATGCGCGAAACCGGTAGTGACATTAAGCGCAAAAAGCTCGTTAAGCGTCTCAAGCTGATCGAAAGCTTTTTGGAATCCGGCGCGCGTCCTGAATGGATGATCTTGGAAGTCGTTCCGGTGATCCCACCTGAACTTCGCCCATTGGTTCCACTGGATGGTGGCCGTTTTGCAACATCCGATCTTAACGATTTGTATCGCCGCGTTATCAACCGTAATAACCGTCTAAAGCGCCTGATTGAACTGCGTGCACCAGACATCATCATCCGCAACGAAAAGCGCATGTTGCAAGAGTCGGTGGATGCGTTGTTCGACAATGGTCGTCGTGGCCGCGTGATTACCGGCGCTAACAAGCGTCCGCTTAAGTCACTTGCTGACATGCTTAAAGGTAAGCAAGGCCGCTTCCGTCAAAACTTGCTCGGTAAGCGCGTCGATTATTCCGGTCGTTCGGTTATCGTTGTGGGTCCAGAACTCAAGCTTCACCAATGCGGTCTGCCAAAGAAAATGGCGCTCGAATTGTTCAAGCCATTCATTTACGCCAAGCTCGAAATTTACGGCATGGCGTCAACCATCAAGGCTGCAAAACGCCTTGTTGAAAAAGAACGTCCTGAAGTATGGGATATTCTGGAAGAAGTTATCCGTGAGCATCCCGTGCTGCTTAACCGCGCACCAACGCTCCACAGACTTGGCATTCAGGCGTTCGAACCTGTACTGATTGAAGGTAAGGCAATCCAGCTTCACCCGCTCGTCTGTACTGCATTCAACGCCGATTTCGACGGCGATCAAATGGCTGTTCACGTTCCGCTTTCTCTGGAAGCGCAGCTGGAAGCACGCGTATTGATGATGTCGACTAACAACATTCTCTCACCATCCAATGGCAAGCCGATTATTGTGCCATCGCAAGATATCGTGCTGGGTCTTTACTACATCACGCTCGAACGTGAAGGTATGGTCGGCGAAAATTCCGTGTTTGGTACCATTGGCGAAATCGAAGCAGCGATGGAAGCAAAATGCCTTCATATCCATGCCAAGATCAAAGCCCGCTATCACACGGTTGATTCCGAAGGCAAGCCAACGACTTATACCGTGGCAACCACACCGGGCCGTATGCTGTTCTCGGAAATCTTCCCACGTCACAAAAACTTGCCATTCAGCATCATCAATCGCTTGCTAACCAAGAAAGACGTATCGAACGTGATCGATAGCGTGTACCGCCATTGCGGCCAGAAAGAGACGGTGATTTTCGCTGATCGCATGATGGCACTTGGTTACAAATGGGCATGTCGCGCAGGCTTCTCATTCGGTAAGGACGATCTGATTATTCCTGAAGCCAAGGGCACCTTGATCCGCAAGGCTCAAGACCAGGTGAAGGAGTTCGAACAACAATACCAAGACGGTCTCATTACCCGCGGTGAAAAATACAATAAGGTCGTGGATACATGGTCTTCCTGCACTGAAAAGGTTGCGGATGAAATGATGAAAGCCATTTCAACGCCAAAACCCGGTCAACCGCACAACAGCGTTTATATGATGGCCCATTCAGGGGCCCGTGGCTCTGCTGCGCAGATCAAACAGCTCGCTGGTATGCGCGGGTTGATGGCAAAACCATCGGGCGAAATTATTGAAACGCCGATTATTTCAAACTTCAAGGAAGGTTTGACCGTTCTTGAATACTTTAACTCAACCCACGGTGCGCGTAAGGGTCTGGCCGATACTGCTCTTAAAACAGCAAACTCCGGTTACCTCACACGTCGCCTTGTTGACGTTGCACAGGATGCGATCATCGTTGAAGAAGATTGCGGCACCAAGCGCGGCCTCACAGTAAAAGCTGTGATCGATGGCGGCGAAGTTGTTGCACCTTTGGGTGAGCGTATCCTTGGCCGTACCGCATTGGTGGATGTAAAAGATCCGCTTACCAATAAGGTATTGGTGCCAGCAGGCGCGATCATCGTGGAACCGGATATCGAAGCGATTGATGCCGCAAGCATCGATAGCGTTGCAATCCGCTCCGTTCTCACCTGTGAAAACAAGTCGGGCGCTGTATGCTGCAAATGCTATGGCCGCGATCTTGCACGTGGAACGCCAGTTAACATCGGTGAAGCTGTGGGCGTTATCGCTGCACAATCGATCGGTGAACCTGGAACCCAGCTTACTATGCGTACCTTCCACATTGGTGGTGCGGCGCAAGGTGCTGCTGAACAAAGCACGATTGATTCAAGCCTTGATGGAAAACTCAAGATCAAGAACAAGGGTGTTGTACAAAATTCCGATGGCCAGCCCGTCGTTATGGTGCGCAACATGGAAATCGCCATTGCCGATGAACAGGGCCGTGAACGCGCACGCCACAAGGTACCTTACGGTGCCAAGTTGCTTGCGGATGACAATGCGACCGTTAAGAAAGGCCAACGCATCGCCGAGTGGGATCCTTACACCCTACCGATCATCACTGAAAAAGAAGGTGTGGCGCACTATGCCGACCTTGTTGAAGGTGTGTCGGTCCGTGAAGTGGTCGATGAAGCAACCGGGATTTCGAGCAAGAAGGTTATCGATTGGCGTCAACAGCCCAAGGGTAATGATCTTCGTCCACGTATCGTCCTGCACGATGCAAAGGGCAAGGTGATCACGCTCTCCAATGGTATGGAAGCGCGTTACTTCATGCCAGTTGATGCGATTCTATCGATTGAAAATGGTGTGAATGTTAAGGCGGGTGACGTGCTTGCACGTATCCCACGTGAATCCACCAAGACTCGCGATATTACCGGCGGTTTGCCGCGCGTTGCTGAACTGTTTGAAGCACGTAAGCCAAAAGACTTTGCCGTTATCGCCGAAATCGATGGCCGCGTCGAATTTGGAAAAGACTACAAAACCAAGCGTCGTCTTGTGATTGTTCCAGAGGATGGCAGCGAACAGCCACGCGAATATATGATCCCCAAGGGCAAGCATTTGTCCATTCAGGAAGGCGATCGTGTGATACAACCTTCCTCAACGGCGAACAGGTTGATCGTCTCGATTTCGAGCATGAAAACAATAAGGTTGCTCTGGAAAATCTCACGGGGGCAAAGGGTCGTCCGGTTCTTCAGGGTATCACCAAGGCGTCCTTGCAAACCCGCAGCTTCATCTCTGCTGCGTCGTTCCAGGAAACCACACGCGTTCTCACCGAAGCCGCTGTATCGGGCCGTACCGATAAGCTCGAAGGCCTCAAGGAAAACGTTATCGTGGGTCGCCTTGTTCCAGCCGGAACCGGGGCTGTTGTAAACCGCCTCAAGGCGATTGCAGCTGGCCGTGACCGCGCGCGTGAAGTGGAAGCAGCGAATAAACAAGCTGCTAACGCTGTCCAGGATGATACCAAGGAAGCTGTGAACGGGTAGTATTTCTAACCCATTCCAATAATTTAAAAGGGCAGCAGCAATGCTGCCCTTTTTGATTTCCTAAAGCCTTAAAATCAAGTATAATTGGCCTTATGAGAGTTGATGTTCCAGACATTTTGCGCGACAAAATCATCGCCGCTGCGGCCCATAAAGGCCTGTCACCTGAAGCATTTGCACGTCAGGCGTTGGCTATCGGGGTGCTTTTGCAAAGTGCGGAATACCCATCTGATGACGTGATTGCTGCAGCGATCATCGATGATCCGGATGCCCCCCCGATCCTCAGCAAGGAAGCCATGGAAAGTACAGGTGTGGTTTGCACCCCGCTTTTTGAAAAAAGCTGAGTCTTGCCCATATGTCATTTGAGTGGGATGAGCAAAAAGAAAGAGCAAATATAGCCAAGCATGGTATTGCGTTTGTTGAGGCAGCCATGATTTTTCGTTTACAGCATATTGCTTTTCCTGATCTTAGAAAAAATTATGGCGAAACACGGTTCAATGCGCTTGGGCTTGCGCAGGGAAAATACTGAATATCACGTATACGCGCCGGCAGGAAAACATCCGCATTATTTCCGCACGCTATGCAAATAAAGAGGAAAGAGATTTTTATATAAGAAAAATAGTTATGCTGGATATGACCAATCTTATTAAAGAGTAAACCTGAGCATGCACGATCCACGATCTTCCAGTATTTCCATCATCCTTACTGGCGGCACCATTGGCGCGGTATTGCTTGACCATTCCACGCGTGTGGAAGCAGCCGGCAATGATACCTTGCGCACGCGCATCGCAGCACTGACAAGCAAGCAGGGTTTTGATGTGCAGTTCCATCAACTGCTTTGCAAGGCTTCGGAAGATTTTGATATGCCGGAATGGCATGCCATTGCCAGCAAAGTCGATGAACTCATCAATCAGGGCTGCAAACGGTTTCTGATCACCCATGGCACTGATACGCTGCCTTTTACTGCAACCATGTTGCAACTCTTGTTTGCCAAACGTGATATCAGTATTGCGCTGGCAGCCGCTTTTTATCCGCTTGCAGATGCGCGCAGCGATGCCATTCCTAATCTAACCGCAGCCATGGCGTTACTCACCGATGCGCAATTTCATGCAGGGGTTTATGTACCGTTTCGTGGCACGGGCCAGGAAGTGCTGTTGCACCATGCAATGCATGTGAAGCAAATGGCAGCAGATGCAGGCGGTTTTGATTCTTTCTATGGTGCTGCGGCTGGCATTTATAAAGAACTAACCGGGCTTAGCTGGGCTAACCAGAATGTTGAAGAAATCAAAACGGATTTTAAGGTCCCTTCGCAGGAAGCAATGGTCGATGCAACGCGCCATGTCTATTTTCTGGGAACGTACCCCGGCCTCAATCTATTGCCCTATCATGCCCTTGCACGCAAAAACGATATCCTGCTTGTCATCCGCAATTATCACAGTGGTACAGCCAATAGCAGCGATGGCCATGGCAGCATTGCCGAATTCATCAAAACCTTTCCGGAATCGCTGGTAGCCTTTTCACCCTTGCCCGCTGCCCTTGTGACCAAGCCCTATGAATCCACGCTTAACCTGATGCGCATGGGCGCTTATATGTACCGCGATTTACCTGTGCACAAACTCTATGTGCTTGGCTTGCTTGGAATAGCCAACGGGCTTTCACCGCACGCAGCATTAGCACCAGCGCAAAACTGGCTACTGAATAGTATCGCTGAATAGCGTGTGCAGCTTTTGCATATCGCTGGGTAAATCTACTTCAAACGATACTTTTTTGCCTGTGATCGGATGAATGAAGGATAGTGCCTTGGCATGCAGCGCCTGGCGTGGAAATTCAGTTAAAACATCCAACTTTTTTTCATCATCCGCATAAAGTTTT
>RGZA01000093.1 GCA_010031785.1 Alphaproteobacteria bacterium
AAAAGATCATGAACAGGTTCTTAGACCATTCATAATCTCTTGTCCCTAATTGTTAAAAAATTCTACCCCAACGCTGCCAAATCATCCCCGTACTGGCATGTTTTTATAATGTTGGCGCTTGTGCATCTGGTCTTCTTACATAACGCATAGGACGGAAAGAAACTGGCTCTGTTGTAATAGCATCCCGCTCTCTACCATCTAACGATATACCTACCTACGCACATCTCAGGATGGATCTTTGATAACGAGCGTGTCACCGCGGATGATAAGTGATAGTGTTGATTTGGGTCTTTTAGCTTTTGCAAGCCCCAGTGTGTGTTGCACTCCGCCAGGAGTAGCGTTAATAGATTGGCGTGCTAGTACATTAGCACCAGAAACAAGGCCACTCGAAACAAAGGCCATCACCGTTGATGGACTAGACTGCGGCGTTGGGGTACCAGATCCTATGATAACTTGGAACCTGGGATTGGGGGCAACGATTATATTTTCATTTGCACCCCCCATCGGATGCATTACTGGAAAACAGAGTTGAGCGGCGCATTCTCTAAATCCCAGACTCATCTCAACAGGATAAGTAACACAGGATGTAACTGGCCAAGGAAGAACATCTCTCCACTGCCACCGTGTTTCTTTTACCAAAGCAAAAGTTTGATTTAATTCCGAAAAATGCTGCAAAAGGGCAATGTCCTTAGGCTTTATTATTCTGTCCTTCACAATAAACTCCATCGAATGCACTAAGAAATTCTGCAAGAACGTTACACAATGGTTATGAAAAGGCAAGCCGAAGAAACAGCCCTTAAAAAATTACACACAATCGCCTGTAAGCCGGGGCTTTTTTACAATAAAATCTTGAAAATAATTCCAGAAACTTCTGGAGTAACAAGGGTATCCCTGATGTTTCCTAATACACGTCGCCATAAATGTTAATATTGTTGCACATATTGCGCCATCTTTACCAAAGATAGGAGCCTTTTGGAAACACACATTTAAAGTTTCACATACTCTTGATGACCCACTTAATCGGATAAGCCACTATCATGACGGTCATAAGACCGCCCAGCCATAACACCACGAACCACGCCCATTGCCTGGCTTTTGGATGTTTATTCAGCCACCTTTGAACAGGCTTAATACATGTGTTCATGGCTGGTTTTGCCTCGGAAGATATAATAGCAATAGCCCGTATAACCAAGAATAAGCGGCAACAACGGCACAACGCCGACCAACATCAATGATAAGCCTGGACCGGATGCGGCGGCATCCCAAATGGTGTATTTGAAAGGAATAAGCCATGGGAAAATGCTGATCCCAAGCCCTATATACCCCATCAGAAACACGCCGATACTGGCGAGGAACGGACGGTACTCGGCTTTTTTATGATGCAGATCGTACCAGATCAACCCGAACAATCCTGCAGTGAGAAGGGGTATTGGCAGCAGGAAGAAAATATTCGGGGTACTAAACCAGAATTTTTGAATCTGATCATTCATCAACGGCATGGCGATGCTGACGAGAGCCATGAAAATACCAACAAAGCCCAAAACATAGGACGCCACCCGCCGTGACCATTCCATGGTGACGTCTTCGGTTTTCATGACAAGCCAGGTTGAGCCGAGCAGCGCATAGCCAAACACAACAGCAATCCCTGTCATCAAGCTAAACCCTGTTGCCCAGTCAAATGGCCCGCCTGAGAAGTTACGAGTATCAACTTCAACGCCCTGGACGAATGCACCAAGGATCATGCCCTGACAGAACGCAGCGGAAAGTGAGCCAAAATGAAAGGCTTTGTCCCAGATATGACGGGATTTATCGCTGGCCTTAAAACGAAATTCAAAGGCAACGCCGCGCAGGATAAGGCCAAGAAGCATCATAATAATGGGCATATAGAAGGCGGGCATCAGGATTGAGTAAGCCAGTGGGAAAGCGGCGAACAGTCCGCCACCACCCAGCACAAGCCAAGTCTCATTACCATCCCAGAATGGCGCAATCGAATTCATCATACGGTCACGGCATTTATCAGACGGGGCGAACGGAAAGATAATCCCAATCCCTAAATCAAAGCCATCAAGCAACACATAAAGAAAAATCGCTGTGGCAATCAAGACGCCCCAGATTAGGGGTAGATCGATGATATTCGAAAAATCAAACATTTTTGCCTCCTTGTGGGGCGGCAGACTCAATCACCGAGGATTCAATGCCATGCCCATAATATTGTTCTTTATCATTTGCGGCAGGAATACCTTTGCCAATGAGTTTCAATATATAATAGCTGCCTGCACCAAAGACGAAGGTATACATGACAACGAAGGCCAGAAGCGACCACGCAACCTGTGGCCCAAGAATGGCAGGCGATACGGATTCTGCCGTGCGGATAATGCTATAGGCCGTCCAAGGCTGTCGCCCGATTTCGGTGACAAACCATCCTGCCAATAAGGCAATAAAGCCAGATGGCATCATCAGCATCCACCAGCCATGCAACCAGCGGCTTTCAAACAGCTTGCCTCGAAAGTATTGAACCGCACTGACAGCGCCGATCAAAATCATCAACATGCCAAGGCCGACCATCACACGGAACGACCAGAAAACCCATGCCACGGGTGGACGATCTTCAAGTTTGAAAGATTTCAGATTAGGGATTGCACCGTCAGCCTTGCCTGTTAACACCCAGCTTGCACCACTTGGAACGGTGATACCGAATTTGGTTTCCTGAGCTTTTTGGTCTGGCCAGCCGAATAGATAGAGCGGCGCATTAGTGGTATGATCCCAGTTTCCTTCCATCGCCGCGACTTTGGCAGGCTGGTATTCCATCGTGTTTTTACCATGTTCATGGCCGATCAAAAGCTGAGACGGTGCAACCAAGGCGGCCATAATGGCGGCCATGCCCAGCATAATACGCGCCTGCGGGATATGCCGCTTGTTCCAAAGATAAAATGCACCGACACCACCTACAACAAATGCTGTGGTTAGATAGGCTGCCGTGACCATATGTAAGAAACGATACGGGAAAGATGGGTTGAAGATAATCTCAAGCCAGTCTGTCGGCATCAATCGGCCATCTGCGGCAATTTCAAAACCCTGCGGGGTTTGCATCCAGCTATTGGCCGATAAAATCCAGAAAGCGGACATCAACGTCCCGCCTGCGACAATGCAAGTGGCTACAAAATGCATGTTCTTGCTGACGCGCCCCCAGCCGAATAACATGATGCCAAGGAAAGATGCTTCCAGGAAAAAAGCAGTTAATACTTCAAACCCAAGCAACGGGCCTAGCACGTTAGCGATACGGTCAGAGAATACCGACCAGTTGGTGCCAAACTGATACGACATGACCACGCCAGACACCACACCCATACCGAAAGCGACAGCGAAGATCTTGACCCAAAATTTATAGACATCGCGGTAAACTTCATTGCCCGTTCTCAGCCACCGCCACTCGGTCACCGCCAAAAAGCTGGCAAGGCCAATCGTGAAGGCTGGAAACACAATGTGGAAACTTATCGTAAACGCAAATTGAATGCGGGCCAGTAGAATGGGGTCAAGAATTTCAAGCATAATGTCGCGCAGCCTTCTTCATCAAATTATTGTGTCTTTATTCCAAATGGTAGATACGCTGGACACCAACGCAGCAATCCTGTCGCAATTGGAACAATTCCGACAGCACCCCACCCGTTTTGGAAGTAGATTCCGCCGATAATTATAACCGATCCTACGATAATACGTAAGAGCCAATCTGTTTTTCCAACGTTACATTTCATGATTTTATCTTTCAGGTTTGAGGCTGCATAAATTGATTAAATGATGTGCTGGCCATTGCCAATGCCCGCGCTATAATTGAAGACACGCCCTAGTTCGACAAGCTCGCAAACGCCTTAGCCATAATAATCTCTTCATCCGCTTGAATGATAATGACTGGAAAATCGCCTGCCCATCGCAAACGCTGAACGATTTTATCGCGCACGGGCGCTGCATGTTCACCCACACCGCCCGTAAACACCAACACGTCAAGCCCGCCCAATGTTGGCAACATACCCGCAATGTGCTTCGCCGCCGATTGACAATATAGCTCAATCGCTTCACGTGCCTCTAGATTTGGGCTTTCCAGCAAGATGCGCACATCCTCACTCAACCCGGATACGCCTTTCAGCCCTGACCTTAAATAAAGCAAATCGCTGACATCTTGCGCGGTCATCTTTTTTTCCATCAAAAGATACAACAATACACCAGGGTCAATCGCACCGCACCGTGTGCCCATCATCAATCCATCAAGGGTAGAAAATCCGGTTGTGCAATCAACGCTTTGTAAATTCCGCATGGCGCATGCGCTGGCGCCACCACCAAGATGCGCAACAATCACGCGGCCTTTAGCTTTTTCACCGATACGATCCACCAACACACTCGCAGTATATTCGTATGAAAGCCCATGAAACCCGTAACGCTTAATTCCTTCATTATGATAGGCGCAAGGCAAGGCAAAGCGTCGCTGGATATCGGGTATCGTATGGTGAAACCCATTATCAAAGCACGCATAGTGCACAACATCTGGATATAATTTGCGCGCCTTGGATATCAACTCCAGCGCGTGCGCTTGATGTAGCGGCGCAAGCGAACAATAGCCGTGCAATTTATCAACCATGTCATCAGTGATGCGCGCAGGATGCGTATAATCCGGCCCGCCATGCACTACACGGTGCCCCATCGCCACAATACCCAACTCGCCTATTGAACAAAGCCACTGCACATTTTCTGCGCTCGAATGCGCCATGCTCTGTCCCTTGCGCTCAAAGGAAACGGCATCAAACGCCATCAAGCGATTATTGACCGAGCCCGCATTGCACGTAACAATAATTCCGGTCATGAATGTTTTGTCCGCGTATATAGCAAAGCGAGTGCACATGAGGCTTCGCGGGTTTCCGCATCATCCGCACGGCTGGTTAAAATGATCGGTACTTTTGCCCCAAGGACGATGCCAGCACCCTGTACACCGGAAAAATATCGTAATTCCTTGTAAAGCATATTTCCGGATTCAATATCCGGAACCACCAGAATATCTGCATCTCCAGCAACCTCCGAAACAATACCTTTTATGTTTGCAGAATCATGCGATATCGCATTATCAAACGCCAACGGCCCATCGAGTATACTGCCAGTAATTTGTCCACGCTGCGCCATTTTGCACAGCGCCGTTGCATCCAGTGTGGAGGGGATTTTTTCTGTCACTGTCTCCACCGCAGAGAGGATTGCGACCTTGGGCACACCCAAGCCCAATAAGGTAAAAAGATCTATAGCATTTTGAACAATGTCTTTTTTATCCATCAAACTTGGCTCAATATTAATGGCAACATCGGTCAGAAAAAGTGGCTTGGGATAACTTGGCACATCCATGATGAACACATGGCTCATGCGCCGATCCGTACGCAGGCCTTTATCTTTATCAAGGATTGCGGCCATCAGTTCATCGGTGTGCAAACTGCCTTTCATGAGGGCTTCAACCGTTCCCTCCCTTGCCATCTCCACACTGCGCGCAGCGGCGGCATGGCTGTGGGGCACATGCACAATCTCGTAACCCGTAATATCGATATGCGCATCGGCGGCAGCCTTGTGAATTCTTAATCTTGGCCCGATCAATACAGGCTCAATCATCTTTGCCTGTGCGGCCTGAAGCGCACCCATCAATGAGAAGGGATCCACCGGATGAACGACAGCAACTTTCAGCGGCTTCATCCCCGCAACTTTATTGAGTAACCACTGATCATAGTTATGATCCGGCGTTTTCATCTGCACCTGTGGCAAGGGCAAAACATTCCAGCTTATTTTTTTAGTCGGCGCCAACACCAACGCTTCGCCTTCGACAACATGTTCGCCGCGCTGGTTGATACAAACCGTTTCGAACGTAATGTGCTGATGCACTTCATCTTTTTTTATTACTTTGACTGTAGCATTAATGATATCACCCAGATGCACAGGCCTTAGAAACTTCAATGTTTGCTGGAGATAAATCGTTCCCGGCCCCGGCAACTGCATACCCAGTAACACCGAAAACATCGACCCCGTCCACATGCCATGACCGACAATCTGGTGAAAAATATCCGTCTTGGCATAGGCTTCATCAAGATGTGCCGGGTTCATATCTCCCGTTACCACTGCAAAAAGCTGAATATCTTTTTTACTAAGTGTCCGCGTCAGCACCGCAGAATCCCCGAGTGTAATTTCATCAAATGTTTTATTGCTAATGGGTTTTTCCATATCAACCATTAATCCTGTGAATGCCGCCGGTAATATTTTTTGATAAATCACTGACTAAAAATGCAGCCATATTGCCAACATCATCCAGATCAATGCTGTGGTGCATCGGCGCAATATCCTGTGAATGTTTCAAAAGATCGTCAAAATGCGCAATGCCGCCCGCTGCTCGCGTCTTCATGGCAGCAGGAGACAGCGCGTTGACGCGGATATCTTTATCGCCCAGCTCAACCGCCATATAACGCACACAGCTCTCTAGTGCCGCTTTCACTGGCCCCATAATTCCATAGTTAGGTATGGCTTCCTGACTACCGATGTAAGTGAGCGTGAGAAGACTCCCGCCATTTTTCATTAATGGCTCGGCATATTTTGCCATCCGCAAAAAAGAGTGGCATGAAATATCCATCGCTTTTAGAAACCCATCACTTGAACAATCAACAACACGACCCTGCAAATCAATTTTGGGCGCGAATGCTATGGAATGAAGCAGAAAATCGAGCGATCCCCAATGCTCGGTAACTTCGCGGAAAACCGCAGCCAGTTGATTTTCATCCTGCACATCACAAGGCAGGATAATGCGCGCGCCTAAACTTTGCGCAAGTGGGCGAACAAACGGTTCAGCTTTTTCATTTAAGTAAGTAACCGCCAGCGCAGCGCCCGCTGTGTGGAAAACACGCGCACAGCCATAAGCAATACTATGCTCATTCGCAATACCAACGATCAGGCCTTTTTTTCCTGTAAGATCAAGCAATGCCGTCACAATTAAGCCCCTTTAAAAATGGATTGGCCTTAACATTAGTGGCCACAAAACCATGAAGAGATATGAGAAAGGCAATAATACATCTTTTTTCTATAAAGATCAAAAAGCAGGCATGTATTTATGACATTTGGGGTAAGAATATAGGCACGTCCTACTTCCGCACAACTTTATTATACAGGCCAAGATTTTTATTGACAAGCTTGAAAGAGAAATAGGGTCTAGGCCTATAAAAGAAATAGGATTCACACATGTAATATCATGCCACCAGAGAACCCTTAAAGGTGCAATAACGAATGCAGCCAGCAAGTTCTCTTTTACAATGCCTATACAGCACGGCCGACAAGGGAACCAATTAAGGCTGTCGATAGCATCGCCACAACACCCCAGAACACCACACGCAATGTTGGTTTCAACAAGGCTGCACCCCCGGCTTTTGCACCCAAAGCACCTAACGCCGCAAGCCCAATAAGGCTAGCGAGTGATACGGTCATGACAATCGATTCCATAGGAACAACCCATGTCACAAGAAGTGGCAAGGCAGCGCCAACCGCAAATGTAATAGCCGAAGTCAACGCCGCCTGAATGGGGCGAGCAACAATATGGTTAGATAAACCAAGTTCATCACGGGCATGCGCCCCAAAGGCATCCTTTGCTGTCATTTGCTCAGCAACCTTACGGGCAAGCTCTGGTTCAACGCCGCGCTGCACATAAATCTGGGCAAGCTCATCAAGCTCTGCTTCCGGCTGTGTAGCAAGTTCTCGCCGTTCACGGGCAAGGGCAGCTTCTTCGGTATCTGCCTGTGAACTCACAGAAACATATTCGCCCGCTGCCATCGACATGGCTCCTGCCACAAGCCCTGCCACTCCTGCTGTTAGCACCTCGCGATGAGTGGTGGATGCGGCCGCAACCCCTACAATCAAACTTGCTGTTGAGATCAAACCATCATTGGCACCAAGCACGGCAGCCCGCAACCAGCCTACGCGCTCGATAAGATGGTTTTCAGGATGAGTGGAGCGCATTTTTGA
>RGZA01000094.1 GCA_010031785.1 Alphaproteobacteria bacterium
TACTTTAATATTAAGAATTGATTCGTTCATATCCGTTATAATCAGACCGTTTCGCTTTATTTACTTGTTTGATTAGAAGTTGTTTCATCTCCTCTTTTACATCTTTGTTTGTAATCTTATCCGAAGCTTTCAGCACATTAGAAATAGAATCAGGCAGCTCAGGCCAACCGCAGGGTACAGGATTTTCCAAGTACGAATTAATAAGATGTACCGCTTATCTATTTAAAAAGTTTCATTTTCAAGAAAGAAACTTTTTAAAATTGTTTTTGTAGGTCAATGACAGTTACAAAGCCTCAAATGAAATATGACGCATGTGCCTAATTCCGGAGACTGCACATCAAAGCTGCTAATTTCTTGATTGAAATTAACCAAACTTCTGGAGTTACTTTCGTGTTTTTATGTTAAGATTGTAAGATAACGATTTCAGCTTCATTTGGTAATAAGTATAGCCACTGCCGTGCAAATAAAAGCTTATTACTTTCATGATTTTGATTGATTAAGTTATGAACTCAATAGCTTATCCAGAGGTGGATACAAGCCCTGGATATTCTGAATGAATTTTTTTATGAAACATGATATTAGCTATGCTTTAATTATAGAAAAATTAAATGAGTGGATTAATAACAGAATTATTTGATTTTGCTTCTAAAGCGATAACCGTGCCCTTAGAGGGTATCAAGCGCGCAGCAGAATTTGCATGGCATGAGTTTGAAGAAATTGCTCCTGGCCCTGCGCATATGCTTGCCCCACTTGTTCAAATATTAGGTAACTCCTATGTAATCGGTGCTGGAGTAACAGCAGCTTTGGGCGCGATGTTATTATCCAGAATTAAACGTCGTAAATTGGGCCTTGATGCTTTTGAAAGTGAAGAAGCCTTAGCAGACGCTATTTATAAACATTTGCCTGACGGTCATCCTTTAAGAGTTATTCTTGATGCGATGAATAAATTTACCAACTTCCAAAAAGGCAAGGGATTTGAAATTTGCTATCTCGGGCACAGCGATACGATGGGTTGCCCGATCTTTCTTCATTACGATCCCGCCACCTCATCCTTCTGGTCAATCATGAAAGATAATCAGGGTGAATATTTGGCCGCTCGATCAAGTTCTGATGTGCCATTCAGGATGGCCTTTGGCCTTCCTATGCCTACTGACATGACCGGGTCGATCCCAGAAATAATTGTCTCTTCCCTTGGTGACAGAACAGAATGGCATCGCAACCTACAAAGAGAAATAAACCATTATGCTGCTACAATTATAACAGGCAGCGTTGCAAGAACTGTCGCTATTCCTGAGCCGCAAAAAGATGGCGCAATCCTTTTTCGTAGTACGAATTATGCAATAAGCATTAACCCATGGAATAGTGGGGAAAATGTCCCCGCATATGCTGTACAAGCTTTTTTCAGAAAACACCAAACGGAGCCTCAGCGCGACCTGCTTGATCCATATCATGCACATAAAAAAGGCAAGCCCGTCATTTTCTCAAGCAGTGAGGCTGCAGAGAAAGCAGCACGAGCGCTTATCCTTTATATGGATTATCAAGAAAGACAAGGTGTGCCCCTGGGCACCGCAATACAACGTGCGGATGCGATGCTAACAAAAATCAAGCATGATCTTTCATCGGTTGTATTGGCAGGTTTTGGTGAACTTCCGCATGCAAGACATCTGGCCGAAAAATTGGATTTTCTCGGTGAGGTTCTTGCTGGCACGGAATCAATATTTGTCAATGCACGCCGCAAAGGCCTCAATCTTTTGTTTGAGCCGATTGTTAGCTATTTTGCATTTCAAAAGACGCGCCTGCCATTTACGCGTATCGAAGGTTCATTTCTCGCCTCGGTAACAACTCAAGGCACGGAGCAAGGCATGCCTGTTCCGGTCGGTAATCCAGAATTACTACGACAACAGTTTATGGCGGGAACGTTATGGCCAGTTGATCCTGCGGAGCGCGCACGCGTGAATTTACCAAATGCACCGCTTGATCAATCGGATACGAACGTATTTGATATGAGTGATCCTGATGGTTTGGGCTTTGAATTACTCACCCTCATCAACCAATTGCAGGCACATCCCGCAAGCTGTGCTGTTAGATGCACAGATGACAAAATCATTTGTGAGACGCCGGATGGATTGCGGTTTACCATTGATTCACAATCTGGGAATGTTGTAATTGACCCTATGGGTTTTGATGTTGGAAGTTTTATGCCACCAGAATTTATGGGTGAAAATGGCATCAATCATGTTTCAGCACGCATGGCTGATGTGCTCAATAAAGATGTGATTACAATTTTAGCCAATCAACTTAATGATAATTGGATACAAGGCTGTAGGGCGAACACCAATGATCATCGCGGCACAAAACGCCCGTTGAAAGGGCTTATTACCATAGAAAATTTTGAAGCAACGGATGGGCCTGATGCAGATTGGTTAAAGAGAAAGCTGCAGCAGTATCCTGATGGCACCATTCCAGGAATAAGTTATGGTCCAGTGATGAACAGAGAGGGGATTGCGTCAGAACACCCGTGTTATCAAATTGATCTTGGTAATCCTGCTGTTAGGATTGGTGATGGAACCATGCCACCAAGTTGGGAAGCATCCAATTTGCGTCAAGCGGGTGGATGTATAGCAAGCTTGAGCTTGTCGATTGAGGAAGCGGCAAAGTTTGAACATGAAAGCTGGTTAGCTGATCTTGTCAGAAGCCAAGGACAGGCGGCACTCAGAAATAACCCGCATGCAAAGGCATGGCTTGAGCTTGACCTTGCAAAAAGGAAAGAAATAATCAGTGGTGTGACGTCTGTTAGAGAAACATTTAATCAATTAATGCAAGCTGGAAAAGGGCCGCGTCAGATCATTGTCACATTAGAAGGTGGCGTTACTGTTCTTGATTCAAACGGGACCAAACATCACACAGATATTCAATTGCCCACCTCTATCCCTGTTCCAGAACGACCACAATTGCGTGTGCTCTGTCCAGTTACAGCGCTGACGTTAGATGAAATTTCTCCGTTGTGGGGTGCGCTACCAAAAGCGTCGTCATACGGAAAACCAAGAGACCTGTTTATTATCCGGGAACCTCTGCCTTATCTAACTGCCGGAAAAGGCCCCAACAGAGAGGTCGCACATACCAATATACCCTCAGGCGCGCCTTTAGCTTTCATGAATCTCGACACTGCGACTACGCTCGATGAGCTTTTGGAAAAATTAAGGACAGCAGATATTTATCCTTATGGCGGTGACGGGGATTTCAGCAAAATAGCTCCTACGGAAACAGGGGTGGTTGCACACCTAACGGACTATATGCATACCCATAATACAATCAATAATGACAAAAATCCACAAAGCGCACTCCATCTTTTGCGGCAGTTAACGGCTGAAGGATTGGGAGCAGCTCGCTATGCTAAAGTTGTTGACGATCTTGCCAACACGATGCTTATTTTTCAGGGAGAAAATGTGCCCGCGAACGATAAGAAACCGTTGGTACGGACCATTTTAGCTGGCCTCTCACAGGCCGAGCGGTGGACACGACTTGATCCGCCTGTGGCTGTTCTTACGCTCACGACAAACGCCGTTATTACAAGCTCAGATGGTTGCATCCACGGACAAGGTCGTTGTCATTGAAAGAAGTGAAGCTAATGCTGCGTTCAGTTACGAGTTAAGAGTAGTTGATAGGACGGTTTTTGATAGCCGCTACCATATTGGCGACGGTACAACAAAAGCGGCTGATC
This sequence comes from Alphaproteobacteria bacterium, assembly GCA_010031785.1. GTDB lineage: Bacteria > Pseudomonadota > Alphaproteobacteria > UBA9219 > RGZA01 > RGZA01. Next base: position 3,722 of record RGZA01000094.1, read on the forward strand.
TTACCCCGATTAATCCTGCAACACTAATTCCTGAAGGCGAAAGTACAGCGAGAAAACAACTTGCGCGAGCTTCTTGGCCACAGGTGCGTTTTAGAGCACGCCCAGCGTTACAAGCAGCTTAGCTAATACTGCAAGACGTAGAGAATATGGTATTTTGAGCAGAAAATTCTAGCAATTTATGTGATGAGAGTATTCTTACATGAGCAACTATGAACCAGGAGAAATGGTTGAAGGCAAAGGTATTTATTTAGGGGAATGGAACCCTAATAACGACGGCAATGTCGTCTATGTCTTTGCAGAAACTAACTGCGAGAGAGATCCATCTGGCAGTCAGTTGCTTTTTAACTTTAGTGCAGCTATAGCTGGCTAAAATCTACTGAAAATTGATGAAATTCTAGCTGCAACTAAAGCACTGCTCAATTAGTGGTATGTGATTGCTGCGCAGCAAACTGGAATTGTTCAAGCGTGGTTGTTCTTACGGTTATGGTGATCATGCAGTCACCCCGGCGTATATGCTCGGTAATTTTGTCATTCAAAATTCATAAAAATATGTGGTGGGGGAGTATACTACAATGCTCTGAAACTAAAAAACTTGCCGGTTTTGGCAAGTAATTGAGATAATCAATGTCTTCGTTAACGCACAAAACAAGCATCGGCAGGGAAACAGCCAATTCATGTTCTTGTATGTTCTTCTTCTTGGGTATCTGAAGGCATCGGAAAAGTTAGCGCACCAGTGGGATTGATAGCTTTGGGTCATACCGCTGGTGCGCAAGTCTACTTTTATAAATAGTCAGATGGGGACTCAAAATATCGTGGTATTTAATTGGTGATTATAGAAAAGTCGTTGTCTAATAGGGGCTTATAGGGTGGCCTCATGAAAGGCTTGCACTATAACACTTAGTGTTATAGTATTATGGAAGGTATTAATATGCGTGTCTTTATAACAAAGACTTTTAAACGTTTTATGCGGGATAATGATCTTGCTGATAAAGCGCTAGTGAAAGCCATTCAAGAAATTGAACGTGGGCTTCACGATGGTGATTTAGGCGGCCATCTTGTTAAAAAGCGTATCGCGCGTGCGGGTGGTGGTAAGCGGGGTGGATTTCGAACTATTCTTGTTTATACAAGAGGTAAAAAAGCATTCTTTATCCACGGATTTGCCAAGAATGATAAAGATAATATCGATGGCGTGGAACTTGAGGAAAGTAAAAAGCTGGCCAAACTTTTATTGGCTTACACGGATCATGAGTTAACGAAAGCTATTACCACAAAGGCATTGGAAGAGGTGATGTATTATGGCTAAAAAACACAAAAGCAATATTCTGAAATCGGTTCACGATACAGTTAAAGATCTACATGGTGCAGGTTTGGTTGATAAAAAAACCATGCGTGAATTTGATGCCTCATGCCTTACCGAAGTTAAAGAATTCTCCCCTAAACAAATTGCAAAATTGCGTAAACAAGCAGGTGTTAGTCAGGCATTATTTGCGACTTACCTGAATGTAACCACGGGGCTGGTTAGCCAGTGGGAGCGCGGGGAGAAAAAGCCCGGTGGCGCATCACTCAAACTCATCAACCTTGTTGAGAAAAAAGGATTAGAGGTCGTGGCTTAGCGTGTCCTAAGGATATTAGCTCTTAAATTTAATGATTTCTATCCCGGTGCTAAAACAGAATACATGGCAGGTAACGATATGCAGTTATGCGCACTCCAACAATAGGGTAACGGTTGGTGAAGAACCCTTTACCCATTAGATAGCCGCGCGTGAAACAACCAGCCCTGCTGGCGATAAAATTATTCTTATTGGCCAGAAAATTGGTGACAAGTCGCTGAAAGGTGTCAGTCCCTATGATTGGGCACGAAGCGAAATTCAACGTTACAGAGATGCTGGCGTGAAGGATGATATTGTCTTCAAACCGCATCCTCTTGAAAAAGTGGAACAGCGAGAAGATGTAGGCGTTCCTCCTTATGAAGAAGATATGGAAACAGCCTTGCGTGAGGCCAAAATTATTGTGACATGCAGCAGTACATCGGGGGTGGATGCATGGTTGCGCGGTGTTCCGGCAACCGCTGCAAGCCCGATCAGCATGATTTTTAAAGCTCAACATGAACCGGCAACACCTGAAAACAGACAATGCTGGTTAAACGATATTAGTTATCGTCAATTTTCTGAGGCTGAATTCAAAAGTGGGCTGGTTTGGGAATTATGCGGAAAGCAAATGCTGGAAGCCAAGCCCGATACACATGTTCCACAGCGCAATATGAATAATATGGCTGCTCTTATATCAAGCGCGGCATTGGTTGCTTCACTGTAAAGTAAATTCCGCGCTGCGTTTATAGTGAAATAAATGAACTGCCCCAATCCACAAGCGGATAAGTCAATCGTTGGGGCAAAACATACATATGCTTCAACACCTACAGACAATAATGGCGCTTATATTCGTGAATGCCAACAGTAACTCTTGCACCGGGAGCTAATGCGTAACCGGGGCGCTCAGCCTTAGGACATTTTCTGATTTTTTTTATCAAGCGGAGTTTATATCTACGGGCTAGTTTAGAATTTATAGCACCCAAGACATCACCAAAAGGGGTATTACCTTTTGCAATAGCGACTATAGTTAATATAGTCCGATAATTTTTATCAGAAACCAAACGATAAAGATGCCCTAAACCACTATAGATTTGTGGTTTACTGTATGTGGTACTGTTCACCCATTTAACGCCTCGTGAAACTGCTGCAACACGAGCAATCAATGCTTGCCCGGCCTCAACGGCCTCAGGGTTTCTTGCGGATAGATGATCTGTGTCGTGCACAGCAAGCCGCGTACTGGGCATAAAATGGACCGTGTATGATGGTGAACAATTCTTATCCTCATACTGTTCCACGCCCACATAGACCTGGCTCAATCTTTCAAGAGCTCTATGAATATCCGCATCTGATGCAGCAGTCGTTATTTCAAGAGCTGCTTCATTCCATGTTCTCCCTACAAAGGTAATGCCTGGTGCGAATTGATCAGTGTTGGAAATTGGCGCTGCTGTCATTTCTCTCTCTCTAAAAAATAAAATATAAATAGAATTTATTATAGGTTCACGAAACTATTACAGCCTAAGATGGCGCTGGATTCAAGGTGTTTACGCTCACATACCGCACAGGACGAACACTGTGAATGGAACGATTGCCCGTAAATCGTTCCCCACCATAATTAAATGCTACAACAATAGGCTTTTTAAAGAACCATCTTCCACTGTCTGATGATAAATAGCAGATAGCATTAAGTGTCTTTGCGCCTGCGGGCACTTTCGTCCTAAGCGTGCTTACTCCGTTTTGTGTAAAGCCAGGCTTATCCCGAAGATGGTACATCCTTTGAAGCATATCTGCCGTTGCTAAAACCCATTTTCCAACAATCCCTCGGGCTGAATCAGGATGTGCCAGCGCTTTATTGAGCTGTTTTGCATCAATAATGCCCGCGCTATAGTAGCCATGCCACTCTTTAACTGCTTCAAGATCAGCCTTCACATCCAATATACATGAAAGATTATTTGTACCATGAAGTTTTATGGCAAGCCTGTGGTAAAGTAGTTCAACCGGAGACATATCATAACGGCTTTCAAGGTCTACCACAGGCAAATCTTCAGGCGCTGCAAAAACATAATATGCGTTATCCTTAACTACTGTCCTGCCAATATATATGCCTTGGCCTTCAATTGCGTGGCCTTCATGTACTGGACCCAAATGATGTAAATCTGTGATCGTCATCGTCAAAACCTGATTTCTTTACTGCTATTCCTGCAAAGGTACGAATACATACCTTCTATTTATTCGTATTTTATATTTAACCCAATGGGGTAGGCAATTTTCCTCGGGTCCGAGCGCCAGCATTCAACAAGTGTGGCTGCACGCATTTTCTCTTGTTCTGTTAACACCCTGGAAGCCATCGCCACAGCGTTATGTTTTTCATCTGCTAAAGTCATCAGCGCAAAACAGGGAATAAGCTCGCCTGCATCACGCGCTAGGTGGGCGGCGTCCACAAGGAATCCCATAGCCTTACCAATTCTGTGACTACAAATCTCTACACGCGCCATTGTGAAGTAGGCTCCACTATCACGATACCAAGGAGGAAGGCCATCAAGCGATTCACGAGCTTCTGCTAACCTATTATCTTCTATACATAATTCAGCAAAAAGACGATGTCCCACCGAATTATTTGCTAATATTCCCCTTTTTGCAACCCGATGCCGCAGCCATTCCATGGCCTTATATTTTTTTCCTGCTGCGCTAAGCGCCTTTGCA
>RGZA01000095.1 GCA_010031785.1 Alphaproteobacteria bacterium
TCAACCAAAAAAGAGCAGGAGCGCACGCTGCCAGAGCGCACGCTGCTTGATGCAATTGAACGCATCAGCATGAACCTTGATGGGCGCGTTGCTGTGCACATCCATCTCTCCAAACTGCAGCAGCATAACCGCCGCAATTACTATCTACGCATCGCAAGCGATACCTTCAAAACACAACTGGCCGCCTATGGCGGGCATATCTTTACGCTCAGCAATCATGATCTTTTTTTCCTGTGCAAGGATGTGGAACCTTCCGTCCTCACCAATGCCGTTGATCGCCTGCGCCCACTTTTTGCGCAAGATCCACTCACCCAATATAATGCTACCGATGATGAACAGGATGGCTTTGTCACCTATTATCAGTTCACCGAACAGTATGAAATGCTGCATCAGGATGTGTTGACGCTTTACAAAAGCATGGAGCGCACGCGCAAAACCAAGGAAATCTCAACGCACGGGAAACCCTTTATTCCCAGCGATTTATCCAAGCTGATCTCCATCCTTGAACGCGCGGATCTTACCAATATTTTGCGCCGGCAAACCGCATGTCGCATGACAAGCGATGGCATTCCAAAACCTTTTTTTCAGGAAGCCTATATCTCGATCGATGATTTACAAAAAATCTGCACACCGGATATTGATCTGCTTTCTGACCGCTGGCTATTTCATTATCTTACGCGCACGCTTGATAAACGCCTGCTTACTGTCATGGCCAATAGCGGCATCACGCCCGACATGCCCTTTAGCATGAATTTGAATATCCAGACATTGCTCTCGCCCGAATTTACAAAATTCGATGCGCTGGTGCCCTTATCCTTGCGCGGCAAAACCGTGATCGAGTTGCACAAGGTCGATGTGTTCAGCGATATCGGCGCCTATATGTTTGCGCGCGATTTTGTGCGCGAGCGCGGCTATCTATTGTGCCTTGATGGCCTGACGCAACACACGCTGCCCTTCTTTGAAAAGAACAAGCTGGGCCTTGATTATTACAAGATTTACTGGGGCGCCGATGGCCTTAAAATTGCTGGCGCGCAAACCCTGGCGGACACCAAAAACCTGCTCGCCGAATTTGGTGAAAACCGCATTATTCTGTGCCGCTGCGATAATGATGATGCAATCACGGTGGGACGCGAACTCGGCTTCATCCAGTTTCAAGGCCGCATGATTGACCGCTTGCTGGGCCTTACAAAAAAGTAGTGAGTAGTTAGTAATGAGTAGTGAAAAAGTAAAGGCGTAGCTATAATCATGATCTTCATTACTCACTACTCATTACTCATCTAATCATGCATTCCATTTCCGTAAAAAATCTCGCCAAAACATTTAACGGCACGCACGCTGTAAACCACATTAATTTCACAGTGGCGCAAGGGCAAATTGTCGCGCTTCTGGGCAGCAATGGCGCTGGCAAAACCACCACCATGATGATGCTTCTTGGTATTAGCCTGCCTAGCGCAGGCCATGCGCATATTCTGGGCCATGACATGGCAACGCATCGGTTCGACGCGCTGCCCTTAATGAATTTTTCATCGCCCTATGTGGATTTACCGCCCGCCTTAACCGCATCGCAAAACCTGTCAGTGTATGGCGATTTATATGGGGTTGCCCATTTAAAACAGCGCATCGCGGAACTCGCCGAAGCATTACAATTCACCGAATTTCTGCACAAAAAATTTGGTAGCTTGAGCGCTGGTCAAAAAACCCGGGTATCCCTTGCCAAGGCGCTGCTCAACAAACCCAAAGTCTTGCTGCTTGATGAACCCACCGCTTCGCTCGATCCCGATAGCGCCGATTGGGTGCGCAGTTACCTGCTGCACTATCAGAAAGAAACCGGCGCGAGTATTTTAATGGCTTCGCACAATATGCAGGAGGTCGAACGCATGGCTGATCATGTGCTGATGATGCACAAAGGCGATATCATCCATCACGGCACAGTCAATGAACTGCTCACAAAATTTGATCGCAATAATCTTGAGGAAGTATTCCTTGATATCGTGCGGGAGAAAATCTTATGAAGAAGGCCCAAGGCCTAAGGAATGAGGCCCAACATAACAAACCTCTTGTCTCACACCTAACACCTCAGGCCTCGGGCCTCTTTTTTATCCTCTCCGCCCGCCGCATTTATGCGCTTGTATTTCGCTATATCACCCTGTTGCTGCATTCGCTGCCGCGTTTGTTTGAAAGCCTTTATTGGCCGGTGATTAACACCATGCTGCTTGGCTTTATGAACTACTATCTGCTCAAACAGCGCGGTATTGCTGAAGTAAATTTTCATTCCATTCTTGGCGCAACCTTACTGCTTGAATTTTTTATCCGCAGTCAGATCAGCTTCATGCTGGTGTTCGTGGAGGAAATCTATTCACGCAATCTGGGCCAGCTTTACACAAGCCCGATGCGTGGCTGGGAACAGCTCACTGCCTATTTCATTATCATGCTCATCCGCATGCTCGCGCTTATCCCGGCCATTTTCCTGTGCGCGCTGCTGTTTGATTATAATATTCTTAGCCTGGGCGAATGGCTCTTCCCGCTCACCGCTAACATGCTGCTGGCGGGCGTCACCTGCGGCATTCTGCTCATTAGTCTTCTCTTACGTTTTGGCCAAAGTGCGGAATGGTTTGGCTGGATGCTGAGCTGGGCCTTCATCCCCTTTATGGGCGTTTATTACCCGGTCAGTATCCTGCCAGCGCCGTTGCAAGTTATCGGTAATGCCTTGCCCGTCTCGCGCATTTTTGAAAGCCTTCGCACCATCGCCAGCGGCCAGCCGGTTGACCCGCACCTTATCCTTGAAGCCACGATTATGAATTTCATCTATCTAGCCATGGCCATTGGCGTGTTCTTCTTAACCCTTCACGGCGCACGCAAACGCGGCAATTTGCTTAATTTAAATGAATAAGCACTGTTTTTAACGATTGTTGAAACTATTATCCCCATTGCCGGGATAATGGGCGGCTTATAAGATAGCGCCATAATCATGAAACGGATTTTAACAGAATTATATTAGGAGTTGATCATGAGCAGGCCAGATGTACCCACAGATTTAGCTGCATTTTCAGCACTAGCACAAGACGTAATCAAGGGATTTTCGAGTGATACCGCCACTCCTGTTCGTGGGCATATGTTCAGAGGTGTTGAACGTGTACGAATTGCGATAGATACATACAATGCTAACGTAGATGCCACGCAGCAGATTAAGGTGGACGAGGAATTTACATTTGCCAGCGTAATTCCCATACCTTTCGAGCAGCCTGAGATATTAACCAGCGGCCCAACCGGGCGGATTGTTGCCTATAGCCTTGTAGCGCTCGAATCCGGAGAAGCATGGCCAAACGAACGCGCTCCCATTATCGCTGTTGAATGGCATCACACGAATGGCTTTGAGATTAGTTTCTCTCATACGGAAAATCCTGGTCCAGACGTATCAAGGCTCACACACTTCATGCTTCTTAATGATAAGCGTGCCGAAACTGATACCCGTCCTCCGGTTACTTTTTATGAAGATCAACCTGGCGATGGACAACGGCATTTCGAAACGTACCTGAGTACAATGTGCGGTTTTCCTCAAGCAGGCCGCCCGGTACCCCCTGTTGGTAAACCAGTCACAGAACCTAAAGCACAACCATAAGGTTGGCCTACCGCAGCAAAGCCCCATAAGGGCAAAGCCACACTTGTAATTTTTCTTGTGCAAATAAGCACTTGCCCCGTTTTGCAGGGCCGGTAAATCTATTATATTGCTGGCGAATCAATCCGGTAACAGCAATCTGGGGATGTCGATGCGCGTTATGCCAAATACACGAACATCCCGACGCAAGTCGGGATCCCATGTGTTTTCTCATTTTTTAATAAAATGGGATACCGGCTTGCGCCGGTATGTTCGTTTTTGTTCTGTTTTATTATGCGCTCTTGCACTCTGCAGCGTAAGCCTGCCTGCCTTTGCAGTCAGCGATATGAAGCATTTGGAAACAGCGCCCTCACCACCGCCCAAAGCCGCTGATGATATCACTGATCAGAAGGCGCTTCTGGTCAGGGCGCAGGCCACTTTGGAATCCATGCTCTCCAATCCTGACTACCCATCCTTGCTCAATCTTGCAACGCGCGCCAAGGCCATTCTCATTGTGCCGCGCATGATCAAGCTCAGCTTCCTGATTGGCGGCCATGGCGGCAGCGGCGTATTGCTTGCGCGCGGCGCTGATAATAAATGGAGCAACCCGGCGTTTTATACCATCGCCGGTATTAATTACGGCTTCCAGATTGGCGGGCAATCGTCTGAGCTGATCCTCACGGTAATGAGCGAAAAAGGTCTACGTGCCTTGCTCGATCATGAACTAACCCTTGGTGCAGATGCTGGCGCATCCATTGGTACCATTGGCCGGGGGGCACATGCCGCAACGGGCCTTGGCCAAGATGCCGACGTCTATGCCTTTGCACGCTCCGAAGGATTATATGCCGGCATATCGCTTGATGGCACGATCATCACGCCTGATACGGGTTGGGATGAAGCCTTTTATGGTAAAGGCGCAACGCCCGAAGCCATCCTGATTGAGCGCCGATTTACGTCGCCCAATGCGGACAAGATTTTAAGCGCAATGCCGTAAATGAGGCCCGAGGCCCAAGGTGTTAGGTGTTAGAAAATTGTATACGATCTCACTTCCTCGGGCCTTGGGCCTAACACCTCAGGCCTCCCTTCATGCGCCACATTATCCTTGATACAGAAACCACCGGCTTTGATCCCTTGCAAGGCCACCGCATTGTCGAAATCGGCTGCGTGGAAATGGTTGGCTATATCGCAACGGGAAAAACGTTTCAGTGTTATTTAAATCCAGAACGCGAAATGCCCGAAGCTGCACGCAATGTGCATGGTCTGTCGGATGAATTTTTAAAAGACAAACCGCTCTTCTCACAAGTGGTGGAAGAATTCCTCAACTTCATCAGTGATGATCCGCTTGTCATTCACAATGCACCGTTTGATATGGCATTTCTCAATGCCGAATTGCAGCGCATTGGCTTTTCACCGCTCGCCAAAACCCGCGCAATTGACACGGTATTGCTTGCGCGCAAGGCATTTCCCGGCGCACCGGCTAGCCTTGATGCCTTATGCAAACGTTTTAAGATTGATGCATCCACGCGCCAGCTTCACGGCGCGCTGCTGGATTCACGCCTGCTTGCCGATGTGTTTGTTGAGCTGTCGGGCGGCAAACAAACCGGCCTTAACATGGAATTTGCCCATGATAAAAAATCCAAAAGCAAGGCTGAAAAACGTGCGGATAAAAACAGCGCGGTTGCACGACCCCTGCGCGATTTCCCGCTCACCGATGATGAACGCGCCATCCACGAAGCAGCCGTTGCCAGCATCAAGGATAATTTGTGGAAAAAACTGGCGTGATGGCTGTGTATGTCCCAGCGTAAGCTGGGACCCAGTTATATCAAAACTAGGCACCAGCTTACGCTGGTGCATACAACCTATCCTAAACACTTCTTCAAAAACCCGGCGCTACGCTCATTCGCTAACTCCGCAGCCGCATCATCGCGGGTGCCGCCATCCACGCGCGCAAAGGCATGCTGTGTGCCCTTATACAAATGCTGTTCAATCAATGGATTTTTTACGCACGCCGTCTGAATTGTTTGCAAACTATCCGCATCAGTGAATTTATCATTCTCTGCAAAATGCAGCAGCAGCGGATGTTTGATCGCGGGCAATTCGCCAAGCAATTCCATAAGGCCCACACCGTAATAGCTGATATTGCAATCGGCATCACTGCGCGTTGCCATAAGGAATGCTAATTTACCGCCCAAGCAGAAACCAATGCTACCCACCTTGCGATTGGCACCCGGCAGGCTGCGCGCAACCGCCACAGTGCTGATGAGATCCTTCATGCCCAGTTCAACATCAAAGCCGTTGAACAGTTCAAACGCCTGTTGCCATTCGGCTTCGCTTTTATCGGTAATATCAATACCCGGTTTTTGCCGCCAGAACAGATCCGGGCAAATGGCGTGATACCCTTGCTGCGCCCACGCATCACACATGGTGCGCATGCCTGCATTCACCCCGAAAATTTCCTGAATAACGATCAATACAGGCGCATTTTTTGTGCTGCTTTTGGCCAGATACGCGCCAAAGCGCTGTCCATCATGGCTGGGGATTTCGATATTAAACGTGGGTAATGGGGGGGCCATATGCGTCTCCTTTTACAAGATATGCCTATATATAGGGATTGCTCCCGCCAAGACCAGCGCTTATTCTGCGCATCTCATTAATGAAAGGCGAAACCGATGAAATTCACCGTCAATATGGAATGCTCCCCAGAGGAAGCGCGCACTTTTTTCGGCCTGCCCGATGTGCAACCCATGCAGCAAGCACTGATGAAAGAAGTTCAGGAACGTATGATGCAAGGCATGAAAAATATGGAACCCGATGCGCTGATGCAGCAATGGTTACCGATGAGCATGAAAGCCTTTGATCAATTCCAGAACATGTTCTGGTCATCAATGCAAAATACCGGCACCACGCCTGCAAAGAAATAGAAGTCATGCCAATCATGAATTTGAAATTTAAGAAACACGCTCTCTTTAAACCTCTCCCCTTGAGGGAGAGGTTGCAACAACTTAGGCTTAGCGGTTCAGCTAAGTCTTAGTTGTTGCTGGTGAGGGGTTCGTTTTATAAGCCCAACCCCTCACCAAGAAAATCTAGGCACTTAGCTAAAGCTAAGCGCAAGATTTTCTATCCTCTCCCTCAAGGGGAGAGGAGGTATGGAGAGCTATTGCAAATACTCAAGGATAAAATAATGACTACGCCCTTCTTCCAAAATCATATTTTTTGCTGCACCAATTTGCGCCCAGATGGGCACGAACGCGGCTCCTGCGCAGGCAAGGGCGCTGAGCGGTTGCGCAATTATATGAAGGATAAAGCCAAGGAATTGGGCCTTCCTGAAACACGCATCAATTCTGCGGGCTGCCTTGACCGCTGCGAGCTGGGCCCCGTGATCGTGATTTATCCCGAAGGCATCTGGTACCGCGCGCAAGACAAAAATGACATTGATGAAATTCTCATCTCGCATGTTCAGAGCGGTGTGCCCGTTGAACGACTCATTCTTCCTGAAAAACGTCTTCCTGAAAAAGCATAATGTCCGCGCTTGCTTCACCTGACACGATCTATGCACTATCAAGCGCAGCTGGAAGGGCAGGGGTTGCGGTGTTCCGTGTCTCTGGCGCAGATGCAAAATCGGCAATCGAAATTCTAGCCAACATCAAGAACCCCAAAGCGCGTCATGCGTATTTTTCCAAACTTGAAAATCAATCGGGCGATTTGATTGATGAAGCATTAGTCCTTTATTTTAAAGGACCAAACAGCTTTACCGGCGAAGACATCGCCGAATTTCAGGTGCATGGCGGGCGCGCGGTAATCACTGCATTACAAGCTGCGCTCAGTGCGCTTGGTTGCCGCCTTGCAGAAGCAGGCGAGTTCACCCGCCGCGCATTTGAAAATGGCAAACTTGATCTAACCCAAGCCGAAGCGATTGCCGATCTGATTGATGCAGAAACGCAGATGCAGCGCACGCAAGCACTCAAACAAATGGGCGGCGCACTCTCACAGCTCACGCAAAACTGGCGCGAAAAACTTTTGCGTATCTTGGCACATCTGGAAGCCGACATTGATTTTCCCGATGAAGATTTGCCAGCGCACATCACGCAGCAACGGTTGAAAAGCCTCACTGATCTTTCGCATGAAATCGATGCGCATCTGTCCGACAACCGTCGCGGGGAGCGCTTGCGTGATGGGTTTTCAATCGCGGTGCTTGGCGCGCCAAATGCAGGAAAATCAAGCCTTATCAATGCATTAGCGCAGCGCGATGCGGCGATTGTGTCCGC
>RGZA01000096.1 GCA_010031785.1 Alphaproteobacteria bacterium
CCCCTCCCGAGGGGAGGGGAATAGCAGTGCTCTGCTTCATCAGGAAATTAGATCGCTTCCGCGCCGCGCTCATTGGTGCTGATGCGCACGACTTGCTCAACATTGTAAACGAAGATTTTTCCATCACCGACCTTGCCGCTGCCTGCGGCCTTTAAAATTGTATCAACGACAAGATCAACCTTGCTTTCATCGACAGCGATATCAAGCTTTACCTTGTTCACAAAGGTGGTTGCAAATTCAGCGCCCATATACATGCCGGTATTACCTTTTTGGCGACCATAGCCTTGCACTTCGGTCACAGTCATGCCATGCACGCCGACCAAATTAAGGGCTTTGCGCACATCATTTAGTTTAAACGGCTTGATGACGGCAATAATCATTTTCATAGAATAGGCTCCAGCGTATAGAAATTTGTAGGTTGTTTATTACGCAATAAAGCTTAAATTATAGCAATAGGTAATGTTGAGTAAAGAATATGCGCAAAAGTATACAAAAACCATATGATGTTGTCATTGCGGGCGGCGGCCTTGCGGGCCTGACCATGGCCACACGCCTTGGCAGTGCAGGTTTACGCATTCTGGTTGTCGAACAGCAAGCACATGCGCAAATGCTTAGTACAGCATTTGATGGCCGCAGCACTGCGATTGCCTATGGCTCTAGCCGTATTCTGGATGCATGCGGTGTGTGGGACAAGATCAAAGGCGAAAGCTGCCCGATTGAAGATATTCGCGTTGCTGATCAGCATTCACCCATCACGCTTGATTTTGAAAGCGGCAAGGTCGGTAATAATGCATTTGGCTATATCGTAGAAAATACAAAATTTCGCGCCGCGTTATTTGAGCGCATCGCTGAGATTAAAACCATTACGCTTGCCTGCCCGGCAGTGATTGAGAATATAACATATAGCGATACGTACGTTACCCTGACGCTTGATGATGGCAGCATGCCTTTGGCGCAGTTGTTGATTGCAGCGGATGGCAAAAAATCATTCTGCCGCGAGCATGCGGGGATAAAAGCGCGGCACTGGTCCTATAATGAAACCGCGCTGGTTGTTACCATTGCGCATAGCGCGCCGCATCATAATCTTGCGCTTGAATATTTCTTTCCCGGCGGGCCGTTTGCCGTGCTGCCCATGACCAATAACCGCTCCAGCATTGTATGGACAGAAAAGCCTGATACGGCTGCAGCGTTGCAAACAATGGCTGAAGCAGAATTTGTTTCTATTTTGAAGGAACGCGGGTGCGGTGAGCTTGGCGATATCACATGCATTTCGCCGCGTCAGCTTTATCCGCTGCGTTTTATGCTTGCAGATACGCTGCATGCACCGCGCCTTGCATTGATTGGTGAGGCAGCACATGCGATGCATCCAGTGGCTGGGCAAGGCTTTAATCTGAGCGTGCGCGATATTGGCGTGCTTGGTGATTTGATTGAGCAGCGCTTTAAAGCTGGCGGCGATGTAGGCACGGATGATCTGTTGCAGCGCTATGCAGCGGGACGTTATCTCGACCATTTCACATTTATGACCGCGACCGATGTGCTGGTAAAATTATTTTCAAATAACGTTTTGCCATTGCGGCTTGCGCGGCGTTTTGGCCTGGGCATGGTTGCAAAAATTCCCGCTGCAAAAAGTTTCTTCAGCAAGATGGCGATGGGTCTGCTGACATAAGCGCCAACCCATTGATTCAAATATTGTTTTCTGCTCCACCATTGAATCGTCACATTCTTCGTGCTATATAGTACCCGTTACCAACCAACTTATGGAGAAGACGCACATGACGAATAACCCCTTCAATCGCGGCGCGGATAGTGCAGGCATTGAACGTGTAGGTATTGATAGTGGCCTGCGCAGTCACATGCTGCGCATTTATAATTATATGGGTCTTGGCGTTGGCGTTACGGGATTAGTGTCATGGCTGATTGCCAACACGCCCGCAATCAATGCGCTGTTTTTTGATGCGCTGACCCACCGTCCTACCGTTCTTGGAATGATTGCGGCCTTTGCACCGCTTGCGTTCGTTTTGTTCATCGGCTTTGCGTCACAGCGTTCATCCGCATCCACATTGCAAGGGATGTTCTGGCTGTTCTGCGCAGTGATGGGCGTTTCGCTCGCCAGCATCTTTATGTACTTTACCGATGAGAGCATTGCGCGCACATTCTTTGTAGTAGCGGGCATGTTTGCCGGAACGTCGCTGTGGGGCTATACAACCAAATCGGACCTGTCGAAAATGGGCAGCTTCATGATGATGGGCTTAATCGGCATTATCATTGCAGGCATCGTGAATATGTTTGTGCATTCAAGCATGCTGCAATTCATCACTTCCATTCTGGGTGTGGTGATTTTCGTTGGCCTTACCGCATGGGATACGCAGCGCATTAAGGACACCTACTCCGAAAGCTTTGGCGCAGAAGCCAATGACAAGATGGCGATCTTTGGCGCATTAAATCTGTACATGAACTTCATTAACCTGTTCCAGTTCATGTTGCAATTTATGGGCAGCCGCCGCGACTAATGCTGTGATTAATCAGCGGTTTATTTAAGAATCCCGGAAGGCCGCGCAGTTGGTTTTCCGGGATTTTTTTATTTTTACTTCCCCACGCTCTGCTTATGCAGCGGGATGCCCCAATTGAGGGTATTGAAGCCGTGGCAGCTTGCGCAATTACCCTGCCATTCGCCATGCGGTTGTTTGCAATTGTTGCATAGCCATGCTTCATCAGGCGCAGATGATACGGCCAGATTTTTCCATTGCGCGACCGCGTGCTTATCCTGCGTTTCCACATCTTCGATATGCGCGAGCAGATCATAATAATCACGGCGCGGCTGTTCCTGCGCGAGCGCTTTGGTGTAAGAACGCGCCTGCCCCCATAATCCTGCCTTGGCTAATGCGCGCGCAAGCAACAAGCGTGAAGCCGGATTTGCGAGATGATCCTTGGTGAATTTTTCAACGCCTTGCGCTTTTTGCAGATCGCTGCGCCCGGTGCGCAATGCCAGATACGCATCGCCAAGTTGTTCATGCGCGCATGCTCCCCATGTGCGTTCGATCAGGGTGCTGGCTTCCTTGGCTTTGTCCTGCTTGGCAAGCGCACGTACCGCCATCAGGCGTGCAGGCACCCAGTTGGGCCGCAGCCGGTCAGCCTGCATCGCCCATTCAAAAGCTTGCGCGGCGTGATTATGTTCAAGTGCATCGCGCGCGCGTTCGGTGAGCAGTGCAGCCTTGGTATCGCGCCAGTCTTTGCGCGGCATACTATGCGCAAGGCGCATTTGTTCAAGCAATGCACCGGCAGCATCCCAGTTTTTCTGGCGCACTTCATCGGCAAAGCGTGATTTTTTATTAAGCGGCAAGGATGCAAGCGCCTGATCGGCGGGCTGGCCGACATGGGTTTTGACAAGGTTTACCACTTGGGATGGGCCAAGTAACTTTTCTGCTTTGCGCAGGAATTTGATGCCCTGGCCTTTTTTATGTTCGGCAAACGCACCAAGCGCATCGGATAGCATTTTTTGCCCAAGGCGCTGATGGCGCAAATGAGTGTGCATGCGGTAAAGGCGCGGCGTATTGCGTAATTCTGCAATAATACGTGCGGCGTTATAAGCAAGCACAATCAACAGCGCGATAATGCCAATCACCAATGCGGCGGATGTTTCAATGACATTATCCTGCCATTCAAGGGTGATTTTACCCGCGCGGTCAGCAACCCACACGGCGGCAACCACCAGCGCAATAATTTTAAGTAAAAATATTAGAAATCTGATCAAGGCTCTTTTTCCAGTTCAGCTTTGGATGGAATGCCAGTGGATGGAATAGCTGTGCCTTGCAATTCATTCAGGACTAAACGCTGCAGGCTGTTCACGGCTTCTTCGGCTAATGCGCGGTCACGCAGCTTTGCCTGCCATGCAGGAAAGTCTTTTGGAAGTTGTTCTTTTTCAGCAAAGCCGGTGGCAATGCTCGTTGCCTTTGGCCAATATCAAATCCCCGCAGGATTGTGTAGGCATGCGCCGAATGCTCCGACAATGGGATTGCATTTTCCAAACTCTTTACATCGTTTTGAAATGACAAACCAAGATGAGCCTTGCGGGTGATATGTTCGAGCAAGGCGAGTGCGGCAATGTTTTTTGATTTTTCTTGCAATTCGCTGCGCAGACGTTGCTGCAATTCTGCGTTTTGTTTTTCCCATTCGGCAAATTTACCTTGCAGTGCAAGGGTGCTCGCGGATGTGTCAATCACTTTGGTTTTTGGCTCAGGCAGAGTGTTCAGTTTTTCCTGCAAGCCATCGATTTGTTTTTTGAATGCATCATTCATGACCGTCAACGCGGTTTCCTGTGCCTTGATACGGCTTTCAAGATCGGGGGATGATGCCTTGGCCGTTACAAGTGGTGAGATAATCTTGTCCTGATGCTCATCAAGGTTTGTAAAGAGCACATAGCCTGATGCAATGAGGGCCAGCAGCGAAAAAAGAAACGCAAAGGTAGCACGCGTTGCCCCGGGCGTACGGACAGGGCGCGGACCCGATGAGGTAATCGACAGTTTTGAAGGCAGATTGGGATCAATCGTCATGGGAGCACCCTTAAGTCTTAGAATATAAACAGAATGTGGCTTCTAAGCTGCTTTTGCAAGACAATCTATAAGAGCAACATGCGTGGGGGATTTAGCTACCACAACATGCTTCCATTGTTGTTTGTGTAGGGCGTCAGCAATCGCATCACTGAGGCAATAGGCGGTGATAGTGCGCAACGATTCAGCAAGGGATTGCTGGGCGATCAGGCCCGAAAAAATCTGGGCGGTGCGGGCGGAATAAAACAACACACCTGTCAGTTGCTTATTCTGTAACGCCTTTAATGTTTCGGGCTGAAATGCGCGTGCAGCATGCGCTATATAGACAAGGCGCTGTTCAATGCCATAGCCCGCATCGAGCAAGGCATCATAAAAATCAGTATGCGCATGCTGTGATGTGATATGCAGCAGATTACCTGCTGGAATGGTTGTTTTGATAAGGGCAGGTAGTTCACTGCCCTGCTCTGCAATACCATGGATATTTGCAAAGCCTGCTTGTTTAAATAATTCAGCAGTTTCCTTGCCAACGATAAAGAGCGGAATATTTTTCTGTGCAATTGTTTTAAAGCCTTGCAGCGCATTGCGGCTGGTGATGATAAAGGCTGCGATTGTTGGCGAAATGGGCGCTGGATTGGCAAGCTGTTCAATATCCAGCATCGGATCAATCAAGGTTGCAAAGCCACGCGCTTCTACATCTTTTTGTGTTGCGTATGCATGTTCATTGGCGCGTGTGATGAGGATTGTCATGCTAATCCGGTAAAATGCCAGCAGGAACCATTGCGCGTAAGGCACGGCCAACATTTTTTCCTAATGATAATGCATCAGCGACATCTGCGCTTTGGCTGGCTTCCCACACGCCTTTACCATCGGGATGCGCAACAAGACCGCGCAGGGTCAGGCCACCATTTTCATGCACTGCCAAACCGGCGATGGGCGTATGGCATGAGCCATCAAGCACCTCGAGCATTGCGCGTTCGGCCTGCATCACTGAAAAGGCTTTGGTGCAATTGAGTTTAGCGAGTGCTGTGGCTAATGGTGTATCGTTTTCCCGAATTTGAATACCGATGATGCCTTGGCAGACAGCGGGCAGCATCTCGGTTATTTCAATGATCGCATTCGCACGGCTTTCAATACCAAGGCGCTTTAATCCGGCATAGGCAAGGATGGTTGCACTCACCTGCCCTGCCTCGAGCTTTCTGATGCGGGTTTCAACATTGCCGCGCAACGGCACGACATTCAAATCAGGACGTTTATTCAAAAGCTGCGCTTGCCTGCGCAAACTGCAGGTACCGATCGTTGCGCCTTTGGGAAGAGAATCAAGATTTTGAACGCCAAGGTTAGTAATCAAGGCATCGCGGGGATCTTCGCGCAGTAGCACAGCGGCGATGGTAAGATTATCGGGCACCCATGTGGGTACATCCTTCATTGAGTGCACCGCCATGTCGATGCGATCGTCTAGCAGCGCCTCTTCCAGCTCCTTGGTGAAAAGGCCTTTTCCGCCAACATTGATCAGGCGCTCATCTTTGCTGCCCAGCACATGATCGCCCGATGCACGCAGGGTGATAAGTTCAACCGCACCCTCCTCATTCAGCTCAGGAAATAAGGCGCGCAACGCTGCAAGCGCTGTCTGCGTTTGAGCAATCGCCAAAGGGCTGCCGCGTGAACCAATGCGAAGTTTTTTATGAAACAGAGACGTCATGGGGAAGTAAATTCAATTCAAGAAAAATAGCAGAGTTTTGCATACCAAACGTTCGATATACCATGTTAGGAACATTGACTTTATATGGCTTAGCACCTAGCCTGCCAAGGCATAATTCACTGATCCTCATACTGATCTACACGGAGAAGCAATCATGAAGCCTGTTTATAATTTGGTTCTCTTTCTTGCGCTTATTTTTTGCCTGTCCGCGCCATTACATGCAGCAGAGCCTGATCCTGTTCATATTGCAGTTGCAGGACCGATCACAGGCCCCTTGGCAGCGTTTGGAGAGCAAATTAAACGCGGCGTAGAATTATCCGCTGATGCCATCAACGCCAATGGTGGCATTAATGGAAAAAAGCTCGCCATAGCTGTTTATGATGATAGCTGCGAAACAAAACAAGCCGTCCTTGTTGCAAACAAAATTGTAGCAAGTGGCACGAAGATTGTTATTGGACATTGGTGTTCCGCATCATCGATTGCCGCACAAAAAATCTACCGTGATGAAGGAATACTGCATATTGACGTTGGCGGACTTCTATCGGAATTCACCACAGAAGGTGGACCATTAACATTCCGCATGAGTACCACTGAAAAAGCTTTTGCCGAGCGGCTGTCCACCTTTCTTGTAAACAAGAAAAATGCAAAAAGCGTGGCAATGTTCTATCACCAAGCGCTTGTGACTGCCGCACTTGCTAAATATATGAAGATCAATCTGGATGCGCTAAAAACTTCTTACCCCATTGATGAATCCTATATGCCCGGGCAGCGTGATTTTTCAGCGGCGACATCAAAACTCAATGATAAAAAACCAGATGCACTGTTGTGCGGTGGATATACGCTGGAATGCTCATTACTGGTCAGACAGACGATTGATGCCGGTTACAAGGGAACAATTATTGGCTGGGATACCTTCAACTCACCTGATTTTTATGCGGCGATAGGTGCAAACAATACCCGTAACATCTATTCTGTTGATTATGCCCGCCCAGTTCATCTGCCCGCCTTTCAGAAATTGAATGATGTTCTGAAAAGCAAAGGCTATCCCAATGAAATCACGACCTTCCTTTCCTATGCTACGGTAGAGATACTGGCAAAATCATTCGCTGCTGGCACCAAGGTTGAAAATGTCGCCACAGAAATGAAGAAGAACACGTTTGATACTGTTATTGGTCCTGTGCAGTTTGATACGCACGGGGATCGCGCAAATGCCGCGCTCTCTGTCTATCAGTGGGAGAACGGCACGCTCAAGGTTATTGAATAGCCGCGAATTCTTCTGCGCTTTAAAAAAATATTTCTCGCATTAAAAAAATTCATACGGGTGGATATACTTAAAATCTTCTTTAGAATAAAGGCACACCTGTAAACCATGCCTTGGTTAAAGCATCGCATGAATCTTGGTAATCAAGTCATTGATTTTGCTCCATTCTGGCATGTCTTAGAGAGCGCAATTTTAATCCTGCCACAAAAAAACGGTGATTATTCATAGAATTTAGATTGGTTTTTATAAAACCTTAGAACCTGTTCATGATCTTTT
>RGZA01000097.1 GCA_010031785.1 Alphaproteobacteria bacterium
TTCTCACGCCCTATGAAAAAATAATCGAGGATTGGAAAACAAACCCTGAACTCTTTTATATAAACCCACTCCACTTCAAAACGGGACTAAACAGTTAGGGGAGGGGGTGGTACGTTTAAGAACAACCCCTCACCAGCAAGAACTAAGACTTAGCAAGCTAAGTCATAAGTTCTTGCAACCTCTCCCTCAAGGGGAGAGGAGAAAAATTTTAAAGAACATATTGCGCAAGGAAAAGCCGCACTTCCTCAATGCCAAGGCCTTTTTCTGCGCTGGTGAGGAAAGCTTTTGGCCATGCGGTGGCGATTTTTTTAATCTCCGCTTCAACGCTTTCCTTGACGGCTTCGATTTCACTCTTTTTGATTTTGTCGGTTTTGGTGATGATGACAACAAAAGGCACGGCGTAAACATGCAAACGGTGCATAAATTCGCGGTCATTTTCCTTAACGCCATGGCGTGCATCAATGAGCAGGCATAGGCGTTTGAGATTGCCGCGATCTTTTAAATAGGCATCGATTAAACAATTCCAATCATAGATCGCGGTTTTGGATGCTTTGGCATAACCATAACCCGGCATATCAACCAGCATCATACGATCGCCAAGCCGAAAGAAGTTAAGCTGCTGTGTGCGGCCCGGTGTATTGGAAACGCGCGCGAGCATATTCTTGCCAGTCAGCGCATTTACAAGGCTGGATTTGCCAACATTGGAGCGGCCGATAAACGCGATTTCCGGAAAGTTTTCACGTGGCAGGGATTCGGGCGTGGGTGCGCCAGCGGCAAACACACAATTGCCAGTGAAAAAACTTTCCGCTTTCTTGGGGGTGGTGATGGTGGCCATTACGGTTTCACTTATGATTTCGCGGCAACAGCTTTATCGCTGCGATGCTTGATCAGGGTTTGCTGGGCAATCGCAAGAATGTTGCTGATCGTCCAGTAAATCACCAGGCCTGCCGACATGTTGGCGAACAGGAAGGTGAACATGATCGGCATCAGCGTAAAGATTTGCTGCGTGGTTTTATCAGCCTGCGCGGGCGTAAGCTTTTGCTGGATGAACATGGTAAGGCCCATCAGCAATGGCCATAGGCCAATATGCAGGAAGTCTGGCGTGGTGAATGGCAGTAGACCAAACAGGTTGAAGAGGTTGGTTGGATCTTTTGCCGATAAATCCTGAATCCAGCCATAGAAAGGCGCATGGCGCATTTCGATACTGATCAACAACACCTTATAAAGGGCAAAGAATACAGGAATTTGAATCAGCATCGGCAGGCAGCCGGACAGCGGATTGATTTTTTCCTTCTGATAGAGCTTGGCGACTTCCTCATTCATTTTAACTGGATCACCGCTATAGCGTTCCTTGAGGCGATCCATTTCCGGCTTTAATTCTTTCATGGCCGCCATGGAGCGATAGGAGGCTTCCGATAGCGGGAAGAACACAATGCGTAGCAAAATGGTGAAGGCGATAATCGCAAGGCCATAATTGCCAAATGTTTTTCCAAGCCAGTCAATCACATGGAAAAATGGTTTTGCAATAATATAGAACCATCCGAAATCAACGGCCTTGTCAAACATCGGGATCTTGAACGTATCGCCATACTGTTCGAGCGCTGCGACTTCTTTTGCGCCGGTAAAGACGCGGTAGGTTTTGGATGTCTGATCGCCCGCCTTTAACAGCACAGGATCGCTTTTTACATCGGCCTGATAATGTTGCAAGCCATTTACGGTGCTGGAGAGGAAGCGTGCAGTCAGGTTGTCATTCTGATCAGGGATAACACCTGTGAACCAATAGACATCGGTGATGCCGATCCATCCGCCCTTGCTGGTATAGGTGTGAAGCGGTTCATCCTTTAATTTCTTATAATCTTTTTCACGTAATTGACCATCGAGCACGCCTGTTAAGCCCTCATGCGAAGTGAGTGCGCCGGTGTTTTTTGGCAAACCATGACGTGAGACGAGGCTGAAGGGTACTAGCGTGATATCATCCTTGGATGTATTGAAAACTTTTTCAACAACCGTGAACATATAATCATTATCAAGGTTGATGGTGCGTTCGAATTTCAGGCCCTGACCATTATCCCAGCGCAAGATTAGCGGTTTTTCTGGCGTAAGTTTAATGCCATCGCTTTTCCATTCGCTGTCGGATGCTGGAAGCTTGATTGTATCGCTGCTGCCAAGCCAGCCAAATTCGGTATAATAGCCAGGGTGTTCTTCATTGCTGCCAGCGGGGGAGAGCAGGACAATTTCCGGGCTGCTGTTATCTGCTGTTTCATGATAACGCACGAGGGTGATGTCATCAAGGCGTGCGCCCTTTAAATTGATTGAGCCATGCAGCTGTGCATTTTCAAGCGGGATGCGTTTGCTTGCAGTGAGCGCAGCACTGCGGGGTTTAAGCGTGGCGGGGACAACTTCCACATGTTCTTTTTGAATGATCGTGCTGACTTCTGTTTGGCTTTTTGCCGCGCGCTGTTTTGGCACTTCATAAAACCAGTGAAAGCCCATCAAGATCATGATGGAAAGACCAATAGCGAGGAAGAAGTTGGCATTGTTATTCATGGAAGGTACTGCTTTGCTTAGTGGGTTTAGTTATAATAGGCGTGTTCTTATCACGGGGCGGGACGGGATCAAACCCAAAACCGCCACCCAGAAACGGAAATGGATTGCAACGGCAGATACGCTTTGCGCCAAGCCAGCCGCCTCTTAATGCGCCATGAGTCTTAATGGCCTGCATCGTATAAACAGAGCATGTGGGCTCAAACCGGCAAAAGCGGCCAAAAATGGGCGATAGCGTCCAGCGGTAAAGCTGAATGCAGCCCAGCATGATGGCGGCAATCATGCGCTCGAACAGGGAAAGCAGTTTTATTTGAGGCACTTGAGAACCTTAAGGGCTTTTTCAAGATCGCGCACGATGTCGGCAAAGGGCTTGGTGAGCGTGCCATCACGCGCGACCAGAACATATTCAAAGGCGAGCGCCTTTGGTACAAGGTGATTGTCAGCAAGGGCGCGCAGACGGCGGCGTGCACGGTTGCGCACAACAGCATTACCGAGTTTTTTGGTAGCGGTGAGGCCATAGCGCGGTAGGGCCGATTCTTCTTTGCTTTTTTGTAAAACAAAAGCGGGTGCAACAAAGCGGATGCCGCTGGCAGCCACGCGCAGAAAATCCTTCCGGACGAGCAGGCGATGAATTTTTGGATTTTTTTTGCCTGTAATTTTATTGGGCAACGTATTAAGCAGCGAGCTTCGCGCGGCCTTGTGCACGGCGGCGTGCAATGATGCAGCGACCATTCTTGGTGGCCATACGGGCACGGAAGCCATGGCGGCGCTTGCGAACCAATTTGCTGGGTTGATATGTGCGTTTCATGCCGCGAACTCCTAATACTCTTTACAAATAACTGTCGAAGCGGGTTTTTTATAGGAAAAGCGCCACCCTCGTCAACTAATATCTCTATTATGTGTAAAGAATTGTAAAGTCTTGCCCAAAAAGGGGTTTTGCGGCATAAGAATGGGCTTTAACCACCTTAATGATTAAGAGGCCGCTTGATGTTTCAGGGATTAGTTAATTGGCTGCTGGGCACATTATTATGTATCGTATCGCTGGCGGGTCTGTTTATTGCAGCTAAGGGTAGCACTTCAGATGCCTATGCGTTTGGTCTTGGGTTAGCTTTCCTGTCATTGGCATGCCTTGGCGTATTGGTTCGCAATGCGCTTGATAAAGCGGATCATCATTAATTTTCATTTCATTTGATAGATATAGGAAGCGTGCATGAGCAGTGAATTTCTCACACTGGATGATGTTGATGTCTCCAACAAAATCATCTTGTTGCGTGGTGATCTTAATGTGCCGATGCAGGATGGCCTGGTGAGTGATCTCACGCGCTTGCAGCGTCTGGTCAAAACGATTGATGAATTAAAAAGCAAGCACGCAAAGATTGTCGTGCTCTCCCATTTTGGTCGTCCAAAAGGGAAGATTGAACCGACCTTATCGCTGGCGCAGATTGTGCCGGCACTGGCAAAGGTACTCAACGCGCCGGTCGCTTTTTGCGCGGAAAGCACGGGCGAAAAAGCCAAGGCAGCGATTGCCGCAATGAAATCGGGCGATGTGCTGGTATTAGAAAATACGCGCTTTCATAAGGGTGAGGAAGAAAACGATCCTGCACTTATCAAGGCATTTGCTGCACTTGGCGATGTATTTGTGAATGATGCGTTTTCTGTAACGCACCGCGCCCATGCATCAACCGAAGGGCTTGCGCATATTCTGCCATCCTGCTGTGGCCGCGATATGCAAAATGAACTGGAAGCTCTGGCGCGGGCACTTGAAACCCCTGTGCGCCCGGTGGTTGCAATTGTGGGGGGATCGAAAGTTTCAACTAAGCTTAGTCTTCTCAATAATCTTACAGCGAAAGTTGATGTGTTGGTTTTGGGCGGTGGAATGGCGAATACGTTTTTAGCAGCGCAAGGGCTGGCGGTTGGTAAATCGCTGTATGAACCGGACATGCTGGATACAGCGCGCAAAATTATGGCGGAGAGTAAGAGCAAGGGTTGCACCATTTTGTTGCCAAGTGATGTTGTGGTGGCAGGTGCCTTTGCAGCCAATGCTCATGCGCAAATTGTGGATGCAACAGCTATTCCAGCGGATCAGATGGCGCTTGATGTTGGGCCAAAAACTGTTGTCGCGATTGAGGCAGCATTGGCCAAAGCCAAGACAGTTGTATGGAATGGTCCGCTTGGTGCATTTGAAATTCCGCCGTTTGAAAAAGCGACCATTGCTGTTGCCAATCGCGTAGCGCAGCTTACATCATCCGGTAAGGTTTTATCAGTGGCTGGCGGTGGTGACACAGTTGCTGCCGTTAATATGGCCAAGGTTGGCGATACACTTTCATATGTGTCAACGGCAGGCGGCGCGTTTTTGGAATGGCTGGAAGGCTGTGCATTACCGGGTGTTGAAATCTTGCGTAAAAAAGAAAACGCGCAATGTGTTGCGTTCGCTTTATAACCTAACATCATCACAAGGAGAACGATCATGGCGGATTCATTAAAAGGTAAATGCGCGGTGATCACGGGTTCAACGAGCGGGATTGGCCTTGGCATGGCGCGTGCGCTTGCAGCGCAAGGCGTGCATGTGATGATCAATGGCTTTGGCGATGCAGCGGCAATTGAAGACGTGCGCGCAGGCATTGAAAAAGAATTTGGCGTCAAGGCACGTTATAATGGCGCGGATATTTCCAAACCCGATCAGGTTGAAGCGCTTATCAAGGCAACGAACAGCGAGCTTGGTTCGATTGATATTCTTATAAATAATGCGGGCATTCAGTTTACATCGGCCGTGGATGCCTTCCCGCTGGATAAATGGGATGCGATTATTTCCACGAATTTATCCTCGGCATTTTATGGCATTAAATATGCGCTGCCGTTTATGCGCGCAAAAAAATGGGGCCGCATTATCAGCACGGCTTCGGTGCATGGCCTCGTTGCATCGCCGCAAAAAGCGGCCTATGTTGCAGCAAAACATGGGATTATTGGCCTTACCAAGGTTGTAGGCCTTGAAACAGCAGGCAGCGGCATTACCTGTAATGCGATTTGCCCGGGCTGGGTGCTCACGCCGCTGGTACAAAAGCAGATTGATGCGATTGCAGCAGAAAATAAAATCAGCGTGGAAGCTGCTAAAGAAAAACTGGTTGCCGAAAAGCAACCTTCCAAACAATTTGTAACCCCGGAAGAGCTGGGCGCGTATCTGGTGTTTTTATGCAGTGATGCGGCCACGCAAATCACGGGTTCTGCCATGACGATGGATGGCGGCTGGACTGCACAATAGAGTGTTAAGTGGTGAGAGTTGAGTGGTGATGCAAGCGCTACTTATTTCTTACTCAACACTCATCTCTCAACTCTCATCACTTTAGATCACATGACAAATACTCCATCGAAAATAATAAACTTGGCCCTGCAAGGTGGCGGTGCACATGGTGCATTCACATGGGGCGTTCTGGAACAATTGCTGCTGGATGGGCGCGTGGCGTTCAAAACCATTAGCGGAACCAGCGCAGGGTCGATGAATGCGGCGATCTTTGCCTATGGCATGATCAAGGGTGGGCGTGATACGACGATTGCGCTGATGGAGCAATTCTGGCGCAGAATAAGCGATTCCGGGCGGTTTGGCGCATTTGCAGCATCGAACACGATGGATCAGTTTCTGGGGCCGATGAAGATGATGATGGCTGGGGCGTTCACCGGTTTTGATGTGATGTCGAAGTATTTTTCGCCGTATCAGTTGAATCCCCTTGGGCTTAATCCGCTTAAAGATATTTTGCAGAGCATGATTGATTTTGAAGCCTTGCAAAACAGTGATGCGATTAATCTGCATATTTCTGCAACCGATGTTTTGAAAAGCAAGCTCAAGATTTTTACCGGAAAAGAAATAACGGTGGATGCAGTTTTGGCATCGGCCTGTTTGCCGCAACTGTTTCAAGCAGTAGTGATTGATGGCAATTATTATTGGGATGGCGGGTTTATGGGCAACCCGAGCCTTTTTCCGCTGACCGAATGTGATGCGACCAAGGATATTATGATTGTGCAGATTGACCCGATCTTTCGCGATGCAGTGCCGCGCACGCCGGAAACAATTGCCGATCGGCTTAATGAAATCAGCTTTAATTCACCGCTGCTTGTGGAGCTGCGTGGATTGCATCTGGTTAATACGCTGGTGCAAAAGGGGCATCTGGATACACAGACATGCGGCTTACGTGAATTGCATTTGCATATGGTTGGCGATGAAAAAGTGATGTCGGGCTTGCCGCTGGAGAGCAAATTTAATCCCGAATGGAATTTTCTAACCCGCCTGCGTGATGCCGGAAAAATCGCAACCAAAAAATGGCTTGAAGCGCATTTTGATGATGTGGGGCATAAGAGCACGCTGGATATTGATGCGTTAGTCGGATGATTAGTCGTTATTGCACGATGCTTGTGCAGGTAGCGTGACATTTTGCGGCTGGATCGTGCGCACAACCTTATAGACATCCCAGGGCTTGCTGCGTTCCTGATCAGTCGTGGATGACAGCAGCAATAAACGATGGGCAACAAGACCGTCAGCGCGAATATGGCTTGCACCAAACAGCATATCATCAAGTGGCGCTGCTTTCATGCGGGTCATGATATCGGCAGATGGCTCTGGGATATCTTTCACGCTTTGCAAATAATGCCGCACGGAGGAATAGACGCTGGCTTGAATGTCGGTTGGCATGCCGCCGCGATTACGCGCTGCAAATTTATTAGACCATGCGCGCGTTGTGTCATCCTGGTTCCAGTAAAAGGATGACATGGTATAAAAAGGCGGCATATATTTATGGCCAAGGGCATGAATATCGCTAACATAAAGGCTGGTAAAGGCAATTGGTGCCGCCTCCTTATCGCGTGGCCAGTGGCTTAACAGATGCAATAAATCGGGCCGGTCAAAGGCAAGGAAAATCACATCGGGCTTTACGGCTTCGGCCTGTTCAAGAATGGTTGTAAGGCCGCTCATGCGTTTGCCAAACTGCGCTTCGCCAACGAGCTCCCCGCCGCTATCCCTTATACGTTTTTTTGCAGTCTTGGTCAGGTCACAGCTATAGCCATCATCGCTTTTAATTATGAACCAGCGTTTCTTGTTTTCAGCACTCAGCGCTTGAATCAAATTTACCGTCAGCGTGTCGCGGTCATACAGCCATGACAGGCTGTTGCCATGGCATGCTTCATCGCGAAAACGGGTTGAGCTGGGGC
>RGZA01000098.1 GCA_010031785.1 Alphaproteobacteria bacterium
TGAATACCGTAGGAACATTCGGCAATGCCTTCCCCCACTTCGTGAAGGAAGATGATTTCATTATTCCATTCTTTTACCTTGGCCGTTGCGCAGCGCAAATGCGGAAGCTGTTCGCGCAAGACCGTAAGTTCGTGATAATGCGTTGCGAATAATCCGCGGCATTGATTATGGTGGTAAAGATATTCAAGGCTGCCCCAGGCGATCGAAAGACCATCAAAGGTTGCTGTGCCGCGGCCAATCTCATCAAGAATCACAAGTGATTTTGGCGTTGCCTGATGCAGGATCGCAGCGGTTTCAATCATCTCCACCATAAAAGTCGAGCGCCCGCGCGCAAGATCATCGGCAGCGCCCACACGGCTGAACAGTTTATCAACGATACCCATATGCGCAGAAGCAGCAGGTACGTACGATCCCATCTGAGCAAGGACAACTAATAACGCATTTTGCCGCAAAAACGTGGATTTTCCGGCCATATTGGGCCCAGTAACAAGCCACAGGCGACTCTGCGCACTCAGATCACAATCATTAGCGATGAAGTTTTTACCTGCTGCACTGAGCGATGCTTCGACCACCGGATGGCGGCCCTTGCGGATATCAAAGCTTGCGCTGTCATCCATAACAGGACGGCACCAGTTTTTTTCTGCGGCAAGCTGCGCAAGCGCGGTTGAAACATCAAGCTGCGCCATGGCGTCCGCTGCAGCGCGCAAGGCATCAAAGCATGCAAGAATTTTATGCACCAGCTCATCGAACAATTGCAATTCAATCTGCAAGGCCTTGTCGCCTGCTTCGCTGGTTTTGCGTTCAAGCTCGGCAAGTTCGGTTGTTGTGAAACGCACTGCGCTCGAAAGCGTTTGGCGATGAATAAAATCGGCATTTAACGGTGGCTGCAGCATTTTATCCGCTTGCGACGGCGTGATTTCCACATGATAGCCAATGACGTTATTATGCCGGATTTTAAGGGTTTGGATGCGGGTTTGCTGAATATATTTGTTTTGCAGGCCTGCAATCAGCTTCTTGCTGTCATCGCGCAAGGATACCAGTTCATCAAGCGGCGGATAATAACCCGGAGCAATAAAGCCGCCATCGCGCGCAAGGAACGGCAAATCCATTTTCAAGGCACGGGTGAGCAAATCGATCAAGTTAGAATGTTCGCCAAGTATTTGCGCAAGTTGTTTGAAATCATCATTGAGTTCATGCGCATGCTGGTTAAGGAAAAAGCGCAGCTTGGTTGCGCTTTCTAAACTTACGCGCACGATTGCAAGATCGCGCGGTGAACCACGACCAAGTGACAGACGCGTAAGGGCGCGCGGTAAATCAGGGCTGGCTTTGAGCAATGCGCGCAAGGCTTCACGCCAATCACCATGCTGCACAAAGATTTCAATGCGTGAGAGACGCAGATTAATCTGCACAAGATCGGTAAGCGGGGATGAAAGCTGTTCTGCCAATAAACGCGCGCCAGCATTGGTTTGCGTGCGGTCAATCGCGGCCAGCAAACTGCCTTTGCGCCCGCCATCAAGGCTTTGTGTGAGTTCAAGATTGCGGCGTGTTGCGGCATCAATCGCCACAACCCCAGCGATGCTTGCCATGCGCGGGGATTGTAGCAAACTGACCTGCTGCTTTTGCGTGAGTGCAATATAATCAAGCAACACGCCAAGCGCGGTGGTTTCATTTTTTGAAAAATTGCCAAAGCTATCAAGGCTGGTGACGCTATATTGGCGCAAGGCTGCGCGGCGCGCGCTTTCCGCATCAAAACGCACGGGCGCAACAAACGTGATGATGTCCTTATGCGCATCAAGAAAATCGCGCTTATCCTCAAGGGTTTTTATTTTATCGGACAGGACAAGTTCCGCAGGATTTAGGCGGCTTAACAATGCAGGAATATCATTCCATTCCGCGCTTTGAACCTGGGGCAGGCCTTGCGCAAGATCACACCAAGCAAGGCTAACTTCGCCAGCACATTCAGCCAAAACCGCAAGATAATTGGCCCGCGCGCTATCCAGAAAACTGTCTTCGGTTAAGGTGCCGGGTGTAATGATGCGGATGATTTGCCGTGTGACGAGCGCTTTGCCGCCCTTTTGCGATTTAGCGCGCGCACGGGCAGTTTCGGGATCTTCCATCTGCTCGGCAATTGCAACGCGGAAACCGGCACGGATTAATTTTGGCAAATAGCTTTCATAGGCGTGCACGGGAATGCCGCACATGGCGACATCTTCACCCTGATCTTTGCCACGCCGCGTGAGCGCGATATCAAGAACAGGTGCTGCGGCCACAGCATCATCGTAAAATAATTCATAAAAATCACCCATGCGGAAAAACAGCAGGCATTCAGGATGCGCCTTTTTAAGATCCCAATATTGCTGCATCATTGGGGTTAAAGCAGCAGGTTCACTGGGTTCAGATAGAAAGGAGGCTTGGGTTGGGTTCATAGCATGAAATATAACGAACCACTTGATCAGGGTCTAGCCCCTTAGCCGTCATGCCCGCGAAGGCGGGCATGACTTCTTAAAGATGGATCAAACAGCAAAACTAATTTTTAAATAGTTCAATTGCGCGTTCGATGCTTGGTGCGGTTGAGAATTCAAGATCCGAATGGGTGATGCCATAGCGCACAAAACTACGCAAAATGCGAACCGATGCATGGGTGATGACGACCTTGGTGCCTTTGCGTTTTGCGCCATTAATCACCCCCTTTAACGCTGATGCGCCCGTTGCATCAAGCAAGGGCACATCGGCAAAATCAAGGATCAGCAAGTGCGGCGGTTTACCTTCGCGGCCCATCGTTGCGGTGAGTTCGGACGCTGCACCAAAAAAGAATGGTCCATGAATGCGGTAAATCACAATGCCATGATCAAGATCGGGAATATCAAAATAAGGGCGCGGGGCGCGCACGACATCGGGCAATTCTTCCTCGACCAGCTTTACATTGGTCTCGATCTCCACCAAATTTGCCATGTTGTGCATGAATTTAAAGGCGGCGATCACAACGCCAACTTCAATCCCAAGGGTAAGATCGTAAAGAACCGTGAGTGCCATTGTGATCAGTAATACAATACGATCACCCCAGGTTGCATGGCTTAGAAAACCACCAACAACATGCACCTCGCTCATATTCCATGCAACGACGCTCAGGATCACTGCTAATACTGCAAGCGGCACATAGCTGGCAAGCGGCGCTGCGATAAGAATAAACAGCAATAAAAATACCGCATGCAGGATGCCGGAAACAGGTCCCGTTGAACCCGCGCGGATGTTGGTCGCGGTACGCGCAATGGCACCGGTTGCTGGCAAGCCGCCAAAAAGCGGGGAGATAATATTGGCAATGCCTTGTGCAACCAGTTCTGCATTGGAGCGGTGCCGCCGCCCGGTCATGCCATCAGCAACCACCGCTGATAACAACGATTCAATACCCGCCAGTAGTGCAATTGTTGCGGCATCGGGCAATACAGCGCATAGTTTTTCAAAGCTGAAGGTTGGCCATTGCGGCATTGGCAAGCGATCGGGAATAACGCCAAACTTTGTGCCAATAGTTGTGGCATCCAGCGATAGCAAGGATACTGCACAAGCCGCAACAATCACCACAATCAGCATGCGCGGCCAATGCGGGCGCCATTTCTGCATAGCGATTAACGCCACAAGGCATGCGAGTGATAACAGCACCACCGTTAGATTGGATGTAGGCAGCGCGTGAATAAGCGCCCAGATTTTGTGCGAAAATTCGCCCGGCAATTTGCCAACCGAGAGCCCTAGCAAATCCGCGATCTGGCTGACCATAATCGTAATGCCAATACCGGCGGTAAAACCAATCGTGACCGGATAGGGAATATATTTGATGTAATTGCCAAGCCGCAGTAGCCCGACAATGAGCAGTATGATGCCAGCCAGAAACGTCGCAAGCAGCATACCATCGTAACCATGATGTTCGATGGTGCGATAGACAACGACGATAAAGGCGGCGGTGGGCCCCCCAATCTGATAACGGCTTCCGCCAAGCACCGAGATAATAAAACCTGCGATAATGGCGGTGAACAGGCCGCGCTCCGGCGTTGTGCCTGAAGCAATCGCAATACCCATCGCCAGCGGCAATGCCACCACCGCAACGGTCAGGCCAGCGATCAGATCCTTGATAAAGCGGTCAAAGCCATAGCCTTCATGCAAAACCGTGAGCAGTTTTGGCCGAAAAAGGTTCAGGTAATGGCGCAAGCTCATATGCTTCATGTGGGGTTAGTATGCCTTAAACAGGCATCCCGCCGATAGGATTATTGGCACATAGAGCAACGGTTGTTGCGCATTGTGATGTGTTTAATACAAACCGCATACAAAAACAAAAAGGGCGACCGCAAGGCCGCCCTTTTCTTCCCTTAAATAATTACAGCCGTAATTATTTAAGTTCAACTTTACCGCCAGCAGCTTCGATCTGCTTTTTGAACTTTTCAGCGTCTGCTTTTGACAGAGCATCCTTAACGGTCTTTGGTGCGCCTTCAACAAGGTCCTTAGCTTCTTTGAGGCCAAGGTTGGTGATTGCGCGCACTTCCTTGATCACGTTGATCTTGTTAGCGCCGCCATCAACAAGCACGAGGGTGAACTCGGTTTGCTCTTCAGCAGCAGCTGCAGGAGCAGCACCGCCAGCAGCAGCAACAGCAACAGGAGCAGCAGCAGATACGCCCCACTTTTCTTCCAGAAGCTTTGACAGTTCAGCAGCTTCCAATACAGTCAAGGTTGACAATTCATCAACCAATTTTTCGAGTTTTGACATTTAAGTCTCCTTTAGTTTTTACAGTAGTTAGTTGAACAAAAAACACTTTTAGATCGAACTCTTACTCGCCTTTTTGAGCCTTAGCAGAAAGCACGCGAGCAATTTGACCAGCGGGAGCTTTGAGCAATACAGCCATACGGGTAGCAGGGGTTTGGATCATGCCGACAATCCGCGCGCGCAATTCGTTGAGCGATGGCAAGGTGGCGAGCGTTTTAGTCGCGTTCGCATCCAGCATCTGTCCATTAAGATTTGCACCAACGAGCTTCAGTTTTTGGTTGGTCTTTGAAAAATCAACCAGAACCTTAGCAATGGCCACCGGGTCTTTTGCATATGCAATCGCCGTTGGGCCTTTCATCAGTTGCGTTAAGCCTTCAAAGGTTGTGCCTTTCAGAGCAAGACGGGCAAGCGTGTTTTTTACAACGCGATAGCCAGCACCAGCAGCGCGGATTTGACCGCGAAGCTTGGAAATTTCTGCAACGGTAAGGCCAGTAGCCTGTACCACAACAGCAAATTCTTGACCTTCAAGTGCGCCTTTAAAGCTTTCGACTGTTTCGGTTTTTAGCGTACGATTTTTATTCATAACGCCTCCTTCCATTAGATAAAAAGATTCAGAAAACATTTCTGAACCCGTTGGTTCATATGCGTTCAGGCCAAAGCCTTTACACACAAAACCTGTTTCATTCGACGGGGAAAGAAAGGAAGCGAAAAACGAAACACAGCATGTGCGTTTCAGGAATTTTCGGACTCTTTTCGTTTCTGCGCGGGATATTAAGAGAGAAACCCTCACCTGCGGTCTTGGAAACTGGTGCGCATTGTATAGGGGGGTTATTCCAATAATACAAGATAAAATCTATCCATCATGCCCGCGCAAAAGGATTTCTGGGGCGGGCATCCACGAACTTCCTTTTTTCTTATGCTTAAGTATCTATTTTTATTGAACTTTCTAGATAAATGATAAAAGTAAACTCGTGGATGCCCGCCTGCGCGGGCATGACGGATGTAAAAAAAATCCCGCAAAACCTTACGATTTTGCGGGATAATCTTCATATACGCGATGCGTTAATACGCGTTACGCGCTTTCAGCGACTACACTTGGTACATCAAGCTTGATGCCGGCACCCATGGTGGATGACACAGCAATACGCTGGATGTAGTTGCCCTTGGCTGCTGCTGGCTTGGCCTTGGTAACAGCCGCAACAAAGGTACGTGCATTTGCAATAAGCTTTTCTTCGGTGAAGGATGCCTTGCCGATGCCTGCTTGAACGATACCGGCTTTTTCAACACGGAATTCAATCGCACCCGCTTTGGCAGCCTTAACAGCTTCCACAACGTTTGGTGTTACGGTGCCAAGCTTTGGATTTGGCATAAGGCCGCGTGGACCCAGAACCTTACCCAGCTTACCAACGATCACCATGGTGTCAGGCGCTGCAATTACGCGGTCAAAACCCATTTCGCCTTTTTCAATCAGTTCAGCCAAATCTTCAGCGCCAACAAATTCTGCGCCTGCTGCTTTTGCTGCTGCTGCTTTTTCGCCCTTGGCAAATACTGCAACACGCACCGACTTACCGGTACCATGTGGCAATTGCACCATGCCGCGAACATTTTGATCGTTCTGGCGTGGATCAACACCAAGGTTCATCGAGATTTCGATGGTTTCATCGAACTTTGCATTTGCGTTAGCTTTCAGGAACTTGATTGCTTCTTCAAGTTTGACGTTAGCTGTTGGAGCGCCTGCACGGATTTTCTTTAAACGTTTACCCATGATGTATACTCCTACTTTTCGGATACAGTCACGCCCATCGAGCGTGCAGTACCAATCACTTGTTGCATAGCGGCTTCCACGGTGTGGCAGTTCAGATCCGGCATTTTGGTTTTCGCAATTTCGCGAACCTGATCCATCGTGATGTTGCCAACAGTGGTTAAACCCACCGTGCTTGCACCCTTGGAAATCTTTGCTGCCTTCATCACGAAGTAGCTGTTGGGCGGGGTTTTGGTTACGAAGGTAAAGCTGCGATCAGAAAACGCAGTGATCACAACTGGAATAGGAATGCCCTTTTCCACTTGCTGTGTCTTTGCATTGAACTGCTTGCAGAATTCCATAATGTTCAGACCTTTTTGACCCAACGCTGGCCCGATTGGGGGCGATGGATTGGCGCCGCCTGCAGGCACCTGTAGCTTGATATAGCCAATAATTTCTTTTGCCATATGGCATTCTCCTAAAAAAGTAGTGAGTAGTGAGTAGTGAGTAAAGAGTAATGAACGATAAAATTAGCAAGATCATGAAACGGCAGAGCCTTCACTACTCACTCCTCTTTACTCACTACTCAAATAGCCCAAATTCTTGACCCATCCTTTCAGATGGTCTCCCGTGGTGCGGCATACCGGGCGAGCAAGCGCTCATTTGGCATTAACCTTCCACAGAAACTTGGTGGTTTTGTAGGAGCTGGCACTTCATTTGTCCAGCGTTTTTTCATTAAATATGGGACATAAAGCATATTAACCTTGACATAAGTGCCACAAAATCGTTACACTTAATTCAGCTTTTACCCGGAGATACCCCATGCCAACCCATAATCCGCGCGTTAACATAACCTTTGAACCACAATGGCAAAAAATGATTGCCGGATTAGCCAAGGCAGAAGGAAAGTCTATTTCTTCAGTAGCTAAAGATCTCATTATAGAGGCACTGGAATTACGTGAAGATTTTTCGCTCTCACAAATCGCAACAGCGCGTGAAGAGACATTTAAAAAATCAGGAAAAAAGTTACTAAGCCATGAGGCTGTTTGGAAAAAACGCTAATGACTTATAGCGTTAGCTATCTGCCCATTGTCGCGGAAAAAGATATTCCAAAACTTCCTGTGACCATGCGCGAGCGGATCGCAACAGCGATTGAACAACGCCTTACGACCGATCCATTACGCTATGGAAAACCATTACAGTTTAACCTAAAAGGCCATCGACAATTGCGAGTTGGTGATTACCGTA
>RGZA01000099.1 GCA_010031785.1 Alphaproteobacteria bacterium
TGCATGCGTTGGCAGAATAAGCGCTGCGCTTTCAGGCCTTGGTGACAAGGTGGATGTAACACTTAATCCACCGCGGGCTGTGATTGAGAGTGCCGAGCCGCTTAATGATGAAACGGTCAGTGCTGCGCTTACAAAAGCCGGATCATATAGCATCACAACCAGCGATACAGGTTCGTGGCTTAACACCTATTACCCGCTGTTCCTCATCATCGGCCTTATCGCGCTTGCGGCGTGCCGTGCAGAAACCATGCATGGCTGGATGCTCAATTTCATGGCCGGGTTTTTTATCGTGTTTGGTTTTTTCAAACTGCTTGATCTACGCGGCTTTCGCGATGCCTATAAAAGTTATGATCTGCTTGCGGCGCGCTGGAATAATTATGGGCTGATTTATCCATTTCTTGAACTTGCGCTCGGCTTTGCTTTTTTATTCCAATACCAACTCACCTTTGCGCTTTATGCATCCATCCTGCTGATGGGTTTTAGCAGCCTTGGCGTGATCAAGGCTTTACGCGCGAAACAGAGCATCCGCTGCGCATGCCTTGGCACCGTGCTGCAATTGCCGATGTCTACCATCAC
The DNA here is from genome assembly GCA_010031785.1 of Alphaproteobacteria bacterium. GTDB lineage: Bacteria > Pseudomonadota > Alphaproteobacteria > UBA9219 > RGZA01 > RGZA01. The sequence goes on from RGZA01000099.1 coordinate 577, forward strand.
CCTGATTGAGGATTTGGGCATGGTGCTGATGTCAGCTCTAATGCTGGCTGTTAAGTTCAGCACGTAATTCGCGCCAATTGGGCAAATAGCGGTCCATTACTTTTTTAAATGCAGGGCCATGACCGCGCTCGAAAAAATGACAGAGCTCATGCACCACGACATATTCAAGATAATGCGGCGCGTATTTTAACAATTCGGTATTGAGGCGAATGTGGCGCTTGCTCGGCGTACAACTTCCCCAACGCGTCTTCATGGTTTGCAGGCCCACGCGCGCAACTTCAGCGCCCATCAACGGCTCCCATTTATCGAGCAACAGGCGGACCGCGCGCATCAGTTGCGTGTGTTGCCATTTAATAAGCAACGCCTGCCTTTTCTTTTTGGTAGCTTTGGGCCGCAGATGAAGCTGCAGCGCGCCGTCCGAGAAAACAACGCGCGAGGGGCCATGTGCCTGCATAACCTCTATGGGATAGGAGTTTCCCCATAATAACAGCGTGTTCGCATCAGGCTTGGCGCGCTTTGCTGTAGCCGGCATGCGCCGCATGCGCGTTTGATGTTTAATAATCCAGCCCAGTTTTGAAAAAGCAAAAGCGCGCACCTTTTCCAACGTCATACGTAAGGGTGCAGCAATGCGCACATCGCCACCCGGTGCCACAATACGGACATTAATATGTTTAATATTCTTGCGCGCTACATCAGCAGTAATATCGCCCAGAATTATTTTTGCCGAAATAAGTTTCGCCGAAATAACTTTTGATTGCATGTGATTTTTTGGACGATTTATGTGGTTACGGAATGGCCCTTTTTCAAAAAACAGATTATAATGATTCGGTCTGCTCTTTAACCATCTTCTCTCTTATTACGGTATAAAAACGCGCAATGCTTAACGAAACTCCTATTATTAGCATGGTGGTTGTTGGTCTATGCCTTGCCTCCATTCTTGGCACCATTGCGCAGCGCTTTAAAATATCCCCCATTGCCGGCTATTTATTGGCAGGCATTATCGTAGGGCCACACACGCCCGGTTTTGTTGCCGATCAATCGATTGCGCTTGAGCTTGCGGAGCTTGGCGTGATCCTTTTGATGTTCGGGGTTGGGCTACATTTTTCGTTAAAAGATTTATTATCAGTACGTGCCATCGCTATTCCGGGCGCGATTTTACAAATTGTTGTTTCAACGCTTTTGGGTCTGGGTCTTGCAATCCTGCTCGGCTGGACGATTGGCGCAGGCCTTGTATTTGGTCTTGCACTATCGGTTGCAAGTACCGTTGTGCTAATGCGTACCTTGCGCGAACGGCGCCTTGTTAACACCGATAATGGTAAAATCGCGGTTGGCTGGCTGATTGTGCAAGACATCGTGATGGTGTTCTTGCTTGTGCTGCTGCCCACCGTTGTTCCCCTGCTTGATGATCCAACCGTGTTGCAGCGTGGCTTATCCATGCATGCCATCACCCAGCTTGCAATCACCCTTGGCGTTACCTTTGGCAAGGTTGCAGCCTTTCTTGCATTGATGTTGATATTGGGGCGCAAGCTTATCCCATGGGTATTACATTATGTTGCCCATACGGGATCGCGCGAGCTTTTCCGTCTATGTGTTCTTTCAATCGCGCTGGGTGTTGCGTTTGGTGCAGCAAAAATGTTTGGTGTATCCTTTGCCCTTGGCGCATTCTTTGCTGGCATGATCTTAAGTGAATCCGAGCTCAGCCAACGTGCTGCGGAAGAAACATTGCCTTTGCGCGATGCGTTTGCGGTTCTGTTCTTTGTTTCCGTAGGCATGTTGTTTAATCCTGCGGTTATTATCAATCATCCATGGGAGGTGCTCGCCACTCTTGCGATCATTGTGTTTGGTCAATCACTTGCGGCATGTGGGCTCATTTTGTTATTTGGCCAACCTAAACGTACGGCACTCTTTATTGCAGCTAGCCTGGGACAGATTGGTGAGTTCTCCTTCATTCTGGGCGGGCTTGGCATATCCCTTGGCGTGATGAGCGAAGATAGCCGCGATTTGATTTTGGCGGGCGCGATTATTTCGATCATTCTTAATCCGTTGATGTTCTATGTTCTGGAACGTGTGCAACCCGACGTGAAACAGAAGCAACCCAAACAGCCTGAACCCGCTGAAATGACGACGATGGAAAATCATATTGTTCTGGTTGGCTATGGCAAGGTCGGCCACAAAATTGGCGCAACGCTGTATAACAAAGGTGAAGCCTTATTTGTGCTCGATGAAAATAGCAACGCACTACAACATCTGAACAAGCTCGGCATTCAGGGTGTGCATGGCCATGCACTCACGTTACTGCCGGTTGCGAATCTTAAAAAAGCAAAAACATTACTGGTTGCTGTACCCGATAGTTTTGAAGCAGGACAAATCGTCACCAAGGCGCGGGCGATCAATCCGGATTTATTCATTATCGCGCGTGGCCATTCCGATGCGGAGAGCGATCATCTTAAGATGTGCGGTGCTAACAAAACCATCGTTGGCGCAGAAGAAATCGCAACCGCCATGGTCGAGCAGTGCGTCAAACAGTAATTAAATCTGTTTATCAAATGGTAATAACTCATTAGCGGTTTTTACATCTATTCCTGATATATTTTTACTATATTTAAAGGAATTTAGTATGGCTGATGTAAAGCCCCAGGATGATTTTCGCCAAAATGTGATTGATGCGATTGGCATGGCTGCAAACGCTGTTCCAGAAAAACGCCCCGTTTGGTTGGGCGGCGGTCGCTATAAACAGGCTTTGCCAAACAACCAACAGCCAAAAGAAAAAAAACCGGTTTGGCTAAGATCACAACAGGAAAAAAACAAAACAGTACTTAGTGTAGATGCTCTCACAAAAAATCCAGCGTTTATACAGCCCATCGGTGACCTTGTGCGCCTAATGGGCGCGGGCTGTCTTGCGCTTGAAGAACGCGCGACCTTAACCCAAGCGCAAAAAGACGCCGGGCAAGTCCCATGGCCGCAAACTTATAATGGCTGGGAAAAAGTTAAAACCTTTGATCATCTCTTTCGTGATAATCAAGGACAAGGTAGTGAACAAATATATGACAGTTTGCATATGTCAATGTACCGCAAAGGCAACACTACGGTATGTGTTACGCTGCCTATGGACGCAACCCATGATCGACAGGCGGTGCGTGAGTTGTGGACGGAAGCCAAGCACGTAGCATGTGGCGGTGAGCCTGAATCACACACATTGGCTCAACAAAAAATGGGCGAGTGGTTAAATGAAAATCCGGACATGATCTTACTTGGGCAATCGCGCGGCGCTGCCGCATCACTGCGTATGGCAAAATCGCTCGCCGATAAGGGCAAGCCTATTCCACCCGTTATTGCGATCGACCCTATCATGCCCCCGTTATGGAAAGCAGACAATGCTGGAACTGTTCCAGTTTTGACCATTCAAGGCAGCAGCGAACCGAAGCCTCCTGAGAAAGCAGCTATCGGACATCGTTTCTTCATTCCAATGCCTGGCAACCGTGTCGATGAGCATAATATGCGCAATATATGGGATGCAACCAACAAGCTGATGGGCATACCACCTGAAGATAAAAGAGATGTACCAGTTCCCGGTTTGGTTGCTAAACCGGCTGGAACCATATTAGCAAACTTATTAGGACCAAAGGCTAAAACCAGCAATGCGCCACCTATGCCAATAGGATATTAAATACCATCTTTACCATTCCTTTGCAAAAACCTGTTTAGGCTAATGGGCCCTCCCTCATAAGGACCCATCTCATGCTTAAATCCCTTGAAGGTAAAACCATTTTGCAGATCGTTCCTTCGCTTGATGTCGGCGGGCCGGAACGCTCCACGCTGGATATCGCAGCATCGATTGTACGTGCAGGCGGGCGAGCCTTTGTGATTAGTGCAGGCGGGCGCATGGTTGATGAGCTTGAAAAATCCGGCGCAACACACTTTAGCTGGGATGCAGGCAGCAAAGATCCACGCGTGATGTGGAAAAATAATTCATTGCTCAAGGATTTCGTGCGCATGGAACATGTGAACCTTGTCCATGTGCGCTCACGTGCGCCAGCATGGCCAGCTTATTTTGCAACACGTGAATCCAAAGTGCCACTGGTCACCACCATGCATGCAAGCTACCGGACCATTTTTCCATGGATCAAATTTTATAACAGCATCATGACCAAGGGCGAGCGCGTGATTGCCATCTCCCGCAGCATGGCATCCTATATCGAAAAAAATTACACAGTGCCGCCCCAGCGCATCAGCGTTATTCCTCGCGGCATTGATCTGAGTGTGTATAGCCGCGATCAGGTAAGTGAAGAGCGTAAAGAAGCCTTAAAAACAAGCATTATGTTGCCCAAAGACAAGCCCTTTATCCTGTTCCCGGGTCGCTTGATGAAAGCCAAAGGTCAGGCGCTGGCGCTGGAGGCACTTGCCAAAGTAAAGGAGCCGTTTTTCTGCCTCATCGTTGGGCCGGATCATGAGCATGCAAGCTACCGCGAGCAGCTCAAGCAGCTAAGTCAAAATTTATTTTTGCAAAGCAAAGTTTCTTTTCTCAATCACGTTGATTTACCGGCAGCCTATGCGCTTGCCGATCTTGTGATAACACCAAGCCAGGTTCCCGAGGCCTTTGGCCGCGTGAGCGCCGAAGCGCAAGCGATGGGCGTTCCTGTTATTGCAAGCAATCTTGGCTCCATCAGTGAAACCGTGAAGGATAAAGAAACCGGCTGGCTTGTACCGCCAGGGGATGTCGATGCACTTGCAGATACCATTCGTCACGCTTTGTCGCTCAGCAAAGAACAACGCGCGAGCATGGGTGAGAAAGCAACGGCCCATGCCAAAGCAAGTTTTGATATGCAGCGCATGTGTTCAACAACGCTTGCGGTTTATGCGGAATTGCTACAAAAAGCTGCTTAATTAGCGTCAAACAAAGTGCTGTACGCGCTATAGCCTTCTTTTTCCAGATCTTCCTTTGCAATAAAACGCAAAGATGCGGAGTTGATGCAATAACGCAAACCTGTTCCTGCCGGGCCATCATCAAATACATGGCCTAAATGCGAGTCCGCATGTTTTGATCGCACCTCGATGCGTACCATGCCATAAGTATCATCACGTTTTTCAACCACATGCTGATCATGCAGGGGCTTTGTAAAACTGGGCCAGCCTGTGCCACTATCAAATTTATCGGTTGAAGAAAAAAGCGGCTCCCCCGACACCACATCGACATAAATGCCCATCCGCTTGTTATTCCAGAAGGCATTGTGAAACGGCGGCTCTGTGCCACAGCTTTGCGTGACATGGCGCTGCATATCATCAAGCGTGGCGAGCACTTCAGGGTTTTTGCTATAGGGTTTTGGTATAGTCATGCGGTACTCCCTTACTTTTATCACAAAGGCTGTTTGGCAAGACAACCTGTAAATAGATATAGGTATATTATAACCACACTTCAAATGATGGTACTTGTAGCTGTCCTTAAAACATCTTTCTGAAACCAACTGCGACTCAATACCGGTGCCGCCATTGGCGTAAATATTCGTATTGTAATTAATACGGAAATCGCATGCTATCCGACTTGTCCTTCATAGCTTTTAGCGAAGCAAGAAGCTTTAGCCAAGGATGATGGGCGATGGTGGATCGCATCGGCTGACCTAAACAAATGCGATATAAACAATGCTACGGGGTATCACAAAGCACGTAGAAGGCCGATTTAGTCATGGTTCAAAAAATCCATGACACTTTTTTCTATACCGGCATGATCCTTATCAATCCATGTAAATGCCTTGATTATATCAATGTGATTAACATCAGAAAAAACAGCCGATTTTACATATCCGTTCTTCGCTTCAATTTTTGTTTTGAGCTTTTCAAGATTAAATAGCCCTACATCCCTATCCGCGTTGCCCCACAGTAAAAGCATGGGTGGTTCTGTGCCATCAATAAATGTTGGTGCCTGCATTGCGCTGTAGGGCTTTGGAAATATCGCAATTAAATCTGGCTCATCAGGCGTGAAGGCATAAGGGCCAGCCAGACCCACAAAATCATGAATGATCATTTGTGGTGTCTTGCCGTGTGCGGCCAGATAATGCTTATCTGCTAACAGCAATGCGCCAATATGCGCGCCCGCTGAATGGCCAATCACATGGATACGTGCGTTATTACCGCCATACATACCAATATGATCGTAAGTCCAGGCAAGCGCCTTTGCGCCGTCCTCTACAAAAACTGGAAAGCGTGTTTGGGGATATTTCTGATAATCAGCAATAACGGTAATAAACCCCCTGTCTGCAAAATATTTTCCGATGAATGCGTAATCGTCCCTGCTGCCATTAGTCCAGCGCCCACCATAAAAAAAGACAACAACATCGCGTTTTTTATTTTCTTGGCCGGAGGGAATATGAATATCCAACTTTTGCCATGGCTGTGAACTATACGCAATATCATGCTTAATGGAATGTGTGCTTAAAATAACCGGAAGATTTGCAACCATAAACGCCGCGTTCTGGCAGCCAGTTAAAAGTAAAGTAAGCATCAGAAAATATAGGTTTTTCATTTTCGCGACAAACTCAATAATGATGTTTTGCGATACGATATTGCCAATAGGCTAAGCCGGGCGTAATGCCTCGCTCCATTATCAATCCAAATACCATGGAAGATGAAGGCGTGCCCACTTCAATCAAAGACCATAATCGCGCAAGGCCACCTACACATACCAGCAATTATTGCATCAATCATCGATGGCCCCGCAATAATTCCTGCAAAGCCCACAACAACCGGAATGCACGCGCCCACCACCACAATCATTTGCAATAGTTTTCTGGAAAATTCCTGACATAGCATCTGTTGCTATTGTCCCGCGCTCAATGCTTTTTCTACCGCATCGATCATGGTTGAACTTAGAGGTGAAACCGTTGAAATAAAACTGTCGAGCAATTGTCCATCACGCCC
>RGZA01000100.1 GCA_010031785.1 Alphaproteobacteria bacterium
TTAAATGGCGCGATTGAGCTGGCGTTGAGTGGTATTAATTTTAACGCGCAGCAACAGCAAACGCTCATTAGCTGGGGGGCAGAACATAAGCTCGCGCGGCTTTATAGCCAGATGGATGAAAACGCAGAAACTAGCGTTTTACTGGATCAAACCGCACTAACGGGCCATTATGGCGCCATCAGCGTTCCATTGCCACCCCATGCTTTTATGCAGGCGAGCGATGAAGCGGAACATGCGATGCTTGCCTCTCTCAAACCGGTTTTTGAAAAAGCAAAAAACGCCGCCGATTTATTTTGCGGCACCGGCTTGTTCGCACTCAATCTCTACGCCAAAAACAAAACCATGCTCGCGGTGGATGTGGATGGCAATGCCATTCGCGCATTATCCGCAGCAACGCAAAATCTACGCGGCTTTAAAACCGAACGCCGCAATCTGTTCCGCGATCCGCTGAAAGCGATTGAGCTTAGTCATTTTGATACGGTATGTCTTGACCCACCGCGCGCAGGCGCAAAGGAACAGGCCGCAGAACTCGCCTGCTCCAAAGTCGCACACATTGCCTATGTCAGCTGCAATCCCGCCACCTTCATGCGCGATGCGCGCATCTTGACGCAAGGCGGCTATACGCTCACGCAAGTACATGTCTTTGACCAGTTTTTATGGTCGCACCATATTGAATTAATCGGGATGTTTAGCCGCTAATCCTGCATCTGTGCGCGAATATGGGCAATCGCCGCAACCAAAGACGCAGGTATATCGGGGCCAATAACATCCTCCATATGCTCGAGCGCTAATTGCCATTCATGCGCGCCAAGAAATTCATCAATGTCATTGATCATCTGTGCATCGGGCGCATAGGCCTGTTGGATGCTGTTCCATAAATTATGTATTTCCTGTTTTACCATTTGTTTTTCTTGCTCGGATCAACAGGGTATGAAGTGACAATCTCGCCGCGCTCACGGTCAAGGACAACGCGGATTTGCAAATCCTCTTCCTCCCCCATGCGCAGCCAATAGCGCCGCCCGGATGGCCGCATCGGCAACTGATTGTCATTGGCGATGCGTTTGGTGACGGTGATAATTTTTTCATCATCCCAGCTTTCCGGGAATTCAGTTTTACCGGGGCTGCCGGTGCCATATTTATGGCCACCGCCTGTTTTATCGCCGAATAAAATATGAATGCGCCGCTGATCGGTGAGTTTGAATTCCTGCACCGCATTCGATACCGCATGGGTTAATTGAAACCCCGCCTTCTGAAATTGCGAGACACAAATGCTTAGAAACGAAAGAATGCACAGCACAATAAATAGAGTGCGATGCTTCATCCACATCAGGGTTTTCCACGCTGCAGCGAAATAGGCTGGATATATTGCAGCTCAACATCCCATGGGAAATAAATCCACGTATCCTGGCTCACTTCCATAATATAATGATCGACCAGCGGCTTGCCAATTGGCTTGGCATAAACCGTGGCATAGGTTGCGGAAGGTAGAATTTGACGAATGAGTTCCAGCGTGCGGCCTGTATCAGCCAGATCATCAATCACCAGCCAGCCCTTGCCATCACCCACCGCCTGCATCACTGGCTTAAGAAGTTCAGCTTTGCGTTGCTGTTGATGATCATAGCTTGAGATGCATACGGTTTCTACAACGCGGATTTCAAGCTCGCGCGCGATAATGCCTGCGGGCACCAACCCGCCGCGCGTTACCGCAATAATCCCTTTCCATGGATGCGCGGGCGGCGCTGCATCATGCAAGCGCCAGGCAAGCGCCTTGGAATAGCGGTGCAGTTCATCCCACGAGACAGGAAACGGTTTTAGGTTTTGGTTTTCGTCACTCATGAAACCTATATTATAAAGCGAATGAGGAAAAATCCACCCACCAATAGCACAAAAAAGGATGTGGTAATCACTTCCAGATGCTTTTCCATCACATCACGGATTTTATCGCCATAGATCTTGATTAACAGCGCCTCAAGAAAGAAACGCGATGAACGGGAAATAGCAGATGCCAGTACAAAGACCCCGATATTTAGCTTGGTAAGGCCGCTGCAAATGGTAATGACTTTAAATGGAAATGGCGTAAAGCCCGCCATCATCACCAGCCAGAAGCCATATTGGTCAAAAGCCTTTTGGAATGTCGCATACATCTCATCAGCGCCACCATAAAGATTGAGCACCCACACACCCACCGTTTCATAGAGAAAATAGCCAATTGCATAACCAAACAATCCGCCAATAACCGAAGCAACGCTGCATACAAACGCAAACCAGAATGCTTTCTGGCGGTTGGCAAGACACATGGGGATCAGCATGATGTCCGGTGGCAATGGGAACATCGAGCTTTCAATAAAGGAGATCGCAGCCAGTGCTGGCACTGCGCGCGGGCTGCCGGCTTTTTCAAGCATCCAGTTATATAATTTTTTAAGCATCTCTAACCTTTATAAAAAGCCTCTACAAAAAAACATCCCCGCATAAAAGCGGGGATGTTTATACGCTTATGATGCCAACATTATTTTGCTGGCGCTTCTTTTGCAGGTGCTTCGCTTTCTTTGGTAGCGGCAGCGCCTTTTTCTTCCTGACCTGGCTTGAAGTTTGGATTGATCTTGATGCCCAAACGGGTCAGTTGCTGTACGATATCCTTGGCATTGGCATTGCCAGCATCAGCAAGACGCTGCGTACCAATGGCAATCGCGTTCAACTGATCAAGCATTTTTTGGTTTTCAGCAAGAACCTTATCGGCTTGCTCAACATTCTTTTTAACATCCTGCTGGAGCTTTTGGATGTTATCGCGGTCCACAAGAATTTGTGTGAACTGGAATACAGAAAACACCAGCAATGCAAAAGCAAGAATGGTTACGGATTTATGATTATGGTCAGACATAGGAAGCCTCGTATGAACAGATGTGTGAATTATTTAGCAGGAGCTTTTGGAGTAAGATCAACTTTGTTTTCGACCAGCAATGCCTTGATTTGTTCATCCCGCTTGGTAATCGCAGCAGTCGTCAATGCCTGAATGAGGCTTTGATTGATGTTGGCAAGTGTGCCGTTCTGGGAAATTTTTCCGCTTTTGGTTGAAAAGTCGGTTTGCAATGCGATCACATCATTTTGCAAGCTGCGATTGGCAAGTATAAACCCTGCATTGATGATAAAGATCACCAATACCAGAATGCTGGCGATATATGTAACCGATCCGCAAATACTCGCAGAACCACAATCACTTGGTTTTTCACAACTCATGTTCGACACCTTAAGATAAAGGAAGGAAAATTAAGACAGGCCAATGGATTAACACAAAAAGGACTCGGCTGGCAAGAACACCATGGCAATGACGATCCAGTGCCATCCGATTCGGTTATAAAAGCCACACCTCACGCCATGCGCCCAAAGCGCCATAAATATTTGAATTGTTCGCGCATCGTATCGGCAATGGTAATATTCCGCACTGTGAACACCTGCATCTTGCGCCACAGCACATAGGCCATGCGATCCGCATAAATACAGTATGTGATTTTTCCAATCACCTCGGGGGGCAAAATGCGATATTCTGATCGCGGGGAATTAAACCGCGTATTCCCTTCCGGCACGATGGTTTTTTCACGCAGATCCATCCGCGTTTTAAATCGCTTCCATTCTTCATGGGATTCCTTGCCATACATCGGCCAAAGATGATCATCGGTTGAACAGGTCAGGAATTCCATGCGCGGCTTGCGAATGGCAGAAAAAATATCATTATTGAGCTGGGTAATAAACTCCTTGCCGCTATAGCGCGCGATGCTTGCCGCTTCATCATTACGGCGCACGCCGCCTGCGATAAATTCCACGCCATGTTCTTCAAATGCATTTTTTAATGTGAGTACTGTTTTTTCGCGCGTTGCGCCCGATTTCCGCTCAAAGCTGGTAACTGCCGTTAGTGATACCCCCGCATGGTGCGCCAGATCGCTTTGATGCCAATCAAGAAGCCCGCGCGCCGCCTTGCTGAGAGAGGGTGTAAGAATGCTCATCCACCTATAATAGGTGGTTTATTATTAAATAAAATATAATAAATGCGTTTTTTACACTATCGCACATTACTTTCATCGCGGTTTGGCTACAAGAAATCATCTTTTCTTGCAGGAGTTATTGATGAAAACCAATCTATTCGTGACCATCGCCGTGTGTGTTATTACCGCCTTGCTTACTCTAGGCATTACGCAGCGCAGCATTAAACCAATCGAAGCAGAACCCGCCTTTTCAACTGTGATGCAAACTCACACCTTACGCTGCGGCTATTTTATTTATCCGCCAACGATCATCAAGGATCCTAACACCGGGAAACTGAGTGGTACCTTTTACGACGCAGTGGAAGCCGCCGCAGCGCGTATGAATATAAAAGTCCAATGGACCAAGGAAGTATCCTTTGCCACCATGATCGAGGAATTAAAACTTGGCCGCTATGATGCCGTATGTTCCGGCGCATGGCAGGTAACAGCACGCGCACCGTTTGTTGAATTCGTTACACCTCTTTATTACTCCGGTGTAGGCGCCTATGTTCGAAAAGGCAAAACGCGCATTCACTTGGTTTCTGATATAAACACAAACGCAACCCGGATTGCCATTTTACAAGGCGAAATGAGCGAGTTCATCGCCCGCCAGCAATTTCCTGATGCACAGCGTGTGTCTATTCCATCCACTGCGGATGTTGCGCAGCTTTTCTTGCAGCTTGAACAAAACAAGGCGGATGTTGTCTTTGCCGAGCCCTATCAGGCAGAGCAATTCATGGCATCACGCGGCGCGGTATTTCAAAACATCGCTGCACAAAAACCGCTGCGCGTGCTTGGCAACTCCATCCTTGTTGGCAAGGGCGAGTTCAAGCTCAAATCCATGCTCGACACGGCTTTCATTGAAAGTTTGCAAAGCGGCGAGATTGACGCAATCCTGAAAAAATATCCAAGCGCATCAACCTCATTCTATCCCGTTGCTTCGCCCTATAGTCTTCCGCAAAGTGTAAAATAATAATGCTGCACATCCTCATCACATATTGGCCAGCATTGCTATCAGGCCTTGCGGTGACCTTAGGAATTGCAGGATGTGCAGTATGTTGCGGAATTGTTCTTGGTATTCCGCTGGGCTGGTTTGCCAAAGAAAATCCAAACACCTCTCTCGTTAGTATACTGGATATCGGGAAATGGTTTTTATCCAGCGTGCCGGCACTCATGTTTATCCTGTGGTTTTATTATCCGCTGCAGGCGATCCTGAATATGGATATCGGGCCCTTCTGGTCGGCTGCAATTGCGCTCGCTTTCGTTAACATTCTGATGGTCGGACAAATTGTGTATGCGGCGCGCTGCAATCTGCCTGCGGGGCTTTATGAAACCATGCGACTGCATCCTTGTAATGCATGGCATCGCCTGACCAAGGTCGAAGGGCCCTATATTCTCAAACACGCACTCTCAGCCTTCATCAACAGCCAGATCAGTATTCTGCACGCAACCTTGCTGGCAAGTTTTATTGGCGCTGAAGACTTACTAAAAATTGGATCGCAAATTAACAGCGCCGTCTATCGCCCGATTGAAATTTATACTATTCTTGCTTTGATCTTTGCCGTGATCTGTCTGCCGCTGACCTATATCGCGCAGCGCTATCATGAAAGCAGGTCATAATGTTTGGCTGCGCAGGCATTACAAAATCATTCAATGGCCGCACATTGTTGAACGATTTTTCGTTTAAGCTGGAGGCAGGTGAAGGTCTTGGTCTTTTGGGGCCAAGTGGGGTTGGAAAATCTACGCTTTTAAAAATACTCGCACTACTGGAACCTGCCGATAGCGGGAATATCGTGTTTAATCAGTGCCACTGGCCTGCACGCGCTGCGCGGCCTGCGGATTTTCCAGCGAATTTAATGCTACAACATTGCGCGTTATGGCCACATTTGACGCTCGAAGAAAACATCATGTTTCCCTTCATTGGCCATGCCGATGAAGCACAGTATCGCACCCGTGCCCTGCACTTTGCCAAACAACTTGATCTTGAAAATGCACTGCCCCGCAAAGCTATCCTTACCTCTGGTGGAGAAAATCAACGCGCATCACTGGTACGTCTGCTCAGCGCCGATCCGGAGGTTTTATTATTGGATGAACCGACATCGCATCTTGATGAAGCGCGCGCGGCAAAGGTTCTGCTGCTTTTGCAGGAACAAAAAGAAAATGGCAAAGCCATTATCCTTTCAACCCATGACAGGGCGTTTTCAAAAAATTTATGCGATAACTTTATTACGCTGCATGAAGAACACGCGCCTACATTTATAAAAAAAGCTTAGGCCGCGAGTGACTTCTGGCCCATCGCCAGGAACTTGTCCTGACGGTTTTTAAGAAGCTTGGCAGGTTCGGTACCAATCAGATCATTGAGATGCTTTTCAATGCCATCGGCAAGACGCGCTAACGTTTCTTCCTTCTGGCGATGTGCACCACCCAATGGTTCAGGAATGATTTCATCAATCACATCAAGCTCTTTCAGATCCTGCGCGGTAAGACGCAAGGCTTCCGCTGCATCTGCTGCGTGGCTTGGGCTGCGCCATAAAATCGAGGCACAACCTTCGGGTGAAATCACCGAATAAATGGCATGCTCAAGCATCAACACGCGGTCAGCTGCTGCAATCGCAATCGCCCCACCCGAACCACCTTCACCAATAATGGTGGTCACAAACGGCACTGCTACTTGCAAACACACTTCAATGCCCTTGGCAATTGCTTCGGCCTGGCCACGCGCTTCGGCGTCTACGCCCGGAAACGCACCGGCGGTATCGACAAAGCTCAGGATCGGTAAGTTAAACTTCGCGGCAAGCTGCATCAAACGTTGCGCCTTGCGATAGCCTTCGGGTTTGGCCATGCCAAAATTATGCTTAAGGCGCGTTTCGGTATCATGACCGCGCTCATGGCCCATGACCATCACGGCAGTGCCACGGAAACGGCCAAGCCCACCAATGATCGCCTGATCATCGCCAAACAAACGATCACCCGATAGCAATACAAAATCTTCAATCAGATTTTTTATAATTTCAATCGTGTGCGGGCGTTCCGGATGACGCGCAACCTGTACTTTTTGCGCAGGCGTTAATTTCGCATAAAGCCCTTTGAGCTGCTTATCCAGCTTGCCCTGTAACTTTGCAACATCGCCCGCAATATTGACTTGCCCACCAATGGAAAGGTGGCGCAATTCTTCAATCTTGGCTTCCAGTTCAGCAACGCTTTGTTCGAAATCGAGTAGATGCATCAGGCCCTCTAATAATGAAGCCATGCGAATAGCACAGCTATCTAAAAATGGCAAATCTGGCTATTAACGTTTACCTTTTTTTGCCAGTGGATGGTGTGTTTCAACGGTTTTCTGCAAATGATCGCGCACTACATGGGTATAAATCTGCGTTGTGCCAATATCGGCATGGCCAAGCATCTGTTGCAGGCTGCGCAGATCCGCCCCGCCCGACAGAACATGAGTCGCAAA